>JALYRV010000099.1 GCA_030855205.1 Acidobacteriota bacterium | reverse complement strand
TCCGCCGATCCCGAGCTCGCGGCGGAGTCCGCGCTCGCCATCGGCTACATCCAGCTCCGCCTCAAGCGACTCGACTCGGTGCTGCCCGATCTCGCCATCGCCGCCGAGAAGGGTGATGCCTTCGTGCAGTATCTCGCGCATCTCTTTCGCGGCCGCACCCTCGAACAGCTCGGCGGCACGGGCGACGCGGCGTCGGCGTATCGCGCCGCGCTGGCCGCGCTTCCTCGCGGCCAGGCGGCGTCCATGGCCCTCGCCGCAGTCCTGCACCGCACCGAGCAAGCCGATGCCGCGATCGACGTCATGACGACTTCGTTCGCCTCCAGACCCGCCGAGGATCCGTGGCGCGAGTACGGCTTCGGACAGTTCCGCCACTGGACGCGCTATCGCGATCGCATGCGGGAGGCCGGACGATGAGGCGCGCGCTGTTAGCGGTGTGCGCGCTTGCGCTGATGGCCGGCGCGCCCCTCGCGGCGCGCCAGGTGTTTCGCAGCGGCGTCAATCTCGTCTCGGTCGACGTGTCGGTGAAGGCGGGCAACACCGTCGTCGCAGGTCTCACCGCCGCTGATTTCCGCCTCTACGACAACGGCGTGCTCCAGCAGGTCGATGCCGTGTCAATCGAGGCTGTCCCGATCGACGTCACGATCTTTCACGACACGAGCGTGAGCCAGGGCGGCCGCGTCGGGTCGCTCAAGAAGGACATCATCACCGTCGCAGGGCTGCTGCGCGCCGGCGACCGCGTGCGGCTTCTGACCTTCGACGATCAAGTGCAGGACGCCTTCGGCTGGCAACCGGCGGGCGCGAAACCGGATGTGTCGCACGTGAAGATGGGGCGCGTCTCACCGGTCTACGACGCGCTGTTTGCCGCCCTCCTGCACAAGCCCGACACGGGACGCCGTCACATGGTGCTGGCGCTCACCGACGCCGCGGATGCCGGCGGCGTCATCTCGCTCGAACAGTTGTCGGCCGTGGCCGAGCGTTCCGACGCGGTGCTCCACCTCGTGATCCTCGGCGATTCGCGGCCCGAGGGCGCCCAGCGCGGGGTGGTCCGCCAGTGGAACCCGACGCGCGCGCCGCAGAGCGAGGTCGCCATGGTCGAGCGCCTCGTCACGCACACGGGCGGCGTCGTGCACGAGGAGCCGATCTTCCGCAATCACGTGGTGTCGTCGTTCCGGAAGGCGTTCGATGATTTCCGTCAGAGTTACGTGCTGCGCTACACGCCGCAGGGCGTGCCGCGCGCCGGCTGGCACGAGCTGAAGGTCGAGGTCACGCGCCCAGGCAAGCTGACCGTGCGCGCGCGCCGCGGCTACCGGGAATAGGGGACGGGTCTCAATTTATGAACCACTGGACGGCCGCGCTCGACGCCGCTTCCGCCCGCGCCAACGCGTATCTCGACGCCGTCGGCGATCGCCCCGTCGTCGCGCGCGCCTCGGCGCGCGATCTGCGCGAGGCGCTCGGCGGGCCGTTCCCCGAGACGCCACAGGATCCTGTCGCCATCGTCAATCGCCTCGCCGACGCGGCCGTCGAGGGCACCGTCGGATCGCAGGGCCCTCGCTATTTCGGCTTCGTCGTAGGAGGCAGCCTGCCCGCGGCCGTGGCTGCCGACTGGCTCGTGTCGACGTGGGATCAGAACGCAGGCATCTACGTGCTCGCGCCCATCGTGTCGGTGGCCGAAGACGTCGCGTCGGCGTGGATTCGCGACGTCGCGCAGTTACCGGACGACTGGGTCACGGGTTATGTGACCGGCTGCCAGATGGCGAACTTCACCTGTCTCACCGTCGCGCGCCATCACGTGCTCGAGCGTGCCGGCTGGAACGTCGAGGCCGACGGCCTCTTCGGCGCGCCGCCCATCGACGTCGTCGTCAGCGACGAGTCCCACTACACGATCTTCAACGCGCTCCGGTATCTCGGCCTCGGCGCCGCGCGCGTGCACCGCGTGCCCACCGATGATGAGGGCCGCATGCGCCCCGATCTCCTGGCCGAGACGCTCGCGAAGGGCACGGGCCCCTGCATCGTGACGGCGCAGGCGGGCAACGTCAACACCGGCGCGTTCGATCCTCTCGAGCCCATCGCGGACGCGTGCGAGCGGCGCGGCGCGTGGCTGCACGTCGACGGCGCATTCGGGCTATGGGCGCTGGCGAGCCCGTCGCGCGCGCATCTCGCGCGCGGCATCCAGCGTGCCGACTCGATCGCCACCGACGCCCACAAGTGGCTCAACGTGCCGTACGACTGCGGCATCACGATGACGCGTCACCGCACCTCGCATCGCGCCGCGATGACACTCGCGGCCGCCTACATCGAGACGACGGACGCCGAGCGCGACCCGCACGACTACGTGCCCGAGGAATCGCGCCGCGGCCGCGCCGTCACCGTGTATGCCGCGCTGGCGTCGATGGGACGCGAGGGGCTGCGCGATCTGGTCGATCGCTGCTGCGGCCACGCCCAGCGCATGGCGGCGCTGCTCGCGGTGCATCCCTCGGTGCGCATCCTCAACGACGTTGTGTTGAATCAGGCGCTCGTGAGAATCGAGCCGCGCGGCGATCAGGGACCAGACGCCGATGCAGCCACACGAGCCGTGATTGCCGCGGTGCAGAAGGAAGGCACGTGCTGGCTGAGCGGCACCACCTGGCACGGCATGACGGCGATTCGATTCTCGGTCAGCAACTGGTCGACCTCGGAATCCGACATCGAGCGGTCCGCAGAGGCTATCCTGAGAGCCATCGATCAATGCGGCTTCTCTATCTGACAGCGGGCGCGGCGGACATGTACTGCGGGAGCTGCCTGCGCGACAACGCGCTGGCCTCCACGCTGCTGGCGCGCGGCCACGACGTGGTGCTCGCGCCGGTCTACACGCCGACGCTCACCGACGAGCGCAACGTCAGCGCCGGCAAGGTGTTCTTCGGCGGCATCAGCGTCTATCTCGAGCAGCACATGGCGCTCTTCCGCCATACGCCGTGGATGCTCGATCGCATCTGGGACTGGGGCCCGATGCTGAAGTTCGCGTCGAAGCGGCAGATCAAAGTCGAACCCGCACTGCTCGGCGGCATGACCGTGTCGATGCTGCGCGGCAACGACGGACATCAGTGGAAAGAGATCGCGAAGCTGCTGCACTGGCTCGGACAGGAACGGCCCTTCGATGCGATCAGCCTTCCGTTCACACTGCTGATCGGTCTCGCGAAGCCGCTGCGCGAAGCGCTCGACGTGCCGATTGTCTGCACGCTGCAGGGAGAGGATCTCTTTCTCGAGAACCTGCACGAGCCGTGGAAGGCCGAGTCGCTGGACCTGATCCGCAGCCAGGTTGGCGATGTCGATCTGTTCCTGCCGGTCAGCAACTATTACCGCGCGTTCATGGGGCGCTATCTCGGCATTCCCGACGCGAAGATGCACGTCGTGCCGCTCGGTATTTCGCTCGCGGGCTATGACGCGCCTGACACCGGCGCGCGCGCGGCCGATGCGTCCGCGCCGAAGACCGTTGGATTCTTCGGCCGCATCGCGCCCGAGAAAGGCCTGCACGTGCTCATGCAGGCGTTCCAGTTGCTCAAGCGCAAGACGGCGATGCCGCTCCGGCTCGTGGCCGGCGGCTATCTCGGGCCCGAGCATCAGGGCTATTACGACGGCCTGCTTCGGCAGGCGCGCGACCTCGGCATCGATGCCGAGTTTTCATACGCGGGATCGCCCGAGCGCGCGGCGAAGCAGGATCTGCTGCGCTCGTTCGACGTCATGTCGATGCCCGCGACCTACGACGAGCCGAAGGGCCTGACGCTGCTCGAGTCGATGGCGGGGGGCGTGCCCGTCGTGCAGCCATCGCGCGGCAGCTTTACCGAGATCGTCGAGCGCACGGGTGGCGGCCTGCTCGTCGCGCCTGACGATCCCGAAGCGCTCGCGCAGGGGCTGCTTCGTGTGCTGACCGATCCGTCGCTCGCGTCAGAGCTCGCGCAGCGCGGCGCGCTCGGCGTGCGCGCCAACTACAGTGTCGATGTCATGGCCGACGCCGCCGAAGCGGCGTACGCCTCCTTGAACGATCATGCTTAACGTCGATCGCGTCTCGAAGTCGTATCCCACGCCACGTGGCCCGCTGCCGATTCTCGACGAGGTGTCGCTCTCGCTCGATCGTAGCGAGTCGGCGGCGATCATGGGCCCGTCGGGCAGCGGCAAGAGCACGCTGCTCTACATCATCGGCGCGCTCGAGCCCCCGACCAGCGGCACGGTCACGCTCGATGGCGACGATCCGTGGACGCTGCCCGAGCCGCGGCAGGCCGCGTTCAGGAACGAGCGCGTCGGCTTCGTGTTCCAGGATCATCTGCTGCTACCGCAGCTCACGGCGCTCGAGAACGTGCTGACGCCGGCGATCGTGCGCAGCACGGGCGTGACCGGTGAGCTGCGTGAGCGCGCGCGCACGCTGCTGACGCAGGTCGGCCTCGGCGATCGCGTCGATCACCGCCCTGCGGAGCTCTCCGGGGGTGAGCGGCAGCGCGTCGCCATCGCCCGCGCCCTCGTCGGATCCCCGTCGATGCTGCTGTGCGACGAGCCGACCGGCAACCTCGACCGCACCGCGGCGTCGAGCGTGGCGGATCTGCTCGTGGACCTGCACGTGAAGCTGAACACGATTCTGCTCGTGGTCACCCACAGCCCCGCGCTCGCCGAGCGCTTCGGCCGCCGCTTCGAGCTCGACGCGCGCCGGCTGGTGTCATGACGCCAGGCGCGCTCGTCCGCCGCAGCCTGCGACATCACGCCCGCACCAACGCGGCTGTCGTCGCCGGTGTCGCGTGCGCGGTCGCGGTGCTGGCCGGCGCGTTGATCGTCGGAGAATCCGTTCGCGGCAGCCTGCGCGCGCTCGTCGATCAGCGTCTCGGCCGCGCCGACAGCGTCATCACCTCGGAAACCTTCTTTCGCGAGGCGCTCGCGTCCGAGGTGCACGCCGCGTCATCGGGCCTGATCGAGGCCGCCGCCCCCGCGGTCGCCGTCAACGCCATCGTCACGCACGAAGCGAGCGGCCGCCGCGCGTCGAAGGTCATCGTCTACGGCATCGACGATCGCTTCTTCGCGCTGCACGGCGTGAATCGGGTCGCCCCGTCGGGGCGAGAGGTGCTGCTGAGCGCGGGCCTCGCGTCGGAGCTCGGTGCGGCGCCGGGGGAGCCGCTGGTCGTGCGTGTCGAACGGCCGTCGGACATTCCGCTCGAGTCGCTGCACGGGCGCCGCGAAGAGGGCGGCCGTACTCTGCGCACGACTGCGGCAGGCGTGCTGCCGGCGGAGGAGCTTGGCGACTTCGCGCCATCGCCGTCGCAAGGGCCGGTGCGCGCGATCTTCATGAATCTCGGTCGGCTGCAGGCCGATCTCGCTGTCGACGGCCGCGTCAACCTTGCGCTGCTGCGCCGCAAGCCAAATACGCTCGAGTCGTTGCGGCCGGCGCTCGAAGCGGCGGCGCGCCCTGCGGATCTCGGTCTCAAGTCGAGCGTGCTCGACGAGCGCACCGGCGTCATCGAGAGTCAGGCGGGGCTGCTCACGGCAGAAGCCGCGGCAGCCATCGAGCAGATCGCGCGCGATGCCGGCATCCCGACGCTGCCGGTGATGACGTATCTGGCAAACGAGTTCCAGGTCGGCGATCGCGTCGTGCCGTACTCGCTCGTCACCGCGCTCGATCCCGCGCGCCTGACCGACGATGTGCTCCGCGCGGGACTTGCGAGCACGATCACCGGCAGTCTGCCGCCCATCGTGCTCAACGACTGGGCCGCGCGCGATCTGGGCGCCAAGCCGGGTGATCGGCTGCGCATGTCGTACTACCGCTGGCTCGACGAGGGGCGTCTCGGCACCGAGAGCGCGGAGTTCATGGTCTCCGCCGTCGTGCCGATCGCGGGGCTCGCGGCCGACCGCAAGCTGTCGCCCGAGTATCCGGGCATCAGCGACTCCGATGATCTCTCGGACTGGAACCCGCCGTTTCCCGTCGACCTGAGCCGCGTCAGACCGATCGACGAGGACTACTGGGACGCGTATCGCACAACGCCGAAGGCGTTCATTCCACTCGACGCCGGCCAGCGGATCTGGGGATCGCGCTACGGCGCGCTCACGTCGATTCGCGCGCTGCCGGTCGCGCCGGCGAAGCCCGGCGACTTTCTGCAGGCGCTCGACGCGGGCATCATGCGGCGCGTCGATCTCGAATCATCGGGCCTGCAACTGATCGACGTGCGGAAGCAGGGGCAGGACGCCGCGCAGGGGTCCGCCGACTTCGCGCAGTATTTCCTCGGCTTCAGCTCGTTCCTGCTCATGTCGGCGCTGCTGCTGGCGTCGCTCTTCTTCCGGCTCGGCATCGAGCAGCGGCTCCGCGAGATCGGATTGCTGCAGGCGCTCGGCTTTCCGCGCCGCACGATTCGCCGGCTGTTTCTCGCCGAGGGACTCGCGCTCGCGCTCGCCGGCAGCCTCGCCGGCGCCGCGCTGGGTGTCGCCTACGCCGCGTTCGTCCTCTACGGCCTGCGCACCTGGTGGAGCGGCGCCGTCAACATCACGGCGCTGTCGCTGCATGTCTCGCCGGCGCCTCTCGTCATTGGCGTGCTCGCCGGCGTGGTGACGGCGGCGATCTGCATCGTGCTGTCGCTGCGCGGCCTTCGCGGCCTGTCTCCGCGTTCGGTGCTCGGCGGAGGCGCATCGAACGACGCGACCGCGGCGCGCAAGGCCTCGAAGAAAGTCGCCGTGCTCGCCGTCGTATGCGCGCTGGCCGCCATCGCGCTCGTCGGCGCCGGCTTCGCGCGCCTGCTTCCTGACGCGGCTGCCTTCTTTCCCGCCGGGATGCTGCTCCTCACATCCGTGCTCGCGTGCTTGCGCCTCGCACTACGCGGGGGCAATCGGCCCGCGCTTGCGGGTGGGGGCACGGCCGCGATCGCGCGTCTTGGCGCGCGCAATGCCGCGTGGCGCCCCGGCCGCAGCGTGTTGTCCGCGGCGCTCGTAGCATCGGCCGTGTTCATGATCGTGTCGGTCGACGCCTTCCGCAAGGGACCCGACGATGCGCTCGAGCCCGACGGCGGCGCGGGCGGCTTCGCGATCATCGGCGAGTCGTCGCTGCCGATGGTGCACGACCTCAATTCCGCCGAAGGGCGCGACGCCGCCGGGCTCACACCCGCGGCCGATGCGCTCGACGGCTCGCGCTTCTATCCGCTTCGCCTGCGCGCGGGAGATGATGCGAGCTGTCTGAATCTCTACAAGCCGCGGCGCCCTCGCATCGTTGGTGTCACGCGGGCGTTCGTCGATGCGCGCCGGTTCCATTTCTCAGCCTCGACGGCGGAGACGGAGGAGGATCGCGCAAATCCCTGGCGCCTGCTCGCGCAGCCGCAGGCAGACGGCGCGATCCCGGCCATTGCCGATGCGACGTCGCTGCAGTACGTGCTGCATGCCGCCGTCGGTGACGAGCTCACAATCGATGAAGACTCCGCCCGCCCGATCCGTCTGCGCATCGTGGGTGCCATTGCGCACAGCGTGCTGCAGGGGGAGATCATGATTGGCGAGGCCGCGTTCCTGAAGTTGTTCCCCGGCAGCGAGGGGTTCAGGATGCTGCTGGCCGACATCCCGCATTCGGGGGAGGCAGAGGCTCTCGGGCCCAGAATACGCGCGGTGACCGCGGCGCTCGAGGAGGGTCTCTCCGACGCAGGGCTCGATGCCGGCTCCACCAACGACCGTCTGGCCGTGTACAACCGCGTCGAGAACACGTATCTCTCGACGTTCCAGACGCTCGGCGCGCTCGGCCTGCTGCTGGGCACGGTTGGTCTTGCGACCGTCCTTGCGCGCAACGTGCTGGAGCGGCGGCGCGAGCTCGCGCTGCTGCGCGCGGTCGGCTACGCGCATGGCGACGTGTCGCGGCTCGTGCTGTCGGAGCACCTGATGCTGCTCGCCGCCGGCATCGCGGCCGGCGTGATCGCCGCGGCCGTCGCGATTCTGCCCGCGCTACTCGATCGCGGCATGCCCGGTGGATGGACGCTGCCCGCCTGGCTCGCCGGCATCTTCGCGGCGGGCGCGATCGCCACCGTCCTCGCCGGCCGCTTCGCGCTAGGCCGTCCCCTGGTCAGCGAGCTGCGGTCGGAATGATGCGGCCGTGGATCATCGCGACGGTCTTCACCCTGCAGCTCGTCTACATGGCGCGTCAGCGCGCTACAATGCTTCCGTCTTGGAATACCAGATCAGGGAATATCCCCTCCAGCAGGGGGCCCTCGAGATCGAGTACATCGAGGAGTACTTCACGGAGTTTCCGCGCAAGAAAAGCGCGACGGAGATTCTCGAACGGCTTCAGGACCGCACCTGCCTCATCCTGATGGCCGAGGCGCAGCTGCCGGAAGACCCGACGATGGTCGTGCCGGTGTCGTTCAAGGTGCTGCACGAGCTGCGCGACAACGAGTCCGATCCGAGGATGTTCGACCTCGTCGACCGCCTGCGCGACACGGTCGACTTCGCGGGCAAGAAGATTCTCTACAACTGGCTCGGCGCGACACGGCTCGACTGGCGCGGCCAGGGCTTCTTTCGCGCGCTGAGCGAGCAGCAGGAAGAATGGGCGCTCGACGAGGGCTTCGACGAAATCGTCGTCAAGACCAAGAACCGGTATTACGACATGCGCGGCACGCTCGACCACCTGCGCTATGACGTCATCAAGTTCGAGCAGTCGCCGGAAGACAATCAGGAGTCGAAGGTCTACATGCGCAAGCGCCTCGGCGAGCGCGTGCGCGACAGCCACCGATCGAGCCGCAAGCTCTCACGCCAGTGACGCCGCGTAGAGCGCGATAGCCGCGGCGGTGGCGACATTCAGCGAGTCGCCGCGCGCCATCGGAATGCGCGCGATGGCGCTGGCGGCGTTCATCGCATCGCGCGACAACCCGAACCCCTCGGAACCCAGCAGAAAGGCCATCGGCGCCGCCGAGGCCGCGACCGCGTCGCGAAGCGGCATGGACAGCGCGCCGGGCGTGAGCGCGATGACGTGGTAGCCGCGCGCGCGCACGGCCCTGAGCGCGGCAGGCCATTCCGCGAGCTCCGTCCACGGCACCTGCAGCGTCGCGCCCATCGACGTGCGGATGGCCTTGCGGTAGAGCGGATCTCCGCAGCCGGGCCCGAGCAGCACCGCTGCGGCGCCGAAGGCGTCCGCCGACCGGAAGATGCCGCCCACGTTGTCGGGATTGCTGACCGCTTCGAGAATGAGAAGTGGGGCAGGGCCGCGGGCGCCCGGCGCAAGGTCCTGAGCGGGGGGCGGAGCTGCAACGATTTGCTCGAGAGACTTCCGTTCTCCGCGGTGCCCGAGTGCGAGGCAGCCGCGGTGGAAGTCGAAGCCGCCGATCTCGCTGAGCACCGCGGCCGGCGCCACGAACACGTCCACGTCGGGCCGGGTCTCGAGGGCCGGCGTGATGGATGCGAGTGCGGTGTCGGAGACGAGCACCGAGTGCACGCGATAGCGGGACGCGAGGAGCTGCGGCGCGACGAGGCGCCCTTCGGCCGCGAAGAGTCCCTCGCGGCCGAGCGCGTGCGGGTCGGCGACCAGGCGATACGGCGCGATCCGGGGATCGGCTGAGTCCTCGACGCGGCTGATCATTTCGCGCCGCGTCCGGCGGGCGGGGGCGGATAGACTTGGTGACCAATCGCCTCGGGGCCGCGAGCGATCAGCTCGCCGGCGGCCAGGCCTGGCACGACTGCGAGGGCATGTCTCATGACGCGCGGAATGATAATCCTGATTGCGGCGCTGGCTCAGGTCCAGACCCCGCCGCCCGCCACCGCGCCCCCCGCGCGGCAGGCGCCGGCCAACACCGACGTCTTTCTCGTCTCGTTCACGGACCCGTCGGCGTGGAAGCCCGAGTCGGTGACCAACATCTCGGCGAGCCCCGGCTACGACAATCAGCCGTCGTTCATGCGCGACAGCCGATCGGTGATCTTCACGTCGAACCGTGACGGCAGGCAGAGCGACATCTATCGCTACTGGGTCGCCGACAAGAAGCTGACGCAGCTGACAGAGACGGCAGAGAGCGAGTACTCACCGACGGTCACGCCGCGCGGCGACGGCTTCACGGTGATTCAGGTCGAGGCCGATCAGACGCAACGTCTCTGGCAGTTCGACCTGGCGGGACGCGCGCCGCGGGTCGTGCTTGCCGACGTGAAGCCTGTCGGCTATCACGCGTGGGTCGACCCGTCGATCGTCATGCTGTTCGTGCTCGGACAGCCCGCCACGCTGCAGCGCGCGCAACCGGGATCCCCCACCGCGGAGATTGTCGCGTCCGGCATCGGCCGATCGCTCGTGGCGATTCCCGGCACGCGCGCGGTGAGTTTCACCACGCGTGATGAGCAGGGCGTCTGGTGGATCAAGCGCTACGACGCCGACACGCGCGCGATCAGCACGCTCGTGCAGGCGCCCGAAGGCGCGGGGGAGCCGCACTGCGCATGGACGCGCGACGGCCGCCTCATCACTGCGTTCGGCTCGCTCGTGTTCTCGTGGAAGGTAGGACAGGCGGGCTGGACGGTCGCCGGCGACCTCGGCGCCTCCGCGGTGAAGAACATTTCGCGGCTTGCGGTGAGCCCGGACGGCCGGTGGCTCGCGTTTGTCGCCGAGACCGGAGTGCAGTAGTGGCGCGTGAGACGCCGGCGCGCATGCGCTCGGTGCAGACGCCGGTGATTCCCGTCATCGGCCGCTGGATCGACGAGACGCCCGGCACGATCAGTCTCGGCCAGGGAATCGTGTCCTGGGGACCGCCGCCGGAGGCGATCGACGCGCTCCGCGCGTTTCCCGCGCAGGCCTCGGATCATCGCTACGGCCCGGTCGAGGGCCTGCCGGCGCTGGTCTCGGCGATCGCGCGCAAGTTGGCGGACGAGAACGGGGTGCCTGCGCGCGGCACTCGCATCATCGTCACTGCGGGCGGAAACCTCGCGTTCATGAATGCCGTGCTGGCGATAGCCGGCGCGGGCGACGAGATCATCCTGCCCGTCCCGTACTATTTCAATCACGAGATGGCCATCGTGATGGCCGGGTGCGTGCCGGTGCCGGTCGAGACCGACGCGCGATATCAGCTGCGGATCGACGCGATCGCCGAGGCCATCACGCCGCGCACGCGCGCGATCGTGACGGTGTCGCCCAACAATCCTTCGGGCGCCGTGTATCCGGAGGCGGCGCTCCGCGAGGTGAATGCGCTCTGCCGCGATCGCGGACTGTTTCACATCGCCGATGAGGTGTACGAGTACTTCGTCTTCGGCGGTGCCCGGCATTTTTCACCCGCGTCGATCGACGGCGCCGGCGCCTGGACGATCTCGTTGTTCTCGCTCTCGAAGGCCTACGGCATGGCGAGCTGGCGCGTCGGCTACATGGTGGCGCCCGAATCGCTGTGGGAGTCGATCAACAAGATTCAGGACACGCTGCTCGTCTGTCCGCCGCATCCCTCGCAGGCGGCGGCGGTCGCGGCGATAGGCGTCGGGCGCACGTGGGCGGGGGCACGGCTTCCGGCGCTCGAGCGCATGCGCGAGCACGCGTGGCGCACGTTGTCACCGGTCGCCGAGGTGCCGCGCGTGGACGGTGCGTTCTACTACTTCATCAGGGCCAGCACGCCGCTCGATTCGATGCAGGCCGCCGAGCGCCTGATCAGAGATCATCGCGTCGCCGTGATTCCCGGCGCCGCATTCGGCGTGGAGAAGGGCTGCGCGCTGCGCGTCTCGTTCGGCGCGCTGGAGGAGGCGACGGCCAGCGAAGGCCTCGACCGCCTTGCCGCGGGCCTGCGCGCGATCGGGTGATCGCTCCGCGCATCGGCCGATGGCTGCGCCTGACATAATCGAGACGTGAAGATCACGACCTGGAACGTCAACGGCATTCGCGCGCGCGAGGCGCAGGTCCGCGAATGGCTCGATCGCGAGCGACCCGACATTCTCTGCCTTCAGGAGATCAAGGCCGCGATCGATCAGGTGCCCGCTACGCTCTGCGAGCTCGAGGGCTACACCTGCTATTGGCACGGCGGAAAGGGCTACTCCGGTGTCGGGCTTCACGTTCGTCACGGCCTGTTTCCAGCGCCGCCGGGCTTCTCGCACCCTCCCTTCGACATGGAGCACCGCATCGTTGTTGCCGACCTGGGCGCGCTGACGGTGGCGTCGGTGTATGTGCCCAACGGCGGCAAGGACTACGACGCCAAGCTGAGGTTCTTCGAGGCACTGGTGCAGTTCGCGGGGACGTGCGCGGCGGAAGGGCGCGCGCTCGTGCTGTGCGGGGATCTGAACATCGCGCGTGAAGATCGCGACATCCACCCGAAAGAGCGCAAGCCGAATCAGATCGGCGCGCGCAAGGAAGAGCGCGCGCTGTTTGCGGATCTGCTCGGGCACGGACTTACCGACGTGGGCCGCGCCCTCGATCCGGAGAACGACAGTCTCTTCAGCTGGTGGGCGC
>JALYRV010000098.1 GCA_030855205.1 Acidobacteriota bacterium | reverse complement strand
TGCTGCCCGAGCGGTTTCTCTTCACCGGGCCACTGCCAGACGAGGAGCTTGCGGCTGTGTACCGCTCGTCTCACGCGTACGTGTCGATGAGTGAGCACGAGGGTTTCTGCGCCCCGCTGGTCGAAGCGATGGCGATGGACGTGCCGGTGATGGCCTTTGAGGCCGGGGCGGTCGCCGAGACGCTGGGCGGCGCAGGGCTGATGTTCTCGTCCAAGGACTACGAGCCGGCGGCCGAGCTGCTCGGACAGGTGATATACGATGAGTCGCTGAGGGCGCGCGTCATCGCCGGACAACGCGTGCGCGCTGCGGCATTTTCAGCGGATCGGGTGGATCGCGACCTCCGCACGCTGGTCTCGAGGTTTTCGTGAGAGTCGGTTTTGTCATCCAGCGCTACGGCACCGAGATTCTCGGCGGCTCCGAGTACCACTGCCGCCTGATCGCCGAGCGCCTGACGTCGCGGCACCAGGTAGAAGTCCTGACCACGTGCGCGCGTGACTACGTCACCTGGGCCAACGAGTACCCGGAAGGCATGGACCGCGTGCGCGGGGTGACCGTGCGCCGCTTCCCGAACGCCCGCACCCGCGACATCGCCTCGTTCAACACGTACTCGGACTGGATCTTCAACAACGCGCACACGCGCCAGGACGAGATGGAGTGGCTGAAGCAGCAGGGGCCCTGGTCCCCGGCGCTGCAGGAGCATCTCGAGAAGAACGCGTCGAGCTACGACGTCCTGATCTTCTTCACGTATCTGTACGCGCCGACGGTGCTCGGCCTGCAGGTCGACCCGTCGCGCAGCCTGCTGATTCCGACCGCGCACGACGAACCCGCGATTCACCTCGAGATCTACAAGGATGTCTTCGGTCTTCCTGCCGGCATCGGCTACAACACCGAAGTCGAGCGGAAGTTCCTGAGGGACACGTTCGAGATCCGGGCGGTGGCCGAAGAGATCATCGGCTGCGGCGTCGACCTCACGCCGCTGCGCGACGCGCCGCCGGATGCCGACGACACGCACGCGATGACGTTCGAGCCCGAGCCGCTCGCGGCGCACCTGCGGCAGCGCGGGTCGTTCTTCCGGCGCCGGCATCGCATCGACGGCACGTTCGCGCTCTACGGCGGGCGCATCGATCCCGGCAAGGGCTGCGAGGAGCTGTTCGAGTACTTCTCGACCTACGTCGACGAAGGCGGCGACGCCACGCTGTTCCTGATGGGCGCCAAGCTAATGCCCATTCCGGAGGAGCCGTGGGTGCGCTTCGGGGGCGTGCTGTCGGATCAGGAGCGCCTGCACGCGCTCGAAGCCGCCACCGTCGTCATCGTGCCGTCGCCGTACGAGAGCCTGTCACTGCTCGCGCTCGAAGCGTTTGCCGTGGGCACGCCGGTGCTCGCCAACGAGCGCAGCGACGTCGTCGCGGAACATTGCCGGCGCAGCAACGCCGGGCTCTATTACGGCGGCCGCGACGAGTTCGTGGAAGCGCTGCGGATTCTGATGGGAGACGAGCGACTGCGCCGCGCGATGGGCCGCAACGGGCGCGAGTACGTGCGCCGCAACTACCGCTGGGACATCATCATCGGCAAGTACGAGAAGCTGTTCATGAACCTGCGCCAGCCGCAGGCCGTCGCCAGACGCCGCTAGGATGTGAGATCGGTCTCAGCCTTGCGCTTCTTCGATCTGATGTCGTAACGCTTGATCATCTCGTTGAGCGTGGTGGGTTTGATGTGCAGCAGCTCCGCCGCGCGCTTCTGCACGCCGCCGGCCGCCTCGAGCGTCGATTCAATCAGGCTCTTCTCGAACTCCGACACCACGTCGCGGAACGAAATGCCCTCGGGCGGCACGTTGATCTGCGGCAGTCTGAACGATCGATTCGTGCGAATGTTCTCCGGAATCAGATCGCTGTCCATCCGCGGACCAGTCGACAGCACGACGGCGCGCTCGATGACGTTCTCCAGCTCGCGCACGTTGCCCGGCCAGTCGTAGTCGGCGAGCACGTCGAGCGCCTCCGGCGTGATCTCGAGCCCGGCCTTCTGGTTCTCGACGCCGTACTTCTCGAGAAAGTGCTGCACGAGCAGCGGAATGTCTTCCTTGCGGTCGCGCAGCGACGGCAGCTGCATGTTGATGACGTTGAGACGATAGTAGAGGTCCTCGCGGAACCGCCCCTCGTCCACCACCCGCCGTAAATCCACGTTGGTGGCCGCGACGATGCGCACGTCGACGCGGATCGTCTCGACGCCGCCCAGCCGCATGAACTCCCGCTCCTGGATGACGCGCAGCAGCTTGGCCTGCGTGTCGAGCGGCACGTTGCCGATCTCGTCGAAAAAGATCGTGCCCTTGTCGGCGAGCTCGAACAGACCCTTCTTCGGATAGACGGCGCCCGTGAACGCGCCCTTGACGTGCCCGAAGAGGTTCGACTCGAGCAGGTCGGGCGGGAGGTTGCCGGAGTTGACGGTGACGAACGGCTTCTCCGCGCGCGTGGAGTGGATGTGCAGCGCGCGCGCGATGAGCTCCTTGCCGGTGCCGCTCTCTCCCTGAATCAGCACCGTCGCGCGGCTGGGCGCCACCTGCAGCACCATGTCGAAGATCTGGCGCATGCGGCCGCTGCGCCCGATGATGCCGCCGAAACGGTTCGCGCTCGCCTGCAGGTTCTGGCGCAGCGCGCGGTTCTCGGCCACCAGCCGCCGCCGCTCGATGGCGTTGTTGAGCACGACGAGCACTTCGTCGTTCTTGAACGGTTTGGTGATGTAGTCGAAGGCCCCGCGCTTCATCGCCGAGATCGCCGTCTCGATTGACGCGAACGCCGTGATCATCAGGACCGGCAGCTCCTCGTCGATGCGGCGGATCTCCTCGAGTACCGAGAGGCCGTTCATGTCGGGCAGCATGACGTCGAGAATGACGGCGTCGAACGACATCGACTTCGCCAGCTCGATCCCCTCGGCCGCCGTCGCCGTCGTGCGCACGCTGTGCCCTTCCCGCGACAGCAGCGTCTCGAGAATCTCTCTCATGATCTCCTCGTCGTCGATGACGAGGACACGCGCGGCGGGAGTCGGTGACATGGATGGGAACGGGGTCAGTTGGCGATCCCGCCGGCGCGCGCCTGGGCCAGGGGAAGCATCAGCGTGAAGCGGGTGCCCTTGCCGACGGCGCTGTCGCAGGCGAGCGTGCCGCCGTGCTCCTGCACGATGCCGTAGGTGATCGACAGGCCGAGACCCGTGCCGCGGCCGATGGACTTGGTGGTGAAGAACGGATCGTAGATGCGGGCCAGATGCTCGCCCGGGATGCCCACGCCAGTGTCCGATACTTCCACCGCGGCAAAGCCGTTGTCGAACCGCGTCGAGATGCTCACCCAGCCGCCTTTGGGCATCGCGTCACGCGCGTTGAGGAAGAGGTTGAGCAGGACCTGCTGGAGCTTGTACTCGATCCCCTGCACGATGGGCGTCGACGCCGACAACTCCTTGCGGACCTGGATGCTGCTCGTCTTGAACTGGTGCTCGAGCAGCGCCAGCACGTCGTTGACGACGGCGTTCATGTCGACGGGCTGAAGCGCCTCGCCCTGCGAAGGGCGCGCGAGATTCAGCAGACCGTTGACAATCTTCGCCGCGCGGAACGTCTGCCGCTCGATCTTCTCCAGGACCTTCGTTTTCGGATCGTCCGGATCGGCGTTCTCGAGCAGCATCTGCGTGTAACTCGAGATGCCGGTGAGCGGTGTGTTGACCTCGTGCGCCACACCCGCGGCGAGGAGGCCGATCGACGCCATCTTCTCGGAGATCTGCAGCTGCTCCTCGAGCTGCACGCGCGAGCTGATGTCCTGCAGCACGATGATCGAGCCGGTCGTGGCGCCGTCGGGCGTGCGCAGCGGCGCGAGTGCGATGTTGAGGAGCAACGCGCGCGGACGGCCCGGATGGCGCGACGCCAGCGGCACACGGAAGAGCGTCGCCGTGCCCGACTCGCTGTCGCGCCGCGCGGCGCGCAGACTCGTGACGAAGGTGGCGTCGAACACCGCGTCGATCGTCTGGCCGACCGCGTCGGCTCGGCCGAGGCCGTACATCGCGTCCATCTCGCGGTTCCACCGCACGACGCGATCGGCGAGGTCCACGACGAGCAGGCCTTCATTGAGCGACTCGAGGACGCTGTCGGAGAACTCACGCAGACGGTCGATCTCGTCGGCCTTCTGCCGGACCTGCCGGTAGAGGCGCGCGTTCTCGACGGCCGTGGCCACCTGCCCCGCCACCGCGACGAGCAGCGTCAGATCCTCGCTGCTCAGCGGCTCGCCCGGCTGCTTGCGCCCCACCGCCATCGCGGCGATCGTGCCTTCCTTCGCGACGCAGGGCACGAACGCATGCACGCCGAGATCGCGCCACTGCAGCAGCTCCGCCGTGGGGAGCCGCCGCGACGCCGAGACCGCCGGGCCGTCGTCGATGACCACGATGTGCCCCGCGCGCAACCGCGCGGCGAGCTCGGTGCCAGGCTCGACCACGGCCTGCCCCGCCGGGAAGCCATGCGCCGCCAGCGGGCGGAACTGACCACCGTCGCTTTCGGAGAATGCGAGCAGCGCCATGCGCTCGACCACGAGCGTGTCGCGCACGCGGGCGACGAGACGCTCGCTCAGCCGCTGCAAATCGAGGTCGCTGTTGAGATCGCGGGCAAATGCCACGAGCGCGCGGCGATAGTCGTAACGGTCCCGATAGTAGAGACGATCGAGCGCGTTCTGAATCGTGCTGCGGAGGGGGTTGGCCAGCAGCACGACGACAATCGTCGCGAGCAGCGCGATGACGCTGCTGTGCTGATCGGTGGCGTCTCCCTCGAGGAAGACATCGGTCGCAATCTGCAGCAGGATGCCGTAAATCGCGGCGACGGCCGCAAGCCCGGCCGCGTACGCGAGCGTGCGCTTGATGATGACTTCGACATCCATCAGGCGCCAGCGCACGATCGCCGACGCGAACGCGAGAGGCACCAGACCGAGGAGCGCCGCCGAATACTCGAAGCCGGCCAGCGGCGAGAAGCCCAGGGCATACGGCACCGCGTATCCCGCGACAAACGGCAGCGCGCCGATGGCCGTGCCCGACACGATCCAGCGCAACTGCCTGCGCGCCGTCACCGACCGCAGGCGCGCGAGCGTGAGCGTCATGATCGCCAGGCCCGCAGTGAGGCTCAACGACAAATGCAGCAGCTCGAGCATGTCGAGCCGCGTCATCAGGTCCGCAAAGGTGTCGCCCCCGACGCCGCGCACGAAGAGCGCGACGCGCGCGCCGCCGAGCAGCGCCGCCGGCAGATAGAGCGCCGGCAACAGTCGCGAGCCCTGCTCGCTGCGCACCCAGGCGCTGGGACGATCGGGGAACACCAGCGCGAAATGCACGAAGAGCGGGGGCAGGAGGCTCATTGCGATGACGTCGCCCCAATAGAACACCCAGTCGAGCGTGTCGAGCCGGCCGCTGAACGAGTACGACAACACGCCGAAGAAGGCGACCGTCAGCCAGAAGAAATGCAGCGTCGCGGGATCCTGCGGACGCCGCAGCCGCACCGCCGTGCCCACCAGCAGCGTGAAGATGCCGGTGATGGCGAGCACGTAATAGAGCGCGCGGTTGCCCTGCGGCACCGGATCGACCTCGATGGAAATCACCCGCCGCTCGGTCAGCCGGGCCAGCGTGTAGCCGATGCGCTCGCCGCGGGCGACCGCGTGCAGGCGATCCTCGATGTCGGCCGTGGCCGACACATCGCGGCCGTCGATCTGCAGCAGCCGGTCACCAATCCGCACGCCGGCGCGCGCGCCAGGCCCGCCTTCGGCCAGATCCTTCGCGACAATTGCGCCCGCCTCGTGGGCCCAGAGCACGCCGTCTTCGACCTCGCCCTCGAACGATCGGCGCAGCCCGACGTTCGCCACCGCCAGGCACAACAGGGCCGCAGCGACGATGACGGGCATCGCAACTTGCGCCCAGGCGCGCAGACGGCTGGCGGTAGTGCTCATGGGAGAATTTCGCAGGAGGACAGGCCTCCAGCAGGCATGTCCCCGTGACTGGCGTCGCGACAGAGCAATCGGTATACCGCTGGGGCTCCCCGTCCGAAGGCGCAAATCATCGTCAAATCAATGGTTTACGGGCAGAGGACGGCTCTGGAATGCCTCGTGCTCCAAGCGCGCGGATCATCGATTCAAAACCCCGGAGACGGGCAGGGAGACGGAAGGGAGCCTAAAACTTGACCTGAACGCCGCCGACGATGCGCTTGGGCGTGGATACGGCGAGAAGTTCGTCGAGCATCGACATGCCGAAGCGCTGATCGCGGAGCACGTTTCTCACTGAGAGCAGTACTTCCCAGCGCCCCGCCGTCGATGGCAGGAACGGCACGCCCTGATTGAGCTGCAGGTCGAACCGCGAGCCGAGCGCGGAGCCTTCGTCGAGCGTCGCGTAGCCGGTGCTCACGCGATAGAGCACGAGCATGCGCGTGCGCGTCTGCGGTACGTCGGCGCCGAGCGTGGCCGTGATGTCGTGCACGCGGTCGCTGAGCCCGCGCGCGCCGAGCAGCGAGCCGGATACCGGGGTCAATTCGAACTCCGCAATCGCGTAGTCGACCGATGCGTGGACCGGCTGCCCCTGCGGCGTGCTGAGACGCAGACTCCAGCCGTCGACCGACGCGTCGCCGGCGGAGGCGACGTAGTAGTGGCCGGCCTCACGCGACAGGCCGGGCCGCTCGAGGCCGAACACCGTGGCGACCTGGTTGGCGGTGCGCTGCGAGAACCGGCGCAGCGCCACGGCATATGCGTCGTCGAAGCGGTGCTCGACAGTGATTTCGGCGTGGTCCGTGCGCTCGACGCGGAAGTCCTCGCCCGGCAAGGCGGCGAACATGCGGTGCGGCGGCAGCCACGGACCGGCCGGCGGCGGCGCGAATTCGGCGGAGCCGGGGGCGTCGCGGCGCGTCGTTGCGGCGAGCTTCACGGTCGTCGAACCGCCCTCACCCCGGGGGGTGAGCTCCACGGCGACCATCGGGCTCCACAGCACCGACGCGTCCGGCAGATAGTCGTAATAATCGACGCGGGTGCCGTAGTCGACCAGCACGGCCGGCGTCAGCCTCCAGCGGTCGAAGGCGTACAACTGCCCCGCGTTCCGGCTGCGATCGGCCAGCATCGAGGTGACGGGCATCGGCCCGCGTTCAACGGCAGGCATGCCCTGGCTGCCGTACGACATGCCGATGTTGAAGGCGTGCGCGCGCTTCGGCTTCGTGACGTAATCCCCGGCGACCAGCCATGTGCTGAGGTCCGCGCTCGTCATCGTGCCGCGCACCGACCACTCACCGTGCAGCCCGACCGGGGCGCGCACGCTGAAGTAGGCGACGCCGGCTGCACTCAATTCGGAGAACGCCGACGCGTAGGAGCCGAGTGAGCTCGCGGTCACCAGCCGGAACTCGCCGTCGATCGGCAGGCCGGTGAAGATCGACGAGGCGAATCGTGCCGGCGCGCCGAAGGCGCCTCTCACGGCGTCCCACGTGCCCGGGTCTTCATCGCCGAACATCTCGGGCAATCCGTTGCTGTCGCGGAGGGCCGGCCGCTTGAGATGCCGCAGGCGCCATGCCTGCTCGGTGTGCGGATGTTCTTTCGGATCCTTCTCGCCGGACAGACCCGGCATCAGAGGCCGGCCACCGAGGCCCGCCGTCATGACGCCGCGCTCACCCGTGCGATGAATCACGATCGCGCGCGTGATGCTGGCCTGGGCGCGCAGGAGCATCGCCTCGCGGAACGTCGAGGAGTACCCCTCGCGATGCACGCGGAAGTGATACTCGCCCGGAGGCAGCGCCAGCGAAAACTTTCCGGCCTGATCGCTGACGGCCCAGCCTTGCGTCGTGCCCAGCGCGGTGATCATGGCCCCTTCGACGGCGGCGCCCTGGTCGTCCTTGATCGTGCCCGCGACGCGGGCGTGCTGAAGATTGGTGCTGGCCTGCTCGGCGATCTTGACCGGGGTGTTCGCGGTGCGGGCGGCCCTGGCGGGCGCCTGGACAGGCTGGGCGAAGGCGTCGGACGCAGCTAGGCCCGAGAGCCCGATCAATCCGATGGGGCCCGCAAGCGCCGCTGCGACAAACCGGTGCCGCCGAGTCGTCATCACCACCTCCGGGAACGAGGGGCCAGCTGGAGAACCTGGCGAAACCGGAACGTTCCGCCAGTCAAACATGATAGGCGACTGACGGGTCCCAGGTCAAAAACGTTGAAACGGCCCTTGATTCGCATAAAGATCGCCCTGCTGTGTACCTCGACGAAGCCGTGGTCATCGTGCTGGCGGGCGGCGCAGGCGAGCGGCTCTATCCGCTCACCCGCGAACGCGCCAAACCGGCCGTCTATTTCGGCGGCCCGTACCGCATCATCGACTTCACCCTCAGCAACTGCATCAATTCCGGGCTCCGCCGCATCTACATCGCGACGCAGTACAAGTCGCTGTCGCTCAATCGCCACGTCCGGCTGGGCTGGAATGTCGTCTCGGACGAGCTCGGCGAGTTCATCGAAGTGCTGACGCCGCAGAAGCGCGTTGGGGAGCACTGGTATCAGGGCACCGCCGACGCCGTGTACCAGAACCTGTACTCCATCCTGCCCGAGCGGCCGAAGCACGTCATCGTGCTGTCGGGCGACCACGTTTACAAGATGGACTACGGCAAGCTGCTTCGCACGCACATCGACCGCGGCGCCAGTGCCACCATCGGCGTGCTCGAGATCCCCCGCGAAGAAGCGAGCCGGTTCGGCGTGCTGCGCATCGGCGACGACGATCGCGTCACGGGCTTTCTCGAGAAGCCCAAGGACGACTCGACGCTCGACGCCGGCAGCCATGTGCTGGCGTCGATGGGCATCTACGTCTTCGAAACCGAGACGCTCAAGCGTGTGCTCGAGGAGGACGCCGCCCGCGAAACCGCGCACGACTTCGGCCGTGACATCCTGCCGCTCCTCATCGGGCAGCATCCGGTCTACGCGCATCGCTTCCACGACGAGAACAAGAAGGAAGCGCAGTACTGGCGCGACATCGGCACGCTCGACGCGTACTACGAAGCGAACATGGACCTGTGTCAGGTCAACCCGCAGTTCAACCTCTACGATCCGGACTGGCCGCTGCGCACGCACCAGCTGCAGGCGCCGCCCGCGAAGTTCGTCTTCGCCGACGCGCGGCGGCGCGGCAGCGCCGTCGATTCGATTATCTCGGCCGGCTGCATCATCTCGGGCAGCAGCATCTCGGGCAGCGTGCTCGGGCCCAACGTGCGCGTCCACAGCTTCTGTCATATCGAGAACAGCATCCTGATGCCCGGCGTGCGCGTCGGCCGCCACGCGCGCATCCGCAACGCCATCGTGGACCGCGACGTGTTCGTGCCGCGCGGCGCGTGCATCGGCTATGACCCGTCCGAGGACGCGAAACGGCACACCGTCAGCGAGCGCGGGATTGTCGTCGTCACCGACGAAGACGACCCGCTGATCGGCACGTTCGATCCGGAAGCGCTCGCCATGGAGGCCGACCTCGATCGGCCCGAAACCCCGGACCCGCGATGACGGCCCCGCCTGCGCCCGTCGACACGTGTCCATTACTTAGATGGGACGCCCCGATTTGATCATCCGGTCCATACACGCTCGCCAGGTCCTCGATTCGCGCGGCAACCCCACGGTAGAGGCCGAGGTCTCGGTCGAGGGGCCGCACGGCCTCGCCACGGGCCGCGCGGCCGTGCCTTCAGGCGCCTCGACCGGCCAGCGCGAGGCGCTCGAGCTGCGCGACGGCGACAAGTCGCGCTGGCTCGGGAAGGGCGTGGCCGCCGCGGTCGCGTCGGTCAACGGTGAGATCGCCGCCGCGCTTGCGGGCATGCGCGCCGAGCAGCGCGACGTCGATACGCGCCTGAGCGCGCTCGACGGCACCATGAACAAGGGGCGTCTCGGCGCCAACGCGATTCTCGGCGTCTCGATGGCGCTCGCGCACGCGCGCGCCGCCGCCGAGCGCCGTCCGCTCTGGGAGAGCCTCGCCGACCTGCTGCCCGAATCGGTGCGCGCGGCGCATACCGGCACGCTGCCCGTGCCCATGCTCAACATCCTCAACGGCGGCGCGCACGCCGACACGAACGTCGACTTCCAGGAGTTCATGGTGATGCCGGTCGGCGCGCCGTCGTTCTCCGAGGCGCTGCGCGCGGGAGTGGAGACCTTCCACGCGCTGCGGTCGCTGCTCAAGGCGCGCGGGCTTGCCACGGGCGTCGGCGACGAAGGGGGCTTCGCGCCCAATCTGTCGTCGAACCGCGAAGCGGTAGAGCTCGTCATCCGCGCGGTCGAGAAGGCGGGCTACACGCCCGGCGGAGACGTCTACATCGCCCTCGACGTCGCGGCCAGTGAGTTCGTCGTCGCTTCCGACGGCTCGTCGGAAGCGGTGTACGACCTCGCGAAGTCGGGCGAGGGCAAGCGATCGGCGAGCGAGATGATCGCGATGTACGACGAGTGGCGCACGAGCTATCCCATCATCTCCATCGAGGACGGCCTTGGCGAGGGGGACTGGGCGGGCTGGGCGGCGCTGACGTCACGGCTGGGCAACGATCTGCAGCTCGTCGGCGACGATGTCTTCGTGACCAACCCGACGATCCTCGCGCGTGGCATTCGCGAAGGCATCGGCAACGCGCTGCTCGTCAAGCTGAATCAGATCGGCACGCTGTCCGAAACACTCGACGCGGTGGAGATGGCGCGCAACGCCGGCTACGCGTCCGTCATTTCTCACCGCTCGGGAGAAACGGAAGACACGACGATCGCGGATCTCGCCGTTGCCACCGGTGCCGGGCAGATCAAGACGGGATCGGCGAGCCGCTCCGACCGCGTCGCCAAGTACAACCAGCTGCTGCGCATCGAAGAGGCGCTAGGATCGCGGGCGCGCTTCGCCGGACGCGCGGCGCTGAAGCCGCTGCGGTGAGCGCGCCGTGCCGGCCCGTCGCGCTCGTGGTGCTCGATGGCTGGGGCATCCGTGAGTCGCGCGAGCACAACGCGATCGCGCTCGCGCGCACGCCGCACTACGACGAGCTGTGCGCCCGCTTCCCCTCCGCCCGGCTCAACGCCTCCGGCGAGGCCGTCGGCCTGCCGCCCGGGCAGATGGGCAACTCGGAAGTCGGCCACATGAACATGGGCGCCGGGCGCGTGGTGTACCAGGATCTCACCCGCATCGACCGCGCCGTGACCACGGGCGCGCTCGACACGAACGCCGCGCTCGCCGCCGCGCTGGACCTCGCCGCGTCGGGCACCCGCGCGCTCCACTTCATCGGCCTGCTGTCCGACGGAGGCGTGCACAGCCACCAGCGGCACCTCTTCGCGATGCTCGAGATTGCGGGACGCCGGGCCCTGCCGCGCGTCTTCGTCCACGCGATCAGCGACGGCCGCGACGCCTCACCCAACGGCATGCGCCGCTATCTCCGAGAGCTCGACGAGGCCATGGCGCGCGCGCGCACAGGCCGCCTCGCCTCGATCACCGGCCGCTATCACGCGATGGACCGCGATCAGCGCTGGGAGCGCACCGCCAAGGCTTACGACGCGCTCACCTCCGGCGACGGCGAGCGGACCACCGATCCGGCGGGCGCGGTCGATGCGTCGTACGCGCGCGGCGTCACGGACGAGTTCCTCGAGCCCATCATCATCACCGACGCGGAGCGCCAGCCCATCGGCTCGATCCGCGAGGATGACGTGGTGATCTTCTTCAACTACCGGGCGGACCGCGCTCGGCAGATGACGCGCGCGCTGGCGTTCCAGGACTTCACGGACTTCCCCCGCAGGCTCCAGCCGCGCGTCCACCTGACCACGATGACCCGCTACGACGCGACGTATGGCCTGCCGGTCCTCTTCGAGCCGCAGTCACTCACGGGAAGCCTCGCGGACGTGCTGTCGGTCGGCGGCGTCACGAACCTTCGTCTCGCCGAAACGGAGAAATACGCGCATGTCACGTATTTCTTCAATTGCGGTGAGGAACGGCCGTACGCAGGTGAAGAGCGCCTGCTGATTCCGTCGCCGAAAGTCGCGACCTACGATCTGCAGCCGGAGATGAGCGCGCACGGAATCGCCGCGGCGTTCGTCGCGGACGTGGACCGGCGCGCACACGACGTGATCATCTGTAACTTCGCCAACGCCGACATGGTCGGCCACACCGGCAGCGTCGAGGCGACTGTGCGCGCGGTGGAAACACTGGACGCCTGCCTGGCCCGCATGGCTGCGGCCGTCAGGCGTGCGGGCGGGCGGATGCTCGTGACGTCAGATCACGGCAACGCAGAGCAGATGTGGGATGACGAGCTCAACGCGCCGCACACCGCGCACACATCGAACCCCGTGCCGATCCTGCTCGTGGATTTCGAAGACAAGGCCCCGCCATTGAACGACGGGGCCTTGTGTGATGTCGCGCCGACGATGCTCGGGTTGCTCGGCCTGCCGCTCAGCGCCGGGATGACCGGCACCGATCTGCGAAAGCGCTAGTTACTCGACCTGCTTCTCCGTGGGCTCGTCGGCCGCGATGCGGAGCGAGCGAAGGAAGCGGCGATCGTTGGCGCTGATCTCGACAGCGGCCTGCGGCGC
>JALYRV010000293.1 GCA_030855205.1 Acidobacteriota bacterium | reverse complement strand
GCCTTCCGCGGCCGCGGAGGCCAGGCGGTCCAGCGCGGACTCCGCGCGCGGCTGGTTCATGGTGATCTGCGGCGGCTTGCGCTCCGGCTGCCGCACCTGCGGCACGCGCGCTTCGCCGCTCTCGGTCTCGACGACGGGGCGGAGCCTCCAGAGATAGCGGACCATCTCTTCGTCGATGCGGTCCTTCATCGCCTGGAACAGCGTGAAGCTTTCTTTCTTGTACTCGACCAGCGGATCGCGCTGGCCGTAGCCGCGCAGGCCGATGCCTTCCTTCAGGTGGTCGAGGCTGAAGAGATGGTCCTTCCACTGCGCGTCGACAATCTGCAGCATGATGTCGCGCTCGACACGCCGCAGAATGGTGGCGTCGAGTGTGGCTTCCTTCTGCTCGTACTCGGCGGTGACGAGGTCGACGAGCGCGTCGGTCATCTCGGCGGAGCCTTTGTCGTCGAGGCCGAGCGCGTCGACCGAGCCGGGATCGACGCCGAACTCCTCGGAGACGGCCTGCGACAGGGCGACGGTATCCCAGGCTTCCGGGTCGGCATCCTTGCCGGCGTACTGGCCGACAAGATTGCTGACGATGTCTTCCGAGACGATCATCAGGTAGCCGCGCGTATCGACGACGTCTTCTTCGATCTGGATCTTGCCTTCGAGCAACTGGCGGCGCAGCGTGTAGATGTTCTCACGCTGCTTGTTCATGACGTCGTCGTACTCGAGCAGGTGTTTGCGCACCGAGAAGTTCTGCGCTTCGACCTGTTTCTGCGCACGCTCGATCGCCTTGGTGACCATGCCGTGCTCGATCGGCACGCCTTCTTCCATGCCGAGGCGCTGCATGAGGCCGGAGATGCGATCCGACCCGAAGATGCGCATCAGGTCGTCTTCGAGCGAGAGGTAGAAGCGCGACGAGCCGGGATCGCCCTGGCGACCGGCGCGTCCGCGCAGCTGGTTGTCGATGCGCCGTGACTCGTGGCGTTCGGTGCCGATGATGTGCAGCCCGCCCGCGGCGACGACTTCGTTGTGTTCGGCGGACGCCTGTGCCTTCAGCTCTTCGAAGACCTGCTCGTATTGCTGCCGCGGCGCGCGGTAGAAGTTGTCGAGGTGGTAGAAGTAGACGAACTCGTCGTCATCGACGAACTTCTCCTGCCCCTTGGGCAGCCGCTCGGCGAGCTGCTCGCCCAGCACGCGCTGGCGCGCCATGAACTCGGGATTACCGCCGAGCAGAATGTCGGTGCCGCGGCCCGCCATGTTCGTGGCAATCGTGACCGTGGCCTTGCGCCCGGCCTGCGCGACGATCTCGGCTTCCTGCGCGTGGTACTTCGCGTTGAGCACGACGTGCTTGATGCCGCGCTTCTTGAGCGCCGAGGACAGGCGCTCCGACTTCTCGATCGACACGGTGCCGACCAGCGCCGGACGGCCTTCGGCCTGGCGGTCGATGACGTCGGCGACGATCGCGTCGAACTTCTCGCGCTCGGTTCGATAGACCGCGTCGGGCTCTTCCTTGCGGACCATGTCGCGGTTGGTCGGAATGACGATGACGTCGAGCTTGTAGATCTTCGCGAACTCTTCGGCTTCGGTCTCCGCGGTGCCCGTCATGCCGGCGAGCTTGGCGTATTTGCGGAAGTAGTTCTGGAACGTGATCGTCGCGAGCGTCTGATTCTCGCGCTCGATCTTCACCTTTTCCTTGGCCTCGACCGCCTGGTGCAGTCCGTCGCTCCAGCGCCGGCCCGGCATCAGGCGGCCCGTGAACTCGTCGACGATCAGGATGGCGCCGTCCTTGATCATGTAGTCGACGTCGCGGCGGAAGAGCGTGTGCGCGCGCAGCCCCTGATTGACGTGGTGGAGCAGGGGCATGTTGGCCGGGTCGTACAGGCCGTTCGAATCAGGCGCGAGCCGGTGCTGCAGCAGCTCTTCGGCTTTCGCCATGCCGGTCTCGGTGAGCTGCACCGTCTTGTGCTTTTCGTCGACGACGAAGTCGCCGCTGGCCTCGAGCTCCTCGCGGTCTTCCGCCTTGACCTGCCCCTGCGTCGTGCGGCCGGGCGTGAGCTTCGGAATGATGCGGTCGACTTCGTAATAGAGATCGGTCGACTCCTCGGCCGGGCCCGAGATGATCAGCGGGGTGCGTGCTTCGTCGATCAGGATGCTGTCGACTTCGTCGACGATGGCGTAGTGATGCCCTCGCTGCACGTACTGCGAGAGATCGAACTTCATGTTGTCGCGCAGGTAGTCGAAGCCGAACTCGTTGTTCGTGCCGTACGTGATGTCGGCGCCGTAGGCCTCCTGCCGCTCGACGTCGTTCATGTCGTGCTGGATCACGCCGACGGTCATGCCGAGGAAGCGGTAGACGCGGCCCATCCATTCGGAGTCGCGGCGGGCCAGGTAGTCGTTGACCGTGACGACATGCACGCCCTTGCCTTCGAGCGCGTTGAGATAGGCAGGCAGCGTGGCGACGAGCGTCTTGCCTTCGCCGGTCTTCATCTCCGAGATGAACCCGCGATGGAGCGCCATGCCGCCGATCAGCTGCACGTCGTAGTGACGCATGCCCATCACGCGCTTGCCGGCTTCGCGCACGACGGCGAACGCCTCGGGCAGGAGGTTGTCGATGGCCTCTCCCTTGGCGAGCCGGCCGCGGAGCTCGGCGGTCTTGGCCTTGAGCTGCTCGTCGCGGAGCGACGCCAGCGCGGCTTCGTGCGCGTTGATGGTGGAAACGAAGGGGCGGAGTTTCTTGAGCTCGCGCTCGTTCTGCGTGCCGAGAACCTTGGCGAGTAGGGTGTTAATCATGGAGCGGGTATCAGGCGATTCTATCAGCAGAATTGTACATTCTGCTGCGGCGCCGGGCGCCTCTAGCGCGTGAGGAAGCGGAGGGGATTGATCGCCTGTCCGTTGAGCAGGACTTCGTAGTGCAGGTGCGGGCTGGTCGAGCGGCCGGTGGAGCCGACGTAGCCGATGACGTCGCCACGCCGGACGGCCTGGCCCGACGTCACGGCCAGGCGCGAAAGGTGGCCGTAGCGCGTCGACAGCCCGAACCGGTGCTGCACGAGCACCATGTTGCCGTAGTTGCCCGAGACGCCGGCCTGGTTGATGGTGCCGTCGGCCGTGGCGCGAACCGGGCGCCCCGTATCGGCCGAGATGTCGAGCCCGGCGTGGAAATCGGAGCCCCCCGTGAAGGGGTCGCGGCGGCCGCCGAAGTCCGATGTCAGCCAGCCCGCGGTGGGCCAGATGGACGGGGTCGCGCTGGCGAGAATCTGCTGACGCTCGACGGCCGAGCGCACGCTGGAAATCTGCGCGTCGATGACGTTGAGCACGCCGCGCAGGATGCCGATCGTTTGCTCGGGCGCGTGGCCGGCGGGGACCGAGCCGCCGCCGCCCATGGCGCGTTCGCGCAGGCCCTGCGGCAGGTTCTGGATGGCGCGGCGCGTTTCGGGGTCGAGGTTCGCGTCGTTGCCGAGCTGATCGACCGCCTGCTGGAGCGCGGCAATCTGGCCCGCGAGCTCGCCGGTGGCCTGACGGTAGCTGTCGTTCTCGATGCGGAGCGCTTCGTTGGTCCGCTCGATCGACGCGATCCCCGCACTGGCCGACCAGCGCGCGCCCAGGCCCACGAGCACCGGAATCGCCACGAGCGCGAGCACCGTCAGCAGGACGGGCTTCAGCGGCAACGTGAAACGGCGCACGACGCCGGATTCGCGGTTCGCAAGGAGGATCGTGTAGCGGGTGGAACGCATCAGTTCAAGTGAATATCGAAACCCGTGGCACATCCGCAACGTGCGCGAATGGCCGATTAATAGCTCGCCTGGGGAGCGGCCTGCAATAAGGAGTGCGGTAAGCCTAGCAC
>JALYRV010000005.1:1133-36573 GCA_030855205.1 Acidobacteriota bacterium | reverse complement strand
GGTGGACGCGGCGGCGGCGGGTTCGGCGGCGGCGGCGGCGATCTCGCGGCCCTGGCCGGCACGGCCGCCGGCTTCGGTGTGCGCGTGATCCACAGCGGCGTGTGGGGTTTTGCCAGCAGCCCGATCGTCACGGAAGACGAGATTCGCCGGATCACGAAAGTCGCGACGGACGTCGCGAAGGCGAGCGCTATCGCGAAGAAGACCGACGTGCGCCTCGCGCCGGTGCCGGCGTTCCAGGCCTACTGGGCCACGAAGGTCGAGAAGGATCCGATCAAGATGGCGGCGGCCGACAAGCAGCAGTACGTGCAGCAGGTCGTCGACGCTGTCATGAAGGTCAAGGACGTGCAGAGCGTCAACGTCTCGGCCAACAGCGTTTACGAATGGAAGTACTTCGCATCGAGCGAAGGGTCGTACATCGAGCAGGAGACGTGGGCCACCACGCCGTCGTTCAGCGTCACGGCGCGCCGCGGCGACGCGATCCGCACGCGCACCTTCACGGGTGAAGCGATGACCGGCGGCTGGGAAATCGTCGAGCGCGCGAAGATGATCGAGAACGCCGAGCTGATCGCCAACGAGGCGGTCGAGATGACAACGGCGCAGCCGGTGGGCGCAGGGTTGAAGGACCTCATCCTCTCCCCCTCGCACGCGATGCTGACGATCCACGAAATCATCGCGCACGCCACCGAGCTCGATCGCATCATGGGTTACGAGGCGAACTATGCCGGCACGAGCTTCGTGAAGGTGTCGGACCTCAACGAGCTCAAATACGGCTCGAAGATCTTCAACGTGACGGCCGATCGCAACATCCCCGGCGGCATGGGCACGGTCGGGTATGACGATGACGGCGTGAAGACGCAGGAGTGGCCGATCGTGCGCGACGGGATCCTGGTCGGCCTGCAGACCAACCGCGAGACGGCGCACTTCATCGGCGAGAAGGAAAGCCGCGGGTGCACGAGCGCCAACTCCTGGCGCGATTATCCCTTCCTCCGCATGCCCAACGTGCATGTCGACGCCGGCGGCCCAGGCTCGCCGAAGCTGGCCGAAATGATTGCCGACACCAAGGACGGCGTCATCATCGACGGCCGCGGCAGCTACTCGATCGATCAGCAGCGGTACAACGGCCAGTTCGGCGGCAACTGCTTTTGGGAAGTGAAGAACGGCAAGAAGACGCGGATGGTGTCGAACGTGACCTACAACGCGATCACCACCGACTTCTTTGCCAACATGGACGCGATCACGGGCAAGGACGAGTGGAAGATGTTCGGCACCGGCGGCGATGCCAAGGGCCAGCCGACGCAGACCAACTCGATCTCGCACGGCTCACCCTGGATGCGCATCCGCCGCATCATGGTCGGCGCGGCCTTTGAGTGAAGGGCCGCCTCAACGTGACACGTCACTGTATCGCCAGCGCCAGCGCAGCGAGGATCGCGAGCGCGGCGATGCCCATCAGGGCCGCCCACATCCCCACCGCGAACTTCATCCAGTCCTCGTAGCGGACGCCCGCCGAGGCGAGCACCGCCATCAGAGCGCCGTTGGTGGGCGTCAGCAGCTCGCACAGGCCCGCGCCGTACTGATAGGCGAGCACCGCCACCTGGCGGCTGAAGCCGAGCAGATCGGAGAGGGGGGCCAGGATCGGCAGCGTCAGCACCGCCTGGCCGCTGACACTGGGCACCGGCACGTGCACGGCCGCCTGCACGGCCATCATGCCCAGCGCGGCGCCGGCGCGCGGGAAGCCTGAGAGCGGCGTGAACAGCCCGTGCACGATGGTGTCGATGATCTGCCCGTCGTTGAGCACGACGAAGATGCCGCGGGCGAACCCGATGAGAAGCGCGGCAAACGCCATGTCGCGGAAGCCGTGCACGTAGGCGTCGGCCGTGCCATTGACGCCCAGGCGGCCGATCAGGCCCGCGAGGATGCCGACGACGAGAAAGATCGCCGACAGCTCGTTGAAGCTCCAGCCGTAGCGCACGAGTCCGAAGATGAACCCCGCGAATCCGAGCGCCACGAGCAGGAGGATGGCGAGAGTCCGCGAGCCGCCGAGTGCGGCCGCCGCGCTGTCCTGCCCGGCCTCCGCATGTATCGGCCCGGCCGGGAGCGAGGTCTTGCGCGCGTGGCGGGCCGTACCCCAGATCCACAGACCGAGCGCGGGGGCCATGACGGCCATGCGGAAACCGCTGCCCGAGAACAACGGCACGCCCGCCGCCTGCTGCGCGATGCCGACCTGGAACGGGTTGATCGGGCTGAACGAGGCGCCGACCGCCGCCGCGCCGAGGCTCATCGCCACGGCGGTCAGAGGACTGAACCCCAGGCGCGCGGCGAGCAACACGACCACCGGCGTGAGCGCGATGATCTCCTCCTGCATGTTCTCGAGGGCGCCGCCCGCGGCAAATGCCAGACAGCAGATCGGCACGGCGAGACCTTCGCGCCGGCGCAGCCGGCGCACGAGACCTGCGAGTGCGATGTGCAGGGCGCCGGTGCGTTCGACCACGACGAACGCGCCGCCCACCAGGAAGACGGTCGCGAGCACGTCGGCGGCTTCCGCAATGCCGCGCGGCACGGCGAGCGCGATGTCGAGCGGGCCGAGTGCGTTGGGCGCGACGCGCTGGTAGGTGCCCGCGACGACGACCTCGCGTCCGGTCACGGCGTCCTCGCGCCGCTCGTACTTGCCTGCCGGAACGACATGCGTGAGCACGCCGGCGACGATGATCCCCATGGTCAGCAGGGCGAGCGGGTGCGGCAGCCTGAAGTGTCTGAACATCGATAGCGCTTCCTCTCAGCCCGATTGCCATGTGCGGACGCCGTCCATCGGCCAGAGCAGCATGATGATGTTGAGCGTCAGGTTGTCGCGGATGACCATCGCCACGCCGACCTCCATGACAATGGTCAGCGCGATCGTGACCCAGACGGGCAGGCGCCGCGCGGCCAGGAAGCCCGCGACCATCGCCGCCATATCCGCGAGCGAGTTGAGCACGCTGTCGCCGTAGTAATCGAGCGCGATGGTCTGCTCGCGGTAGCGGTTGATGATCATGTCGGTGTTCTCGAGGATCTCCCAGCCTCCCTCGAGCAGCGTCGCCAGTACGAGCCGCGTGGCGACGGACCATCGCCGGCCCACGAGCCAGAAGAGGCCGTAGAACGCGAAGCCGTGAATGATGTGCGAAAAGGTGTACCAGTCGGAGAGGTGCTGCGAGTTCTCCGCGCTCTTGACGACACCGTGCCAGAGCTTCACGTACCCGCACGTGCAGATGGGCTCGCGGCCCATCCAGAGCAGGATCGCGCCGGCCGCCAGCGCGAGGAGCGCGGCGGCCATGAGCCCGCGCGCGACGCCCCATCGAGGGGCGCGGGTCGAAGTCACGCGGCCATCTTACGCGAAGCCAGTCGCAAACCTGGCAACAAGGAAACTCAGAACTGGAAGTAGATGAAGTCCATGCTCGTGCGGCTGCGGAAGACGAGCAGCAGCGCGAACAGCGCGCCGGCGCACAGCGTTTCGAAGGTCAGACGCGCGGCGCTCTTCTCCACCGCCCCGAAGCGCGGCAGGAACCATGTGTCCCACCACATGTGGATCGCGATGGGCGCGGCATAGATCCACGTCAGCACGAACAGGTACGACGCGATGCGGCGCTCCTCGGGGCTGCCGCCGAATGGCGTGAGCGTCAGATAACGCAACAGATACGACGCGTCGGTCTCGCGGAACAACAGCCAGCCGAACATGACGAGCACGAACGTGAGGGCGACCTGCAGCGGCGCGATCGCGCTGTGCCAGCGCGCGGGCGTGCGCGGCGTGATGGGTTCGATGGCGCGCGACCCAGCCACGAGCAGCCCGTGATACAGCCCCCACAGCACGAAGTTCCAGCTCGCGCCGTGCCAGAGACCTGACAACAGGAACGTCAGTATCAGATTCACACTGCGCCGCACCGGCCCGGAGCGGCCACCGCCGAGCGGAATGTACACGTAGTCCCGAAACCAGCTCGAAAGCGAGATGTGCCAGCGTCTCCAGAAATCGGCCGGGCCGCGCGCCAGATACGGATGATCGAAATTCCGAATGAGCTCGAAACCGAACCACCGCGCCACACCCCGGGCGATGTCGCTGTAGGCCGAGAAGTCCGCGAAGATCTGAATGGTGAACGCGAAGACGCCGGCCCACAGCATCTCGAAGCTGGGCTCGCGAATCCCGAACACCTTGTTGACGATCACGCCGAGGTTGTCGGCGATCACCAGTTTCTTGAAGTAGCCCCAGAGGATCAGGAAGACCGCGTCGCACGCCATCGCGATGTCGAAGCGGCGGCGCGATTCGATCTGCGGCATCAGGTGCGACGCGCGCTCGATCGGCCCCGCCACCAGCGGCGGGAAGAACGTCACGAACGCGGCCAGCGTCAGGTAGCTGCGGCGCGCGGGGATCTTCCCGCGGTAGACATCGATGGTGTAGCTGAGCGCCTGGAACGTGTAGAACGAGATGCCGACCGGCAGGATGATCCTGAGCGCCGGCGTCGTGAAGTCGAGCCCGATCAACCGGGCCGCCGCCGCGACGTTCTCGATGAAGAAATCGAAATATTTGAAGAAGCCGAGCAGCCCGAGATTCGATATGAGGCTCAGGAGCAGGAACGCGCGCTTCTGCGGGGGGTGCCGCTCCATCTGAATCGCCGCGAAGAAGTCGATGCTGGCCGAGCACACCAGCGGCAGCAGGAACCACGGGTGCACGTAGCCGTAGAAGAAGCAGCCGGCAGCCACGAGAAAGACGTTCTGCGCCCGGTGCGGCAGCATCCAGTAGATGGCGCACGTGACGAGAAAGAACGCGACGAAGTCGAGGCTGTGGAAGATCACCGCAGGTGCTTCGCCATCTGCTCGAAGAACAGCTCGGTATACGGGACCATCGACACCCGCGAGATATGGTCCCCATCGTCATACGGCAGGGACGCCATGCCCGGATAGTCGCGGTCGTCGCGGAGCACAGCGCCGCCGGCATCGAGGTACGCCGCGAGGTCGCGTGCGTACTGCCTGAGCGCGGGAGATTCGGCCGGCGCGCGCCCGCCTTCGGGGCGCCGCAGCACGCGCACGAAGATCAGCTTGATGCCGTGCTGCCGTGAAAGAGCCAGGAACGCGGGGAGCACCGAGCGTTGCACGTCCCGGCGGAAGCCGGGCTCCCCTCCCTGATCCGCCGCCATGTCGGCGGCCACCGCGGGACGCAGGCGGTCGAGCGTAAAGGCCGCATTGAGCTCGGTCACCATCGCCGGAGCGGCGCCGCGGCCGGCGACGGCTTGCGCAGGCAGTTCGGCGAACCGGGGCTCGAGCCACGTGCGCACGCGCGCGACCTGATAGATGCGGTCGAGCGCGGTGTGCACGCCGAACCATGCGCCGTCCGAACGCGACGCGACCGCGTCGTTGAGCTCCGCTTCGTAGTCATACGACAGCGCGTCCGCGTTGGTGCGATACGGGTGACCGAGCCTGAACATCGGATCTGTCAGATTCGTGTCGCGGAAGAACACGATCACGGCCCTCGGCTTCACGCCGCTTGCCACGACGTAGTTCTTGAATATGAGAAACCAGTGGGCCGAGCCCGTCGCGTTGCGCAGCAGCGGCGCGACCGGCTCTCGCGTCAGCTCTTCGAGCCGCCGCTTGTGAATGCGCCCCGCCATCGAGTCCCCGATGATGACGAGGCCTGGCGGCACGGCGCGAAGCTCGTCGATCGGCGTGGGATCGAACGGTTCGCGCGCTCGCGCGGGCTCAAGGGCGGGCAGATAGCTCGGCGTCGCGCGCGCCGCCGCCGGCGCGAGCGCGGCGAAGGCCGGACGCCACAGCATCGGCACCGTCAGCACACCTGCCACGACCGCCGCCAGCGAGAGCCATCGGCGCATCACGTCAGGCGGCCATCGCATACACGGCGATATTGACCGCGAACCGCGTGTTGTCGTCGCGCCTGAATCGCTTGTTGCGCCAGTCGAAGTCCCACTCGCAGCCGTAGTCCTTGTTGCTGTAGAGCACGCCCAGGCGTCCATTGCGCTCCACCCCGCGCAAATAGTCGTGGACCATGTCGTCTCCCCACCCGTTCAGCTCGTGCGACGTCTGCGGCGGGCCTTCGGGGAACCGGAAGAACGATCGATAGATGCCATGCGATCGCGGCAGCTTGTCGAGCGTGCCGGGGCCGCCGAACACACGGCGCATTTCCGTCTCGAACGACTTCGCGTACAGACCGTCGATGTCGTGATTGCAATCGTCTGAAAAGAGCAGCCCGCCCGACTCCACGAACGACGCAAGTCCGTCGCGCTCGTTCTGGCTGAACCTTACCAGCTTGTGGCCGGTCATGAAGAGAAACGGAAACGCCTGCAGCTCGGACGAATCGGCCGTGATCACGATCTCTTCGGGATAGATCGGAATCGTCGTGTACTCGACGATGGAGTTGAGGACGTTGGCGGCGACCTTGGGGTTGTAGTCCCAGTCCCCCGACTCGTAACGCAGGCGCGCGAAGGCGAACTGGTGCGGATCAGGCGCGCGCGAGCGGCGCTGCGCCGCCTGGCCGCCCCGTGGAACGCCGCACAGCGCGCCCGCGCCGAGTGTTGTGAGAAACTGCCGCCGATGCACCTGCGGAATTGTGCCACGCTCGCACTCGTTCTGCTGCTTGCCCAGAGCCCTGGCGCCGTCCGCCAGCAGGATGGCGCTTTCGACAGCGCGGCGCTCAGCCGCCGGATGTCGTATCGCGTACTCCTGCCGGCCGGCTATGGGGCCGACGGCGCCACGCACCCCGTGCTGTATCTCCTGCATGGTCTCGACGGCCGGTTCACCGACTGGTCCGAGCGCACGGCGCTCGCTCAGCACCTCGCCGGGCGCAACCTGATCGTCGTCATGCCCGACGGCGCGAACTCGTGGTACGTCAACTGGCACGAGGGGGCATCGGAACGATGGGAAGACTATCTCGTGCGCGATCTCGTGCAGGAGATCGAGGCGCGTTTCGCGGCGGCGCCTCGGCGCGATGCGCGGTTCATCGCCGGGCTGTCGATGGGCGGCTATGGGGCGTTGCGTATGGGCTTGAAGTATCCGGACCGGTATGCGGCGGCTGCGAGTCTGAGCGGCGCGCTCGAGATCACCCGCCTGGAGTCGTACGGCTGGACCGACGGCCTGCGCGCGGAGTTCACGAAGGCCTTCGGGCCGGCCGGCAGCGCGCGGCGCGCGGCCGACGATGTGTTTGCGCTCGCGAAAGGCGCGAAGCCCGAAGGACTCCCCTTTTTCTACGTCGAGTGCGGCGCGGCGGACCCGTTCCTGGCCGGCAACCGCGAGCTGGCCGCGATCTTTCAGGAGGGGAAGATTCCCTACGAGTACCGCGAAAGCCCCGGCGCGCACACCTGGATTTACTGGAACCGGCAGATCTCGAACGTACTCGATCTCGTCTCGAAGGCCCCTCAGGCCCGAGGCCTCAGGGCGCGGTCGTGGCGAAATTGAGCTTGCGCGCGAACTCGCGTCGCAGCAACAGCAGGTTGCATCCCGTCTGCAGCAGAATGGCCGCGGCCGACAGATACCAGATCCAGCGCAGCTCGAACCCCGCCATGCCGGCGAGGATGAACGAGGGCACAGCGATGAGCACGATGCGGGCGAACGACGTGATGAGCGGCGGCACGCTGTTGCCCACGGACTGGAACATGCTCGAAGACACGAACGTCACGCCGGATCCGACGAAGCTCCACGCGATGATGCGCAGGTACTCCTCCCCCACCGCGATGACCGCCGGATCGCTGCTGAAGAAGCCAACCATCTGGTGCGGGACGGTGAAACAGATCACGCCGAAGACCGCCATCGTGCCGGCGGCCATCCACGCGGCGTCACGGAACGCCTGACGCACGCGCTCGGGTTTCTGCGCGCCGAAATTCTGTCCGGCGACCGGCGCCACGCCGAATCCCAGCGCGACGATCGGCATGAAGCCGGCCTGCACGAGCCGCAGGCCGATGCCGAACCCTGCCTGGGCCGCGGCGCCGAACGGGCGGCTGATCACATAGACGATGAAGAGATAGACGGCCATCATGGCGAACTCGGCGCCCGCCGGAAGGCCGACCTTCAGGAGCGCGCCCCACAAGTGCCCCTGCGGCTTCCAGTCGGCGCGCACGAAACGCAGGTACGAATCGGCGCGGAACAGGTACGTCGCGAGCCAGGCCACGCCGATCGCCACCGCAATGAACGACGACATCGCGGCGCCGGCGACGCCGAACGCCATGCCCGTGCCCCACCCGAAGATCAGGAACGGCGCGAGCACCATATTGATGACGACCGTGGCCGTGCCGACGACCATCCCCGGCCTGAAATTGCCGGTCCCGCGCAGCGCCGCGCTCAGGGCGACGAGGCCGAACTGCAGGCCCATCGCGGGGATGAACCATCCGAGGAACTCCGAGGCCATGCGCGCGGTCTCCGCATCGGCCGAGAGCGCATTGACGTACGCGGGGCGAAGCGCGAAGCCGGCGACGACGAAGAGCGCGCCGCACACGAGCGACAGGACCTGCGACTGATTGAATACCAGGAGCGCGCGGGCCTTGTCCTTCTGCCCCACCGCGTGCGACACCAAAGTCGTCGTGCCCACGCCGAGCATCTGCGACAGCGCGAGCACGATGAAGGTCATGTTGCCGGCGATGCTGATGGCCGCGACGGCCTGACTGCCGAGGCGTCCGATCCAGTAGAGATCGATGAGGAAATAGAGCGTCTGGAACAGCATCGTCACGAGCATGAAGCTCGTGGTCTTGAGGAGGTGGCGCGAGATGGAGCCGGTGGTGAGGTCCTGCATTCGTGTGCGGACATCATATCGGCAGCGGCGCGATCGCCTTCAGGAACGGGCGATCACTGTCTTAGGGCGTCGTACTCGCGGTGCGCTTCGACGAGGATCGGCAGGTCGGCATCGGCGTCCTTCCAGATTCCGAAGGCGTCCTGATAGGCGGTACGCGCGCCTGCCGTGTCGCCTCCTTTCGCGAGAGCGCGGGCGAGCCAGATCTTCGCGACCGGCCCGAGTGTGGTGGGTTCGCGGCGCAGCCGGTTGTCGTAGGCGGCGCGGAAGGCGCTCGCGGCCTCCCCCGCGCGGCCGGCGGCGAGAAGCGCGCGCCCGCGAATCAGTGCCGCGACTGGATCGGCGCGAGCGCGTGTCAACGGGCCTATCTTCCAGCTGTACTCGTAGTGCGAAGCGTAGGCCGCGGTAATGGCGCTCTCCAGGGCCGCTGCGCGCGGCCGCGCGCCGCTCTCATACAGTACCGGGACGATGCCCCACGGCGCGTCGCGGCCCCCGAGAAGTTCCAGCGCCTTATTCGCGAAGACCAGTGCATCGCCGCGCGCGCCAGCCAGGCTCAACTCCGTGGCCATGATGGCCAGCCCCTCGGCCATCGATGCGCGAAAGCCGCGCCGGCGGCCTTCGGCCTCCGCGCGCGCCATGCCGCGGCGGGCGTCGGCGAGGCGGCCGCGGGCCAGCATGATCTGGGCATCGAGCGCCATGAAACGCAGCGCCGACGGCAGTTGCAGACCGGCGTCGATGTGGCCCGAGAGCGCAGCCGCATCGCCCTGCAGGTAGGCGACGAGCGCGGCGCAGTTGCGCGCGCCGGTGTACTGCGGAAAGCGCTCGAGGGCGCGATCCGCGACAACCTTCGCCTCGTCGAGGCGGCCCAGCATCAGATGGCCGAAGCAAAGGTTCGCGTGCGCGAAGGGCAGCGACGGGTCGATCTCCATTGCTTCGCGCGCGCTCTCCACCGACTTTTCGAGTTCGCCGGCGTTGGCATAACTGAGCGACAGATTGTTGCGCGGTGCCGTATCGCGGGGATACGTCGCGCTCCACATCTCGTACGTCCGCCGCGCGCCCGGATCGTCACCCGACATCGTCTGGTGCCGCGCCGTGATGTACAGCCGCTCGCGCTCACTGACCCTGTCGCGTCGCTCGTGCGCGGCACGCGCGAGCGCCTCCGACTTCAGGTAGTCGCCGAGGTTGAACAGGATGACGCTCTGCCGCGCGTACGCCATCGCGAAATTGGGGTCGAGTTGCACGGCGCGTTCGTAAAACGGAAGCGCCTCGGCCTCGCGCCCCTGCGACCGCACCTCATTGCCCTGCGTGAACGCCTTCAGCGCCTCGAGCGAGGAGGTCGTGGCCTGCTCGATCGGCGCGGCAAAACGCTCGACCGACGCCAGCGATTCCCCCAGGCGCTTGCGAACTTCGGTGCCTGCCTCGCCGAGCGCGCTCAACACCTCGTCGCGTCCGCCGGCTTCGCGCTGCGCCGAGGCGAGGCGGTCGCCCGTCTGAGCGTTGATCGCTTCCAGCGTCAGCACGAAGCGGCTGCCAATCTGCGCGATGCTGCCCGTCAGCACGGCCTTGATGCCGCGCCGCTGCGCGATCTCCCGCGCTACGGGTCCGGTGACCCGCTCGCCGGCCTTGCGTCCCATGAAGCCCAGCGTCTCGTTCACGCGGTCCTGGCTGACGATGTTGATGTAGGGCGACTGTTCGAGGTTGACGGCGAGCGCCTGGCGCAGCGTGCCGTCGAACGCCGGCTCGCCGGTCGTGTTGACGAAGTCAGCGATGAGAATCTGATCGCGCTCGCTGAATGCGGGTGCGCGGTTCGGATAGAAGAGGACGCCGGCCACGGCAAGCGCAACGACCGCCAGCATGGCGGTCGCCGCGGTCTTCGGCCGCGTGCGAATCGCGGTGATGACGGCGCTGCCGGATCGCCCTGCCTGCAGTGCCGCGGTGCCAACGGTGGCCGGTGCCGCCGACGCCGCGGAGGTCATCGTCGACTGCGCGGCGGCAACCGCGCGGCTTCGCCCCGAATCGGCATCCCGCCGCAGCCGCTTCAAATCACTGCGCAGCTCCGCCGCCGACTGATACCGAAGGTCCGGATCCTTCTCGAGGGCTTTGACGAGGATGTGCTCGAGCTCCGGCGTCATCCCGGGCACCAGCCGCGAAGGGGCCGTCGGCTGGGCGTGCAGGATGCCGTCGAAGAGCAGCGCCGAGGTGCGGCCGCTGAACGCCGGCTTGCCGGTCGCCATCTCATAGAGCGTGACGCCGAACGAACACAGATCGCTGCGGCCGTCGAGCTCTTCCCCACGCGCCTGCTCGGGCGACATGTAGGCCGCGGTTCCCATCGTCACGCCCGGCCCCGTGATCGCGTGGTCGGGGTGCAGCACCGTCGTGCCGTCGGTACCTGATGGCGCGACGTCCGCGCGATCGTGTTTCGCGAGCCCGAAGTCCAGCAGTTTCGCGTGGCCGCGCTTCGTGACAAAGATATTCGCCGGCTTGATGTCGCGATGGATGATCCCCTGCGTGTGCGCCGCATCCAGCGCGTCGGCCACGTCGATCGCGAGATCCAGCACGGTCTGCTCGGCAAGCGCCTGCCCGCGGAGCATCTCCTTGAGGGTGCTGCCTTCCATCAGCTCCATCACAAGGAACTTGCGGCCCTCGTGTTCGCCGAAGTCGAACAGCGTGCAGATGTTCGGATGGTTCAGCGAGGATGCGGCGCGCGCTTCGCGGTGAAACCGCTCGGTTGCGGCGGCATCGCCAGACATCGCGACCGGAAGAAACTTGAGTGCCACGGCGCGTCCGAGGCGCAAGTCCTCGGCGCGATAGACAACGCCCTGACCGCCGCCCCCGATTTCGTGGGTGATCCGGTAATGGGAAACGGTCGATCCGATCATTGCGTGAGGAATTGTTAGCCGTTCCGCCCGGCCGGCGGGAATTACAAGCTCGTTCGTCGAGAGCGAACTTTTGTGCGCGGTCAGCCCACGGGGACTCAATTCGACAGTCGTGGTGTCGACGGTCGACAGGCCTGGCGTGAGTGTTGCTCAGGGATGCGGCATGACGAGCTTGCTGCCCCTGCTGTTCACGATCACGCTCTCGGCCAGTCAGACTCCGGCCCCCTGCGGCGTGCCGCCATTCGCCTCGGCTCAGCTGACGCACAGCCTCGCCGAGTCACGCGCCCACACGGTGCATCTGTGGCGCGATACCGCGCCGCTCAATTCCGACGGCACCGTCAACGCCTATATCGAAATTCCCATGGGCGAGAAGCGCAAGTTCGAGTTCAGCATGAAGGCCAACGAGCGCGCGATCGACCGCGTGATGCCGGACTCGATGGGCGGCTATCCCGTCAACTACGGCTACGTGCCGCAGACGGTCTCGTACGACGGCGATCCCTTCGACGTGCTCGTGCTCGGTCCAGCGCTCCCTGGCGGCGGCATCGTTCGCGGCGTCATCGTCGGCCTGATGTTCATGGAAGACGAGAAGGGGCTCGACGCGAAGGTGGTCGTCTCAGTGCCCGGCCCTGACGGGCGGCCGCTGCATACGCTGACCGCCGCGGACCAGGAGCGGATTGGGGACTACTTCAAGCGCTACAAGCTGCACGAGCCCGGCAAGTTCTCCAAAATCCCGGGCTGGGGCACGATCGCCGACGGCCGTGCGCACGTCGACGATGCGCACCGATTCTTTCGCGTGTGCGGGAAGTGAGCGGCGGCTACTTCTCGACGGGAAAGTAATAGACGCGGCGGATGCGGCCACCTGCGAACTCGTAGACCGACACACCGCGCTGCGCGCGCTCGACGCCCGCGGCCGTCCACATGGCCGTTTCGAGCGCGGTGACACGGTCGGCGCTCACCGTTCCGATCTCCACGCTCGATCGGCACGTCGGACAGCTCTTGAAGTAGGTGGTCATGCTCGACCGCAGTGCCGCCTTCCCCGCCGTTTCCGTCGACAGCTTCGCACCATCCACGCTGATCCACTCGATGGCATCGTCGGCGAGCGCCAGCATCGCCTCGATGTCGCGCGCGTTGAAGGCGGCGACGAACGCGCGCACGGTCGCTGCATGATCCACTGCAGCCGCAGGTGCAGCAAACATGAACAGAGCCATCAACGGGACGAACATGAAGGGCATGGACGGGGATACTACTTCGGTGCGCGGCACGCGCGCTGGAAGAAAGTTGGAGCCGACGACCAGATTCGAACTGGTGACCTGCTGATTACGAATCAGCTGCTCTACCAGCTGAGCTACGTCGGCTTATCGAGGTTGGGGCTCTCGCAGCGCCTGGTGCCGCCGCGAGCACAAAATCATAGCACGCTGGTCTTTCAGTCGCCGTCTTCGAGCGTGAAAATCTGCTCGACGGACTGACCCACCAGGGCCGCCAGCCGCATGGCCAGCGGCAGGGAGGGGTTGTACTTGCCGGACTCGATGGCCATGATGGCGTGGCGTGTGACACCGAGGCGTCCGGCCAGCACCTCCTGCGTCCAGTCGCGCTCGGCGCGCAGCACCTTGAGACGATTCTTCATGCGGTCACCGGTACTTGCGCCACGCCCAGGCGAGGCCGATGGCGTACGCGATTAGCATGACGCCGACGAGATCGCGAGGGTCCATGCGCGCGAGTAACCCTTCTCCGCGAAAGAGTCCGATCGCGAAGAGCACCACCATCGACGCCGGGAAGGCAAACGTCAGCGCCGACAACTGCATCTCCTTCTGGAACTCGTCGAGCTCCTTCATCCCGCGCACCAGCGTCCAGACGAAACCGGCGAACGCGAGCACGAGCACGGAAGTCGCTGTCAGTCGAATGGGATCGCCTGGGTGAAGTGTGGTGAACTCGCGAAGTCCGATGTGGGTCGCGAACATGGCCGCGGTGAGGACCGCCATCACGAGTGAAGCGGGAATCATGCGCCGCGCGGGAACGGTGAGCGTAGCCTGCACAAATGCCTCCTGAAAGTGACTAACGAATAACTAAATGTAATGTATTGATTACTTTTAGTCAAGTGTTATACACGTTGGAAAAGATGCATCGGCTAAACTATTACTGCTCATGCTCTTACGGTCATTGCGACAAGGTTCCCGCACGGTCGGCGCGCTGTTTCTGGCGATGCTGGCTGCGGCATGCGGCAGCGACGGTCGAGGGCCCGGCCCCGGCCCAGGCCCATCGACGCTCGTCGTCAGCTCGGTCTCTCCGTCGACAGGCACGACCTTCGGCGGCACGCCCGTCACGATTACGGGAGAAGGCTTCGCGGCCGGCGCCACAGTGCAGATCGGCGGAGCCGCCGCGACCGACGTGGTCGTCATCGACAGCCGCACGCTCACGGCGAAGACCGCATCGCGGGCATCGGGCAAGGGGGACGTGCGTGTCGGCGTGGGCTCTACGAGTGCCCTGCTTGCGGGGGCGTTCACGTTTACGGCGCCCGTTGTCGCGCCGAATGCGGCTCCGGTCATCATCTCCCTGCTGGTGCAGCCGCCCCGGCCCAATCAGCCGCCCACGCTGGCGACGATGGGCGACAGGATGACGCTGGCGGCAGCAGTGAGCAATGACGCCGCGGCCGGACAACTGTCGTATGAGTGGACGGCCTTTCCGAACGCTGGCACATTCAGCGGCTCCGGATTCTCGGTTCAGTGGACCGCGCCCGCGACCGTGACGTCCCCGCAGACGATTACCCTCATCCTCACCGTGATCGAGCGCTACCTCGAGCCGGATGCGCAGGGTCTGCCTGTGCAGCGCGAGCATCGGGTGCAGCGCAGCGCGCCGGTGAAGGTGCACGACTCCGTCAAGGAGATTGGCGACATGGCGGTCGACTTCCTTGTGCGCTTCGCGACGCCGGCCATCAGCGCCGAAGCGGTCATGCACAATTTCTCCCGTACATGCGATGACGGCGAAGGCTTCCGGCAGGAGTTCGAAGAGGTCAAGGAGAACCGCCTGAACTACGTGATGCTCGCGCACAGCGAGACGCTCACCGGCGTGACCTTCGCGTACGGCTCCAGACCGACCGCGTGCGCGTGGCCGGGAGCGCCGGGCGATGCCTGTGCGAAGGTCAACGTCACGTGGACCGACCGCAGGATCTCGACCGGGCTCGTCAACACGCTGACCGCCAACGACTACGTGTCGGCCGTCTACGAGAGCTCGCGGTGGTATCTCTGCCACAGCAAGTTCGAGCTGCTGACGTCGCAGAACTTCCACAAGTTCTTCAGCACGATCAAATAACCTGATCGCCGCGGCCGGCTCGGCCGCACCGGAGAAGGCGGATGCGCCGCCTCTATGCGGCTGCACTAACATGACGGGATGCGCCGTTTCGCGTTTATCCCGATTGCCGCTGCGCTGCTGACATTCGCCGCGTGCTCGAAGCACACGCCACCCGAGACGTCTCCCGTCGCGGAGTCAGGTTTCGTGGGCGGGACGATCACGATGTCTCGCGGCGACGGCGGCTCGTTGCCGTCCGTGCTCGTGAGCGTGACGGGACACCTGCAGATGAGCAGCGCCAACCGGAACGGCGATTTCGTGATCGCGAACGTTCCGGCCGGCCCGCTCGAACTGCGCTTCACCGGTGACGGCATCGCCGCGGTGCTGCCCCTCGACCCGATTGCGGCGGGCGAGACGGTCACGTTGGCCGTGCGGCTCACGCCCGTGGAGGCGGCGGCCGACGCAATCGCACGCGTGCGCGGCACCGACGCGACGATCGAAGGCCGCGTTCAGCAGCCGGCTACCGAGCTCCCCGCCAACACGATTCTCGTCGGCGGCCGCACCGTGCTGCTGCCACCGGGCACAGAGGCGCAGGGCGGCGCGGCGCTCACGCCGGGCACGCGCGTGCGCGTGGCCGGCACTGTGAGCGCGGCGGGGCTCGTCGTGCGCAGCATCGAGATTCGCTGAAACGCGGTGCACATCTCCAGACCGGCGGCACGCGTTCCGGCCGCTCGACTGATCGGCAGCACACCCGCGACGCTGCGGCTCGCCCCCGCTCCTACGGGGCGCCTGCACGCCGGACACGTCCTCAACGCCATCTATGTCTGGGGCCTCGCGCTCGCGATGGACGCGCGCGTGCTCCTGCGCATCGAGGATCACGATCGCCAGCGCAGCCGGCCCGAGTACGAGCGCTCGATTCGCGAAGACCTTGCATGGCTCGGCCTCGAGCCCGCCGAGTCGGTCAGGCAGAGCGAGCGATCGGCTCTGTACGACCAGGCCTTCGACATCCTGTCCGACACCGGACTCGTCTATGCCTGCGACTGCTCGCGGAAGCAGATTGAATCAGCCGCGTCGACCGAGGGCGAGCTGAGGTATCCGGGTACCTGTCGCGAGCGCGGTCTCGCAGCAGGCGAAGGGCGCGGCCTCCGGATCGGAGTGCACGCGGGCGACGAGCGGTTCGACGATCTGCTGCTCGGCCCTCAGTCGCAGACGCCGGCCGATCAATGCGGCGACATGTTGCTGCGCGATCGCCATGGTCTCTGGACGTATCAGTTTTGCGCGGCGGTCGACGACCTCGCGCAGGAGATCACCCACGTCGTGCGCGGCGACGATCTGCTTCACTCGACCGGGCGCCAGATGCTTCTCGCGCGTCTGCTCGGGCGGGAAGCGCCGGCGGTCTTCCTGCACCATCCGCTGATCATGAAATCCCCCTCGCAGAAAGTCAGCAAGTCGGACGCCGACAGCGGCATCCGCGAGTTGCGCGATGCGGGGTGGAGCCCGGTCCGCGTGCTGGGCTTCACGGCGGCGCTCGCCGGCCTCATCGACGCGCCTTGTGACCTCGAGGTCGCGGAACTAGCATCGCTCATCGTGAGCCGATGAGCCGCGTCTCCTGCCGAGGTTGATGGCACGACGCAATCCACCGTTGGCTCTTTCTTTGCGATGGAAACGCTTCGAAGGAGAACGAATGCCACGAGATACGAATGAGCATGGTGGGCCACTGGGCGGACAGGAGCTGCCGCCCGAAGTTCAGGACCGACCCGAGCAGAACCGCGGATACGACGACGCTGTGGCCGGCAAGACCGGCCGGGCGGTCGAGACGCAGCCCGATACAACCAGCGCCGCCGAGCACCGGCGCGCGGCCGAGAAGGACACCGATCGGACCGAGCGATAGACGGCGGTCTGCAGCGCGCGCTCAGCGCAGGGAGCGCGCGCTGCCGGGCTTGACTCTCCGCGCCCTGGAAGGCTGAAGGCGCTAATCGGTCCGTAGCGCAATCGCCGGATTCACGCGCACCGCGCGGCGGATCGGCAGTAGCGTCGACACCACGGTCACCGCGAGCACGACGACCACCATGACCGCAAACGTCAGCGGGTCGGTCGGCGACACCTCGAACAGCAGCTTCTTGATCAGACCCGTGAGCTGAATCGCGCCGATGCTCCCTGCCGCGACTCCGAGGAGGGCCATCGCCAGGCTCTGCTTCAGCACGAGGCGCACGACCGATTGCGCACTCGCCCCGAGCGCCAGGCGCACGCCGATCTCGTGGCGGCGCTGGGCCACATACATCGCCATCACCCCGTAGATGCCAATCGCGGCCAGCAGCAGACCGAGCACGGAGAACGCCACGAGCAGCAGCACGTTGAAGCGCTCGGCCGCGAACTGCTGGGCGACCCGCTCGTCGCCCGTCATCAGCTCATGCAGCGGCAGCAGCGGATCGATCGCCGCGATGCGCGCGCGCAGCGGGGCCGCCAGCGCGCCCGGATCGCCGGCCGTCCGGAGCAGGATGGAGCCTGACCCGAATCCCGCTTGCTGATCGCTCTGGTAGATCTGATAGTCGCCGTACTCACTCTTGTGCTGGATGCCCGCGGCCTTCACGTCGGCCACCACACCGACGACGGTGGCCCAGCGCGTCGCCGGCGGCGCCGACAACGAGATCCGGCGCCCAAGCGCCTGCTGGCCCGGCCACACCTTCCTGGCCATCGTCTCGTTGATCACGAGCACCGGCTCGCCACCTTTGATGTCGGCGGGGCCGAACACGCGCCCTTCCCGCACGGGAATCCGCATCGTCTCGAAATAGTTGTGCGACACCGTGCCGCCGGTGTACATGCCGGGCACTTTGACGCCCGGCGCGATCCCCTCGATGAGGATGCGTCCGAACATCAGCCCTCCGCGGGGCGGCAGCATCGTGGCGCGCGCTGTAGCGACGACGCCCGGGAAAGACTTCGTTTCCTCGTGCAGGCGATCGAAGAAGGCCTGACGCGCGGCCTGGTTCGGATAGCGCGCCTGCGGCAGACGCAGTGAGACGGCGAGCGTATTCGAGACATCGAATCCCAGGGGCACGCGCTGCAGTTGCACGAGACTGCGCACGAGCAGCCCGGCGCCGACCATCAGGACGAGCGCCAGCGCAACTTCCGCGGCCGTGAGAAGCCGGCGCGTGCGATGCCGGCCGCGCGTCGCGCCGCCGGTGCGCGCGTCGCCGCGCATCGCTTCGGTCAGCTCCTGCCGCGTGCCCTGGAACGCCGGCAGCAGCCCGAACAGCAGGCCGGTCACCAGCGCCGTCAGCGCCGCGAATCCGAGCACGCGTCCGTCGACGCGCATCGTGTCGATGGACTGGAGACTGTCGGGCAACAGCGCCACGAAGACCTCGAGCGCCCACATCGCCATGATGCTGCCCGTCGCGCCGGCCGCGATGGCGATCACGACCGCTTCGAGCAGCAGCAGCCGCACGAGACGGCCGCGCGTGGCACCCAGCGCGCGCCGGATCGCCAGCTCGCGCGATCGCGCCGAGTTGCGCGTGAGCAGAAGCGCAGCGACGTTCGCGCAGCCGATGAGGAGCAGCAGGCCGACCGCGCCGAACAGGACGAGCGACGATCGCCGGAGCGCGCTGCTCGTCAGCGCCGTGGGATCGACGACCTCCGGTACAAAACCTTCGGTCTGCAGCTCTCCTCCGAGCTGCAGACGCGCGATGTCCTTCGTGGCCGCTGCCACGGTCACGCCGCGCTTGAGCACGCCGAGCGCGGCCACGCCGCCTGCGCGTGCGCGTGAGGGATCCGGCGGCAGCGGCGTCCACACGTCTTCGGTCCCGTCAGGCACGCGGAACCCGGGCCGCATCACGCCGACGATGCGGTGCAGATCCTTGTCGAGGCGAATGTCCTTCTCGAGCACATCGCGCGAGCCTCCGAAGCGCGTGACCCAGAGGCGATTCGAGATCACGGCCACCCGCGGCGCCCCCGGCGTCATGTCATCGGCCAACAGCGTGCGCCCGAGACGAGCGGTTCCCCCGAGCATGGCGAACAATGACGGCCGCGCCTGAATGGTCGTGATCGGCTCGGCGCCCTGCGGTCCTTCGGTGACCTGCGACTCCCCCGAATAGAACTCGAAGCGGTCGAACGATCGCGCGTCGCGCTCGATCGCCTCGGCGACCGGCATCGACGGTGACACCATGAGCCCGCCCATCGATGGAGGGGCCTTCATCCAGATGACCGCCATGCGATCGCCGTCCGGATACGGCATCGGCCGCAGCACGACATGGTCGACGAGCGAGAAGATCGCCGCACTCGCGCCGATACCGAGAGCAAGCGTGAGGACGGCGACCGCGGAGAAGCCGGGCTGGCGGACGAGCGTCCGCAACGCGAGCCGGAGATCATTGAGCATAGGGGTCTCTTAGAAAGAGCCGTGCCGTACGTGCGCTGAGCAGCTAAGTCCAGTCTGTAGACCAGTTAGCGTCTGCGACCTCCCCGCCTTCCTGGCGGCTTGTGCCCGCTTCCGGACGGCGCGGTTCCGAAGCCGGTCACGGCGAGGCACTGGCTTTGCAGTCGAGGTCGGCGTGCGGCAGATCGTACTGGTTCTCACGCTTGCGATGATCTCCGCCGGCTGCGGCCTGCCTCGGGATCCCGAGGACAGCTTCGAACGGATCAGGACATCGCGCGTCCTGCGGGCGGGCCTGACGGCGCATCCGCCCTGGACGGCCGACCCGGCAGGAGGGCCTGAGGCGGACCTGATTCACGCGTTCGCCGCGTCGCTCGGCGCGCGTGTCGAGTGGCACATCGATTCGGAGGCCGGCCTCTTCGAACGGCTCGAACACTTCGAGCTCGACGTCGTCGTCGGCGGCCTCACCGCCGACAGCCCGTGGGCTCCGAAGCTGGGGTTCAGCCGTCCGTACGTCGAAGCCGGCGGGAAGCAGCACGTCATTGCCGTGGCGCCTGGCGAGAACCGGCTGCTCGTCGAGATCGAGCGCGCGCTCAAGACGCACGCACCGACTGTCGCCGCGCGCGTGGGCGGCAAGGCACTCTGATGCGGCCGCTGCCCGCGTTCTATCACCCGCCCGACCGCGCGAGGATGCTCGCGCGCGCGACACGTCTCGAGTGGATCACGATCGCGTACCTGTGCAGCGTGATCGGTCTGATGTATCTGGTCGCTGGCTCTTCGCAGTCGATGAAGACGGCCTGGATCGAAGACATGCTGAGCCTCGTGCCGCCGATCGCGTTCCTGATTGCGACGCCGATCGCCCGCCGGAAGCCCAGCGCGGAGTTTCCCTTCGGCTATCACCGCGCAACGTCGGTGGCGTTCTTCGCGGGCGCGGTCGCGCTGTTTGCGATCGGCGGCGTCTTGCTCGTCGAGTCGATTCACAAGCTGATCCTGCGAGAGCACCCGACGATCGGAATGATCGAAGTGTTCGGGCGCGACATCTGGCTCGGCTGGGCGATGCTCGCCGTGCTCGCGTACGGCTCGGTGCCGGTGTGGCTCGGACGCCTGAAGGCGCCGCTGGCGCGCGGACTCCACGACCACGTACTGCACGTGGACGCCGCGATGAGCAAAGCCGACTGGATGACCGCTCTCGCCGCCGCCGTCGGCGTCATCGGCGTCGGGCTGGGTTTCTGGTGGGTCGACGCGCTCGCGGCAGGCATCATTGCCATCGACATCACCTGGGACGGCTACAAGAACCTGCGAGATGTGATGGCCGACATGCTCGACGAAACACCGACGCTCGTCGACGGCGCCGCGCGCGAAGTCCTGCCCGAGCGCGTGCGGGGATACCTGCGCGCGCTACCGTGGGTCGCCGACGCCGACGTGCGCATCCGCGACGCCGGCCATGCCTTCACCGGCGAGGCGTTCGTCATCCCGAAAGACGCCCGGGATCTGGTCACTCGCCTGCGGGACGCGTCTGACGGCGCGTGCGATCTCGACTGGCGCATGCTGTCACTGACGGTCATGCCGGTCGAAACGCTGGAGCCGGCGCCGCCAAAGAATCATCCGGAGCGCGATATCCTTACCTGATGGGCGACCTTCACCACCCGATCCTGCCGGGGTCGGCGGCAACCGATTACGAGCGCTACCTCAGGACGGACGAGCTCCTCGCTCTCCAGCGCACTCCCGACGAACAGCTCCACCGCGACGAAATGCTCTTCCAGTCGGTGCACCAGACATCCGAGCTGTGGCTCAAGTTCGCCTGGTTCGAGATCGACACCGCCATCGAGCGGATCGACCGCGACGCCGTGTGGCCCGCGATCCGGCTCCTGCGGCGCGTGAGCGATGCGCTCGATCTCGTCAACGACAATACGCTCATGCTCGAGCACCTGGCGCCGGCCGACTACCACGTCGTGCGCAACGGGCTCGGGCATGGCAGCGGCTTCGACTCTCCCGGCTTCCGCAACATCCACGAACGCGGGCCGCAGCTCAATCGGGCGTTTCTGGACGTGATGGCGCGCCGCGGCGTGGACGTCGCCACCCTGCACCGCGAGACGGCGGCGTTCGAGGACCTGTTTCAGCTGGCCGAGCGGCTGATCGACATCGACAGCCGCGTGATGCTGTGGCGCACGCTCCACCTGCGTATCGTCGAACGCATCATCGGAGGCAAGGTGATTGGCACGCAGGGGACGCCGGTCGAAGTGCTCGGCCGGCGTCTCGACGTGCGCTACTTTCCCGAGCTGTGGGACGTGCGCAATCAGCTCACGAAGGAGGCGGGACTTACGGACTAGGCGCTCTTCTTGACCGGTTCGCTGCGCTTCTGCATGTCAATCTTGCCGCGGAACTGCGCGCCCTCGGCCATGGCGACCTTCGGCGCCGAGATGTCTCCTTCGACGCTGCCATGCTCGAGCAGCTCGATTCGCTCGACGGCGCTGACGTTGCCCTTGACGGTCCCTTCGATGAGCACCGCGCGCGCGAAGATTTCGGCGTGCACCTGCGCCTCGCGTCCGACGCGCACGACGTGATCGCGGACCTCGACCTTTCCTTCGATGCGCCCGGCGATCGTCAGGTCTTCCCGCGCCGACACCTCTCCCTTGATCACCACCGACGCGCCAATCGTGACCGACGAAGACGAAGCGCGCGGCGCTGTGTCCCTCGCCGGAATGGCCGGCGCGGCCGCCGCGACGGGCGGCACGGCCGCAATCGGCGCTGCGGGCGCAGCCTCAGGCGTCTTCGGCACCGTAGAAGCGGGAGTCGTCGGCTGCTGCGGCAGAGGAGAGTCGTTTCGTTTCCACATCGTTACTGGCTCCTGATTAAGGGGTCTTCCCTGAGGCGCTCATGCGTCTGAGAAGGCCGGTGTCGTTGAGCATGCGGCCGGCTCCGAGCACCACTGACGACAGTGGATCCTCGGCGACCTGCACGGGCAGGCCGGTTTCCTGGCGCACGCGTTTGTCGAGATTGCGCAGCAAGGCTCCTCCCCCGCTGAGGGTCAGGCCGCGGTCGTAGATGTCGGCGGCAAGTTCCGGAGGCACCTGCTCGAGCGCCTCCATGATGGCCTGGACGATGCCGCGCACCGGGTCGGCAAGCGCGCCGCGAATTTCTTCGTCCGTCATTTCGACTATACGCGGTACGCCCTCCGAGACGTGCCGCCCTTTCACTTCCATGCGGACGGGCTGGCCCAGCGGCGTCGCCGATCCGATCGCAAGCTTCACGGACTCCGCCGTGCGCTCGCCAATCAGCAGCTGGTGCCGCCGCTTCGCGTACAGGATGATCGCCTCGTCCATGGCGTCGCCGCCGATGCGCACGCTCCGCGAATAGACGACGCCCGAGAGCGAGATGACGGCGATGTCGGTCGTGCCGCCGCCGATGTCGACGATCATGTTCCCCACCGGTTCGCTGACCGGCATGCCGACGCCTATGGCCGCGGCAATCGGCTCGTCAACCAGATGCACCTCTGAGGCGCGCGCACGGATCGCGCTGTCGCGCACCGCCCGCCGCTCGACCTGCGTGATCTCGGACGGCACGCCAATCACCATGCGCGGCCGCATCCAGGACTTCAGGCCCGGCAGCGCCATCCGCACGAAGTACTTCAGCATCTGCTCCGCGGCGTCGAAATCGGCGATCACGCCGTCGCGCAGCGGCCGTACGGCACGGATGTGCGGCGGTGTGCGCCCCAGCATCTCGCGCGCCGCGTGCCCCACAGCTTCCACCGTCCGCTTCTGCATGTTGAAGGCGACGATGGACGGCTCGTTGACGACAACGCCTGAGCCGTGAGCAAACACGCAGGTATTGGCCGTGCCGAGATCGATAGCGAGATCTATGCCCTTCACGCACACGCCCTTTCAGCTCTGAATAGTGGGAACGCGCGGCACTTCGCAAACTCCGTTCCGCCCTCGGTTGAGGGAAGACACGGCGCGGCGGGCACTTCGTCTCTGGAAAAAACACGGCGGCGCTGACGCTCGTGACACGAAGCGTCGCGCCGCCTTACGGATGTGGACGGCGGATCACGATCCGCGCGGCCCGGGAGACTCGAGGGACAGCGAAGAAGTTACTCGGCGAGCAGGAATTTCTACCTAGTTCGCCTTCACATTCAGGTTGCCGCGACCGTGCTTCACGCCGCAGAGCGCGCAGTCGGTCGGCTCGTCGGTATTGCTGACGCGATGCTGCACGGGCTTGCGCGACTTGATGAAGGCGAAGATCGCTTTCAGATCGTCCGGCGACAAATCCTTGAAGTGATTGTACGGCATGACGCCGCTGAGTTGACGTCCCGGCAGCCTGCCGGTGCGCATCACGGTCTCGAAAAGCGCCTCGTCGTAGTGCGAGATGCCAGACGCGTCGGGCGTGATGTTGGTGCTGACCACTGCGACCGTCCTGCCCACGGGCTGGAACTGGAACCCGCCCGAGAACTCGAGCCCGGGGATCGCTTTGCCCTGCACGGCGGGCGTATGACACGTCTCGCAGCTCGCCAGCTTCACGAGGTAGGCACCGCGGGCCTCGAGTGACGGCTCTGCGACCGGCCCTTCGAGCGGCTGGGGCATCGTGTTGACGATGTACTTCAGGGGGAAGTCGAGCGCGGTGCGCGCCAGCTGGTTGCGCACGGCCGGAATCGTCCTCAGATAGACGACGATGGAGGCGAGGTCTTCCTCGGACATCTGCTTGAAATTCTCGTAGGGCATGATGGGAAAGAGCGCCGTACCGTCACGGCCCACGCCTTCGCGGATGGCCCGCGCAATCTCATCGTCGGTCCAGTTGCCAATGCCGGTCTCGCGGTCTGGCGTGATGTTCGGCGCGACGACCTTGCCCAGCCCGGGCGCCTCTTCCATGAACCAGCCGGCGCCCTTCATCCCTTCCTTGATCGGGCTTTCGACCTTCGTGAAGTCGTGCTCGCTGTGGCAGTGGAAGCAGTGCGCGGGCCCCTCGGCCAGATATTTGCCCCGGGCGAGCCTGGCCTCGGTGACGTCGAAGGTGCGTGCCGTCAGCGGACGGGCGTTGGGGCCAAAGAGCAGCGGCCTGCCGATCGTGAGCAGCGTTCCGAGAGCCAGAACCACGACAACGAGCACAGCTCGAACGCTCCAACGCAGGACGCGCCGCATAAACCTTCTCCTCGAAGAAATGTGTTGTTGCCCCTGTCAGGCGCGACTCAGCCGGAACCGGAGCCCGGGACGGCGCGTATCATAGCGCATGATGCGACGCACATCCCTGGGAGTTTCGGCGGCCGTCCTCGCGATGCTGGTCTCGATGGCGTGCGAGGTGGATTTCGTCCCGAAAAGCGAGGCCCGGGAGGAATGGAAGAAGACGTACACGCTGCCGGCGAACGGCGAGCTCGAGATTGAAAACACCAATGGCAAGATCGTCGTCAGACCCGGTACGGGCAACACGGTCGAGGTGATTGCAACGCGCATCGCGAAGGCGGGGAGCGACGAAGCGGCAAAGAAGGTGCTCACCGACACCACGATGACCGAGACGGCCAGCGAATCGTCGGTGCGGATCTCGAGCCGCACGAGCCGGCTGAACATGAGCAGCGTTCGCTATGAAGTGAACTACGAAGTGCGCGCACCGGCGGGCGTGTCCCTGAAGCTGAGCGCGACCAATGGCGTCATCGAGGTCTCGGACTGGAACGGCCGCGTCGAGATGCGCGCGACCAACGGCACGCTGACGGGCCACGGTCTCAGAGGCGAAGTGGATCTGGGAACGACCAACGGCAGGGTGGAGCTGCGGCTCGCGCAACTCTCCGAGCGCGGCGTGAAGGTAGAGACCACCAACGGCAAGGTCACCGTGGAGCTGCCGAAGGACGCCAGGGGGCGCATCCTGGCGAACGTCAGCAACGGCAACATCTCGGTCGATGGCCTCAACGTCGAGGCGTCGACGTCCAATACGCGCCGCCGCTACGAGGGGGCGCTCAACGGCGGCGGCCCGACGATCGCCATCGAAACGACCAACGGGGCGATCAGCGTCCGCGGATCGTAGCCGCTACGTCCCCGTCTTCTTCCGGATCTGCTTGATCAGTTTCGTGAGTACCTGGCCCGGTCCGGCTTCCCTGAAGCCGGGCTCGGGCATCTCCAGCAGATAGAGCATCGAGTCGAGCCAGCGCACGGAGTTGCCGATCTGTCCGGCGAGGGTGGCGCGCACAGCGTCGGCCCCATACGGGCGCGCCGTCACGTTCGAAATCACCGGGATCGACGGCGCGCGGAACTCGAACCCCTCGAGGAAGCCTTCGAACTCGCGCTGCGCGTCGCGCATGTAGCGTGAATGGAACGGCGCGCTCACGTTGAGGGGAATGACCATGCGCGCACCGGCGGCTTCGAGCGTCCCCTTCACGGCGGCCAGATCCTCTTTCGGACCCGCCATCACCGTCTGCTCGAAACTGTTCAAGTTGGCGACGTCGACCCGCCGTCCCTCTTCGGTCGACTCCAGCGCGGCCTGAATGGCATCGGGCTCGAGGCCAATCACGGCGGACATGCCGCCGCCCGACACGCGCCCCATCAGTTCACCGCGCTGTTTGACCAGCGTGACGCCGGTCGCGAAGTCGAAGCAGCCGGCGGCCAGGAGGGCGTTGTACTCCCCCAGCGAATGCCCCGCCACGCAGGCAGGCGGCGCGGCGCCATCCTCCAGGCTCGCGCGATAGGTCAGCGCGTTGGCGACGAACAGTGCGGGCTGCGTGAACTGCGTGCGTCCCAGCTCGTCGCGCGGGTCGTCGAGGCAGAGCTCGGCGATCGAGTAGCCCAATACGCGATCCGCCTCCGCGGTGAGATCGGGGTAGCGGCCAAACAGCTCCGCGCCCATGCCTTTCACCTGGGAGCCCTGGCCGGGAAACAGAACGATCTCAGTCATGGGGAAAGAATACAGAATACAGAATGCAGAATGCCATCGAGGTATTCGTCGCGAGCGTGCGCGCCTTTGGCGCGCGGCTGGAAGATCGCGGGCTGCCGCTGTCCGCGGTCGAGCGCGAACGTGCGGCGCGGTTTCATCACCTGTCGGATCGCTGGGAGTTCGTGCTCGGCCGCTTCATGGCGCGCACGCTCCTCGCCAAGCGCGCGCACGTCGAGCCGGGAGCGTTCCAGTTCGTCGAGAACGCGCACGGGCGCCCCGAGATCGCGCATCCCCCGCTCGAGCAGCCCCTGCGCTTCAACGTCTCGCACAGCGGGGGGATCGTCGCCTGCGTGCTCGGCGGCAGCCTGCAGGTCGGCGTCGACGTCGAACGGCTCGACCGGCCGCCGATCGACGCGCGCGTGATCCAGCGCTATTGCTCCGACGGAGAACAGCGCGCCCTGGACGCGATGCCCGAGCCCCTGCGGCACGAACGCTTCCTCGAGTTGTGGACGCTCAAGGAAGCCTATGTGAAGGCGCGCGGCACGGGGCTGACGCTGCCGCTGCGCAGCGTGTCGTTCGAGATCGGTCTCCACGGACCCGCCGGCGTCAGCTTCAACGGCATGGACGATGAGTCACGCTGGATGTTCGCGCACACGCGGCTCGACCCGAAGCATCTGATGGCCGTGGCGGCCGAGCGCGCGCCGGGGGCGCAGATGGAGCTGCGCGTACGCACGTTCGCACCAGAAGATGCCGGTCTCGCATGAAACTGCTCGCGATCAGCGACCTGCATCTTGGACATGAAGCCAACCGCCTCGCACTTGCGGGCGTGAGCGATTATCCCGACGACTGGCTGATCGTGGCGGGAGACGTCGGCGAGACGCGCGCGCACATGGAGCTTGCGTGGCGGACGCTCGTTCCCCGCTTCGGCAGAATCTTCTGGACGCCCGGCAATCACGAACTCTGGTCGGAAGACGGATCGCGCGGCGCGCCGCGCTACGACGATCTCGTCGCGCTGTGCCGCGCGTCGGGCGTCGTCACGCCCGAGGATCCGTTCGAGACCTGGCCGGGAGACGGGCGCACGGTCATCGCGCCGATCTTCACGTTCTACGACTACACGTTCCGCCCGGCGGATGTCGCCGCCGAAGACGCCGTGACGTGGGCGCGCGAAAGCGGCGTGCTCTGCGCCGACGAGCGGCTGCTGTCGCCCGATCCGTATCCGAGCCGCCCCGCATGGTGTCACGCGCGCGTGCGCACCACGCGCGCGCGGCTCGACGCGATTCCCGAGGACCGGCCGACGGTGCTCGTCAGTCATTTTCCGCTTCGCTACGATCTCGCGCGCCCGCCGCGCATTCCACGCTTCTCGATCTGGTGCGGCACGACGCTGACGGAAGACTGGGGCACGCGGTATCGCGCATCGGTGATGGTGTCGGGACATCTGCACTTGCGATCGACGCTGATGCGCGACGGTATCCGCTGCGAAGAAGTGTCGCTCGGTTATCCGCGCGAGTGGAGCCGCGAGCGCGCGTTCGATTCGTTCCTGCGTGAAATTCTTCCGTCGGCAAATCCCGATCCGGAATACATCGCAAACAGATGGCGCGGAGATCCATTCGTGCGATAACATCAACCGCAGTGCGAAAGTTACGCGTACTCGCGTTGATGCATGACTACATGGTGCCGCCTGAAGATGTGTCGGGGCACGACCTTGCGTCAGTCGAATGGAAGACGGAGTACGACGTCCTTGAAACGCTGAAGGACGATCTGCGGCACGACGTGCTCGTGCTGCCGGTGAAGGACGAGCTCGGCGGCATCAGGCGCGCCGTCAAGGACTTCGAGCCGCACATCGCGTTCAACCTGCTCGAAGCGTTTCACGAGATCGGCACGTTCGATCAGAACGTCGTCGCCTATCTCGAGCTGCTCAAGCTCTCGTACTCGGGCTGCAACCCGCGCGGGATGCTACTCGCGCGCGACAAGTCGCTGTCGAAGAAGCTGCTGCACTATCACCGCATCCCCGTGCCGGACTTCACGATGGTGCGCGTCGGCCAGAAGGTGCGCCTGCCGAAGCGCATGGGGTTTCCGCTCATCGTGAAATCGCTCACGCAGGAATCCTCGATCGGCATCTCGCAGGCGTCAGTCGTCGAAGACGAGACCAAGCTGCGCGAGCGCGTGCAGTTCATCCACGAGAGCATCGGCACCGATGCCATCGTCGAGCAGTACATCGACGGCCGGGAGCTCTATTGCGGCATCGTGGGCAACGAACGGCTGCAGGTGTTCCCGGTGTGGGAAATGAGCTTCACCCGCATGGGCGAGCGCACGCACCGCATCGCGACCGAGAAAGTGAAGTGGAGCCCGAGCTATCAGAAGAAGGCGGGCATCTCGACCGATCAGGCGAAGGATCTGGACCCGGGCGTCTCCGAGAAGATCCAGCACCTGTCGAAGCGCGTCTACCGTGTCTTGCACCTGAGCGGCTACGCGCGCATCGACATCCGCATGGACGCCCAGGGACGCATGTACGTACTCGAAGCGAACCCGAACCCGCAGCTGGCCTACGGTGAGGACTTCGCCGAATCGGCCGAGCGCATGGGCATCAAGTATCCGCAGCTGATTCAGCGAATCCTGATGACCGGGCTGCGCTGGAAGGCCGATCGGCTCGGATAGCCCGCGCCGCGGACTTACGCGTCCTTCCATTTGTCGACCCGCACCGACAGCATCCAGTACTTCTTGCGCAGCTCGAGCACATGGCCGATGTAGTCGGCCTTGAGCACCCTCCCCGCCCGCAGCGCATCACGAAGCCGCCGCAGCTCGAAGCGATAGAGATCGTTGAGATGCTCGCGCAGCAACTCCGGCGGCGTGTCGTCGCGCGGCGCGAGGCCGAGGCCCGCGAGCGCGTCGATCATCCGGCTATCCCAGTGCGACATCCAGCGTCATCATGACCGCAAACCCGACCATCGTGCCGAGCGTGGCGAGGTCGGCGTTGCCCCCCGTCTGGGACTCGGGAATCACTTCCTCGACGACGACGAAGATCATGGCGCCGGCGGCAAAGGCCAGCGCGTACGGGAGCACGGGGCGCATCCAGAGGACCGCGACGCAGCCGATGACGGCGGCGACCGGCTCGACGGTCGCCGACAGCTGCCCGTACCACCAGGCCTTCGCGCGCGACATCCCTTCACGGCGCAACGGCACGGCGACGGCCGTGCCTTCGGGACAGTTCTGGATGCCGATGCCGACGGCAAGGGCGATGGCCGCCGCGAGCGTGGCGGAATCGAACCCCGCGGCGACCGCGCCGAAGGCCACGCCGATGGCCAGGCCCTCGGGAATGTTGTGCAGGGTAATCGCAAGGACCAGCAGCGTCGTTCTTCTCCATGAGGTCTTCACGCCCTCCGCTTCCTCCATCTTGCCGAACAGATGGACGTGCGGCAGGACGTAGTCGACCAGGCGCATCGAGAAGGCGCCGGCGAGGAAGCCGATGAGCGGCGGCACCCATTTGACCATCCCCATCTCCTCGGCGAGGGCGATGGAGGGGTTGAGGAGGGACCAGAAGCTGGCGGCAATCATGACGCCCGCGGTGAAACCGAGTGAGGCGTCGAGGGCTTTTCTGCTAACGTCGCGAAAGAAAAACACCACACCCGCGCCGAGCGCCGTGAGGCTCCAGGTGAAGGTCGTGGCCGCGAGGGCCTGCCAGACGGCCGGCCAGGCCGCGAAGGTTTCGAGCATTCAAAATCTATATCACGGCTGACCCAAATTACCGAGGATCACACATGAGCAGACGCCTGATCGTGGCGCTGGCCGTCGCGGCCGCCATCGCCTCTCCCGCCGCACAGCAAGCCGAGCGGATCGACGCCGACGTCAACACCCGCATCCGCAAGGAGGGTATGGAGAACTCGCAGATTCTCGCGACGCTGCACCAGCTGACCGACGTGTTCGGCCCGCGCCTGACGGGCTCGCCGAACCACAAAGCCGCAGCCGAGTGGACGGTCGCGCAGATGACTCGCTGGGGCTTCGTCAACGGCAAGCTCGAGCCGTGGGACTTCGGCCGTCCAGGCTGGCTCAATGAAAGGGCGACCGGGCACATCATCGCGCCCGTGAAGGACAACCTCGTCTTCGAGGTGCTCGCATGGACGCCGTCGACCAGCGGCGTGGCGCGCGGCAAGGTGGTGCATTTCGAGATCCCGCAGCAGCCGACCGAGGCGGAGCTGACCGCGTTCTTGAACGGGCTCATGCCAAAGATGAAGGGCGCCATCGTGCTCGTCGGCCCGCACGTCAAAGTGCCGTTCGTCGAGACCGAGCCCGCCAAGCGCCGCACCGACGAATCGGTCAGGCAGACGATCGATCGCGCGCGCAACCCGCAGCCGCCGGCCGCGCCCGGCCCGGGCCGCGGCGGACGTCAGGGCGGACCGCCTGAGCGCAGAGAAGGTGCGCTCCCCAACACCGAGGTCCAGGACCGCGTCGACGCATTCCTGATCAAGAGTGGCGCGCTCGTGCGCATCAACGATGCGGGACGCGCCCACGGGCAGATCCGCGCGTTCAACCACCGCGCATACGACCCGTCGAAGACGATTCCCACCGTCGTGCTCCGCAACGAAGACTACGGGCGCATCGCGCGCCTCGCAGCGGACGGTCCCGTGGAGCTCGAGTTCACGATTCAGAACAAGCATTTCCCCGAAGGGAAAACGTCCTACAACGCCGTCGCCGAGATCCGCGGCACCGACAAGGCGGATGAAGTCGTGATGCTCGGCGGCCACCTCGACTCGTGGCATTCGGCCACGGGCGCCACCGACAACGCCATCGGCTGCGCGGTGATGATGGAGGCGGCCCGCATCCTCAAGGCGATCGGCGTGCAGCCGCGCCGCACGATCCGCGTCGCGCTCTGGGGCGGCGAGGAGCAGGGCCTGCTCGGCTCGAAGGCGTACGTCGCGCAGCACTTCGGCTCGTTCGAGGATCCGCTCCCCGAATTCGCGAAGTTCAACGGCTACTTCAACGTGGACTCGGGTACCGGCCGGATCCGCATGGCCAGCGTCTTCGGCCCGTCGGAAGTCGCCGACATCCTGTCGGCGGCGCTGAAGCCCTTCGAGGACTTCGGCATCTTCGGCGCGACGGCCACGACGAGCCGGGGCTCCGGCGGCACCGACAGCACCACGTTCAATGCCGCCGGCATCCCGGGAATCGGCTTGAGCCAGGACGGCATCGAGTACAACTCGCACACTTGGCACACCAACCTCGACACCTACGAGCGCATCGTCGAAGACGATGTGAAGAAGTCGGCGGTGGCCATCGCCGCGGCGGTGTACCACATCGCGATGCGCGACGAGATGCTTCCCCGCTTCCCCAAGGAGAAGATGCCGCCCGTGCCGGGCGCTCGCGGGGGAGGCCCGGGACAAGACTGACGACTGAAGACGACCTCCGACGGGCGTGGCACATGTATTGAAGGCCAGCTTGACGGAGGTCTTTTTCAATGGCAGACAACAGCACGACGAGGCCGGGCGATCCGTTCTCACAGGCCGCGGATACGACGATGTCGGTCGTCGAGCGCGGCGCGGAAGCCGTGGGCTCGCTCCTCGGCCGCGCGGCGAACACTCTGACGTCAGGTGCAGAGGCCGCGACGTCGGCAGCGACGTCGGCCGCGGCCCGCGTCGGATCGGCGGCGCGCACGAGCGCGAAGAGCGCCGCGGCGCAGACCAGCACGATCATCAGCCGCACGGGACGAGCGGCCGAAGACGTCGCGCGCCGCGCGGGATTGCCCTCGACGGGAAAGGCCGCCAGGCGCGCGGCCGGCAAGGAAGCGAGCGGAGTCCGGAAGACGGCCGCCGCCGGGCGCGCCAGAACCGTGGCCAAGACGGGCACGAAGACCTCGCCCGGCGCCAGGAGTAACGCCAAGACGCCGGCCCCCGCGCGCGCGAAATCCGCGAACGCACTGCGCAAGACGGCGGCGTCGACGGCCGGCCGCAAGAAGGCCGGCGGCGCCTCGAAGAGCACGAAGAGCGCGAAGAGCACGAAGAGCGCGAAGAGCAAGTCCATGAGCGCGTCCAGGAACAAAGTCTCGAACACGAGGACCTCGGGCAAGGCCAGGAGCAAGCTCTCGAAGGCCGTGAAGAAGGCGAAGGGGTCGAAGGCCGCGAAAACCTCCAAGGCCGCCAAGAAGAAGCTGATGGCGCCTGGACGTCCCGCTCCGCGCAGCGCGGTTGGCGCGACGAAGATCAACTCGCGCTACAACGCGCCGCGTTCAATGGGCGGCCGCGCCAACACGCACATCGGCACCAACCGCGCGGCAACCAAGCGCCGGGGTAGTAATCGATAGGTGATTTGCTGATCTGGTGATCTGGTGATTCGAGAGGGCCGGCAGAGCAGGATGCTCAGCCGGCCCTTCTTGCGATCAGAGGGTCAGCGCGCGCCGCGTTCGGCTACCGACAAATAGAGCGCGTTGAAGAGGAACTTGAACGTGCCGTGCGGCTGGGCGCGGAACGCGATCTCGGGTCCGAAGAGGTACACGTGGCCTCGGCCGACCGGCGCGTCGACGGCCGCGATGCCGTCCTTCAGGTAGTGCTGGCCCCAGGCCCAGCCGCTGCGCAACGGCGTGCCGCTCGAGAACCAGACGATCGGACGGATGCCGGCGCGCGGCGCTTCAGGCCCCATCGAGAAGACGGGGCTGTTGTCGAAGAAGACATCGATCTCGGAGGGCATGCCGTGCGCGAGCGGATGCGTGGTGTCGACCGACGCGCGCAGCACCGAGCCGGGCACGAAATACTTCTCGCGCGGCAGGGGGCGAGGCTGCCCGGTGGGGCCCATCTCGACGAGATGATCGCTGAGCGGAAGGCCCAGCCACTCGCCGAGCACGGTCGATCCGCCGATCGCGATGATGGTGCCTCCGGCTTCCGCGAATTCGCGCAGCTTCGGCAGCGTCGTCTGGCGCGTGACGCTGCCCTGACGTCTGCGGAACTCCTCGGGAATGCCGGCCTGACCCGCGCCGCCCGCGCGCCCCTGCGGCGCAGCGTCCATGCCCGATTCTCCGAACCCGAGCTCCTCCGGCGCGGGCGTGCCAACGCCTCCGCCTCCCCCGCCGCCCCCTGTAATCGCGCCGTCGACGAACACGATCACGTCGTACTTCGCGCGCAGGTTGCCGGCATCGAGATCCTGCGGATAGACGACCTCGAAGGGGAACTCGAAGTTCTCGAAGACGAGCCGCGTCCATCCCGACGGCATCATGCCGCCATAGCGGTCGTAGAGCGCGATGCGCAACTTGCGGAGGGCAGACGACTGCCCCTGGGGCGCGGTGCGCGCCGCCTCGAAGTCGATGCCGAGCTCGGCGGCCATCTTCTCGATCGACGCGCGCGTGGTCGCCTTCGACGTCACGTAGAACGTGCCGGCGCCCATCGGGCCGTCATTGAGCCAGCGGACCTCTTCGCGCGCGGCCACGAGGCGATTGATCGCGATGAAGCTGCTGTTGGCCTTGTGGCTGAAGTAGTAGCCGGGCGCATTGGCCGGGCCGGTCACCCGCCCCGCGGGCGTAACGGCCATTGCCGACAACTTCTCGAACGGACCGTCGAAGCCTTCGAGCACGCGGTCGAACTGCACGCCCATCTGGTACGCGAGCGTCCATCCGGCGCTGTCGTAGGGGGCGATGGGCGGTCCTCCCGGATACGGGATGTCATCGGGATGATCCTGCGGCTCGAACATGTCGATGACATGCGGGCGGAACGGCTGCGCCGTCTTGATCACGTAGGAGCCGGCGGGGTACTGCCTGCTGTTGACGGTGAACGCAGCCGTCGCGCGATGGACCGTGACGCCGTTCTTCTGCAGCGCGTGCATGAAGCGCGTCGCAGTGCCGAAGTCTGCCTGATTCGACGGCAGGATGTAGCCGCGCGGATCGCGCTGCTCGGGCTTGCGCAGCTCGTTGAAGTAGCGCTGCCCCTGCTCCTGGGTCATGGCTCCACCGCCGCGGCCCGCGCCTCCCTGCCGTCCACTCGCCTGCCCCGCGGCGCCCGCTGCAGCTGCCGCCGCGGCGCGATCGGCCGCGATCTTCGCGGTCAGCTCAGCGACCCGCCGCGGACGCGGCGTCCACGTGTCCTTGTTGCCGTTGGCGATGCTGTCGCGTCCCATCTCGTAGATGTTCCACAGCAGCGTCTCGCGGTAGCGCGACGCGAGATCGAGCACCGCATAGTTCGCGGTCACCGAATAGTCGATCGACTGGCGGAACTTCCACTCCTGCTGCGGCGCGATCGGATAGAAGAGGTTCGAGTCGGGCAACTGCCGCGTCGGCAGGAAGGGAATCGATATCGGCGTCGGGCTGCCGATGGTTTCCGTCAGCAGGCCGATGATGTTGTGGAAGTAGGCCGTCGTGCGGAGGCCGCCGTTCCACCACACCGAATAGCTGGCGCCGCGCCTGGTCGTCACGCCAGGCTTGTCTTCGACGATGAAGCGCGTGGCCATGGCGGAGCCCACGAGGTCGATCGTGGCCGGCACGAGGGGGTGATAGTTGTAATTGAACGGATCCCGGAACGGCGGCGCGAACATCACCGTGCCCTGCGGACCGGTCTGGTGATGGTTGTACATGATCTGCGGCAGCCATTCGGTGTACATCACGCGGTTCATGTTGGTGCTCTCGGGCAGCGCCGACATGTAGAAATCGCGGTTGTTGTCGTGGCCGGCATACTTCTCGTACAGCACGGGCAGGCCGCCGGTCGATCGCTGCTTCGGATCCGGGTTGCGCATGTACCAGTCCGACACGAGCTCCATGCCGTCGGGATTGGCATGCACGGCCAGAATGATCACGTCATTGAGAATGCGGAGCGTTTCCGCATCGGTGCGGCTGACGAGCTGATAGACGGTCTCGAGCAGCTGCTGCGCGCCGAGCACCTCCGTGGCGTGCAATCCGCCGTCGATCCAGATCACCGACTTGCCCTCGCGCGCGAGCGTGCGGGCCTGGTCGTCGGTGAGCCCGTCGGCCATCGCGAGGCGCTTCGAGATATCGCGGAAGCGATCGAGCTGCTTGTGATTCTCGGGCGACGTGACGATCGACATCAGCTGCGGCCGGCCCTCGGCCGTCTTGCCGATCTCGACGACCTTGATCCGCGGCGACTCTTTCTCGAGCTTCCGCCAGTACTCCGCGAACTTCGTGTAATTGGGCAGTTCGTAGTCGGCGCCGATGTCGTGGCCGAACTGCTGCTTCGGCGACGTGACGGTCCCCTGCGCGAGCGGCGCGGCGGAGGCGGCGCACACGAGGGCGGTGGCGAGGATCAATCTCATGGGGCTCCGGTCAATGGGATTTGGTGATCTGGTGATTTGGTGATTTGGTGATTTGGTGATTTGGTGTCTTAAACGACTCGG
>JALYRV010000005.1:0-1123 GCA_030855205.1 Acidobacteriota bacterium | reverse complement strand
GCCGGCCAGGAGTGAACAGTCAGCCCTTCGGCCAAATCAACAGATCACCAAATCCTATTTCACCAGCGCACCGGCCGGCGGACCGGCGGCATCGCCGGTGGTGGCGAAGAGGCTGACCGGGCCCGTCCAGATCGCGCCGCTGGTGTTGCTCGAGAAATGGACCGGGAACGTGGGGTCGAGCGAGTCGGCGCCGGTGTGGTATCCGACCACGCCCTGGCCCGGGCCGAGGCCGTTGCAGCTGCCGGGCGAGCCCGGGATCGCCGTCCCGCCCAGCTGAATCAGATAGTTGTTCTTGCGAATCGAGATCGCGGCGCCGAGATCCGCGGGGATGAACGCGTGCGTGGTGCCGGCTGCCGGCGCGCCGAGCGTCGGCAGCGTCGGGGCATAGAAGCCCGCGCCGCAGGTGATGGCGTACGACAACTGGCCGCTGTTGATCACCCGCAGCGTGCCGACCGCCCCGGCGGTGCTCGCCTGCGATCGCGCCCGCAACAGGCCGGGCATGGCGATCGTCGACAGGGTTCCGATGATGGCCATCGTGAACAGGACGTCGATCAGCGTGAAGCCGGCTTCGCTTCGAGCATTCTTCATGACAGAAACCGTGGCTGGGGGTGGCGCCATCTTACACAATTTCGGCTCGAGCCATCAAAACCGTCACCCCGACGAGCGCCATTCCGAGCAGATCCGCGCCGATTGCCGGATACAGCAGGGCGAGGCCTCCGCCCAGAAGGCCCAGGCGGAACAGAAATCGCCGTTTCGCGCCGCTTTCGTGGCCGAGCGCCCAGGCCAGCACGATGACTCCGGCCAGAGCGGTCACCGACGTCAACAGGATCCCGGCCGCCCCGCCCTGAAACAGGAGCCCGGTCCCCGCCGGAGCAATCGCGAAGGCGATCGGGACCACGAAGGCGGGGGCCGTGTAGCGCCATGCGGCAGCCAGCGTCCCCTGCGGATCGCCGCCGGTCACGGCCGCCGCTGCAAACGGCGCAAGCGCCGTCGGCGGGCTGACTTCAGACAACACGGCGTAATAGAAGATGAACATGTGCGCCGCGACGGGCGCAACCCCCGCGTCGACCAGCGCGGGCGCGACCATGACGGCCGCGATGATGTACGAGGCGGTGACCGGCAC
>JALYRV010000292.1 GCA_030855205.1 Acidobacteriota bacterium | reverse complement strand
TGGCTCGCCATCTACCTGCCCGACACGGGGCGCGGCTTCATCAAGGACGACTATGCGTGGCTGCTCGCCGCGCCGCTGTCCTCCGCGCCGCTGAGCGCGGCCTTCACGGCCTCCACGGGATTCTTCCGCCCGCTCGTCAGCCTGTCGTTCACCGCCGACTACGTCCTGTTCGGGCTCGACCCGCTCGGCTACGGCCTCACCAACATGGCGCTGGCGCTCGGGTGCGCCGCGATGATCTATCTGCTCGCCCGCGCGCTCGGCGCCGGCGTGACCGGCGCGGCCGCGGCGTCGGCCGTCTGGCTGTTCACGCCGCACGGCATGGACATGGCGATCATCTGGATCAGCGGACGCGCCGCACTGATCGTGATCTTCTTCGGCGTCGCGTCGTGCTGGATGGCCGCTCGAGGACGGCTCGCGGTCTCGGCGCTGTTGCTGGGCGCGGCGTTGCTGGGCAAGGACGAAGCGGTTGTCGTGCCCCTGCTCGCGGCCATCTGCATCGCGCTCTCGGGCCGCAGGCTCTCTCGCAGTGCGCTGGCCGCGTGGGCAGGCGGGTGCCTTGCGGCGGTCGCGGTCTATCTCTGGATGCGGGCCGCCTCCGGCGCGCTCACGCCCTCCTCCGCCCCCGTGGAGTACCGCCCGCTCACCGACATCGCCGGCCTTGCGGCAAACGCCGCGCAGTACGCCGATCGGCTCATCACGTTCCCGCTGATCATCGTCGCGCTCGCATGGCTCGTCATGCGCGGCGGCCGCACGCCGGCACCGTGGCGCCTCGTTGCGGGAGGCCTGGCATGGGCGGCCATCGCGATGGCGCCGACGCTCGCGATCCCCGTGCGGTCGAGCCTCTACGTGTTGCTGCCCCTCGCAGGCGTGGCCATCGCGGCGGGGGCGGTGATCGAAGCGCTGGTCGAGAGGGCATCGCTCGCGGCCCGCTGGCGCGCGGCTGCCGCGGCGATCGTCATCGTGACGGTGGCGATACCGCTGTATCGATCGCGGCAGGACGAGTGGTCTGGAGCGGCGCGGCTGTCCGAAGATGTCACGCGCGTCGCCACGCCGGTGCTGAAGAATGCGCCCGACGGATCGCGCGTCTTCGCGCGCGACGAACCCGGCAAGGTCAGTCTCGAGTCGACGTTCGGCAACCTGCTTCCGGAGATGCTGCGAGTCACGAGCGGGAAGACGTTGCCTCTCGCTACGTCACGCGAGCAAGCCGACTACGAGCTGGCCATCTCGCACGGCGGCTCACGAATATCAGTGTCGCTTGCGCCAGTACCGCGCTAGTCCCGCCCACGAGAAATCGAATCGCGCCGCGTTTGCGTATCCCCCGGCCTCGGATGCGCTCATCACTGTTCTGAGGTCGTCGATGATCTCCTGCGTGAAGGCGCTCGCCAGCTCGGCGTCCTGACCCGGCTTGCCGAGCGACGCGCGCACGCGACGGCTCCAGTCCTCCGTGCGATCCCAGAGCCTGGCGAAGTGCGATTCGGCGTCGTGAAACGGACCGAAGTGCGTCAGGAACAACTGCGACGGATGCCACGCGAGTATCGTGCGCGTGCTCTCGCGCCACGCGTCGAGGTCGATGTCGGGCGGAGGCGTGGGCGGCATCACATAGGGATTGAGTCCGCGCCGGATACCGGCCGTGTCGCCAACGAAGGCGACACCGTGGCGCGGATCGAAATAGCTGACATGATGCGACGCATGGCCCGGCGTGTAGGCCACGTCGATGGCACGGCCGGCGGCGTCAATCTTCTCGCCGCCCTGCAGCACGCGCATGCGGGACGCCGGCAGCGGCCGCATCTCTCCCCACAGGCGGTCCATGTCGGCGCCGTAGAGGCGCGAGGCGCTGGCGATCAGTTTCGACGGATCGGCCATGTGCGCGGCGCCGCGCTCGTGCACGAAGAACGTCGCGTTGGGCAGCACCTCGCTCGCGAGGCCGGCCGCGCCGGCATGATCGAGATGGATGTGGGTGATTAGTACCGCCCGGACGTCGGCAGGCGCGATGCCGCGCGCCTTCAACTTTTCCATCAGCCCCGCCCAGGTGGTGGCCGGGCCGGGATCGATCAGCGCGACACCCGCGGGCCCGTGGAGCAGCGCCGTCGCGATCACCTCGCGATGACCGAGAAACTCGAGATCGATCGTCTCGAAGCCGTCAGCGAGGCTGCTCAATCCATGCCTCGCGCGGCGGGCCCCTTGTGCACGACGCCCCCTTTCATCACGAACCGGATCCGCTGCATCTCCGTGATGTCGGCAATGGGGTCGCCGGCCACGGCGACGATGTCGGCATAGCGCCCCGCCTGAATCGAACCCACGCGGTCCGAGGCGCCGAGCAGGTCCGCCGCATTGCGCGTCGCGGACAGGAGCGCGTCCATCGGCTTCATGCCGGCCTCGACCATGTAGACGAACTCCCGTCCGTTCTCCCCGTGCGTCGACACGCCGGAGTCCGTGCCGAACGCGATCTTCACACCCGCGGCGTGCGCGCGCTGAAACATCTCCTGGATGAGCGGCCCGATGGTCGCGGCTTTCGCCTGCACGAGTGGATGAAAGTGGCCCGGTTTCTCGGCAAGCGCGGCCACCGTCTTCCCCGCGAGAATGGTCGGCACCAGATACGTACCGTGCTTCTTGAACAGCGCGAACGTCGCATCGTCTCCGTACGTCCCATGCTCGATCGAATCGACACCCGCACGGATGGCCGCTTCGAGCCCCCGCTTGCCGTGCGCGTGCGCGGCGACCTTCATGCCCAGCAGGTGCGATGTCTCGACGATGGCGCGCATCTCGGCGTCCGAGAACTGCTGCACGTCGCCGGATCCCGCGATCGACAGCACGCCGGCGGTGGCCGTGAACTTGATGACCGTCGCGCCGTACTTGTGCTGGTAGCGCACGGCCTTCACCGCTTCGTCCGGGCTGTCGACGATGCCGTCCATCCACGTGGAGTGGACGGCCAGCTCCGGGCGGAGTCCGCCGGTATCGGAATGCCCGCCCGTGATGCTCAGCGAGCTGCGGGCCGTCCAGATGCGCGGCCCGGGCACCATGCCGAGATCAATCGCGCGCCGCAGGCTGATGTCGGCGCCGCCGTCGGCTCCCAGGTTCCGGATGGTCGTGAATCCTGCGTCGAGCGTCTTCCGTGCGAAGACGGTCGACTCGACGGCGAGATCCGTCGCCGTCAGCGTGACCGACTTCACCAGGGCGTCGGCCGTGCCCTCGCCCGTGATGTGGGTGTGCATGTCGATGAGACCGGGCATCACGGTGGACGCCTTCAGATCGATGATCTCGGCTCCCGCCGGCTCGACCCACCCGTCAGCGATCGACGTCACGCGATCTCCCGTGATCCTGATGGTGCTGCGGCCGCGCGGCTGCGCCGCGACGCCGTCAATCACCCGCCCTGCGAGGATCACGGTCTCGCGCGCCTGGCTCGGCGCCGCGCCCGGCGTGACGCCCAGCACAGCCGCGAAAATCAGTGCCATTCCGATGAGTTGTGTCCGTCCGGTGCGCTCAGTCATAACGGCGGAAGTATATTGGTATGTGGGCACTCCTTCCAGAGAGACGGGCGATCAGGTCGTCGAGCGCACCGAGCGGCGCACGAAGGAGCCGGATCGTCATCAGGTCGTGCTGCTCAATGACGACTACACGACCATGGACTTCGTCATGGAGGTGCTCGAGAACGTGTTCCACAAGTCACCGGCCGAGGCGTACCGCATCATGCTGCTCGTGCACACCGAAGGGCGCGGCGTGTGCGGCGTCTATACCTGGGAAGTCGCCGAAACCAAGGCTGCGGCCGTTGTCGCCCTCGCGCAGCAGTCGGGCTTTCCGCTGCGCGCAGTCGTGGAGGATGCCTAGATGTTCAGTGCGTCCCTCGAAGCGGCACTGACGATCGCCTACCGCGAGGCCGCGTCGCGCCGCCA
>JALYRV010000097.1 GCA_030855205.1 Acidobacteriota bacterium | reverse complement strand
TGTGATCTTCGAAGAGTTCAAGGGCACGGGCAACATGGAGATCCATCTCGATCGCAAGCTGGTCGACAAGCGCGTGTTCCCGGCGATTGACATTCTCAAGAGCGGCACGCGCAAGGAAGAGCTCCTCATTCCGAAGGAGGATCTCAACCGCGTGTGGGTGCTGCGCAAGGTGCTCAATCCACTGTCGGCCGTCGAGGCGATGGAGCTGTTGATCGACAAGATGAGCAAGAGCAAGTCGAACGCGGACTTCCTGGGGGCGATGACGAAGGGATGACCGGGGAGAGGGCGGAAGCGCGCGCGTGATCTGGACGCACGCCGCCGCGGCGTTCGCGGGCATGGTGCTGGCCGGGTGCGCCGCGTACGGCCTTCGCGTGCGGGCGCGCGCGCGTGAGTACGAACTCCAGCGCCTGGTCCGCGAGCGCACCGAACAGCTCGAGGAGGCCAATCGCCGCCTCGAGGAGATGTCGTTCATGGATGCGCTGACCGAAGTCGGCAACCGCCGGCAGTTCGAGCGGATGCTGGATCTCGAATGGCGTCGCGCGGTGCGCGCCGGCACGCCGCTGTCGCTGATCATGGCCGACATCGACTACTTCAAGCGGTTCAACGACACGCACGGCCATCAGGTGGGCGACCGCTGCCTGCGCGACGTTGCCACGCTGCTCGATGGCATCGTGCAGCGCGCAGGCGACCAGGTCGCGCGGTACGGCGGCGAGGAGTTCGCCGCGCTCCTGCCCGAGACCGACAGCCAGGGGGCCCGGTTGATCGCCGAGCGGATGCGCGCGGCGGTGGAGTCGCTCGAGACCGACGGCGGCCGCGTGACGGTCAGCTTCGGCGTGGCGACGATGGTGCCGACGGAAGAGGCGGATCCACAGGCGCTGGTCGCCTCGGCCGACGCCGCCATGTACGGCGCGAAGCAGGCCGGCCGCAACCAGGTCCAGTCGAGGGTGCTGTGAGCGCGCCGCGCATCCTCAACATCGGCGCCGGACAGGACCGCTCTGTGCCAGGCGCCGTCACGGTGGACATCGTGGCACGCACAAACCCCGATGTGGTCCATGACCTCGACGTGTTTCCATGGCCGTTCGAGGACAACAGCTTCGATCAGGTGATCTGTCGCGAGGTGATCGAGCATCTCGGCGACGTCGTGCGGGCGATGGAGGAGATGCACCGCATCACCCGTTCCGGCGGCCGCGTGCACATCGTGACGCCGCACTATTCCTGCTCGAACTCCTACACCGACCCCACGCACAAGCGGCATCTGGGGTACTACTCGTTCGACTATTTCACCGACGAGAACCAGTGGGGCTTCTACAGCGCCGCGCGGTTCCGCATGGCGCGCCGGCACATCCAGTTCTACGGGCGGTACAAGAACGCGCCGCAGAAGTGGATCGCGAACCGGTTCCCGCGTCTCTACGAGGAGCGCCTCGCCTGGATCCTGCCGGCCTGGTATCTCGTGTTCGATCTCGACGTCGTCAAATAGCCCGGCAGCCGGCCGCGGCCGTCCGGCACCCGTTGCCAACCCCGCGGGGGGTTGCGCCGTCCTACCACTGTCTCTAACATATACGGCTATGACAGATATCGACACCCGGATGCTCAGCCGCGAACTCAAGAAGGGGTCTGCTGAGCTGATGGTGCTGGCGCTGCTGGGCGCGAGGCCGCGCCACGGCTACGAGATCAGCAAGCTGATCGAGCAGCGGTCCGACGGCGCCGTCAAGTTCCACATCGCCTCGCTCTATCCGCTGCTGTACCGGATGGAGGAGCGCGGGTGGATTGCCGGCACGTGGGTCGAGAAGCCGGGCGAGCGGCGGCGGCGTTTCTACAAGCTGACGCCGCAGGGACGCAAGGTGCTGCGCGCGCAGCAGGAGAACTGGGACGCGTTCGTCGCGGCCATCGGCCGCATCACGGGAGCAGAGCATGGCTGAGTGGACGAAGGAGATTGCGCGCCGCCTGTCGGGCCTTGCGCTCGGCCCGGCGCGCGAGCTCGAGATCATCGAGGAGATGGCGCTGCACCTCGAGGCGCGTGTCGAGGAGCTGCAGCGCGACGGGGCATCGTTCGACAGCGCGCGCGCACAGGCGCTCGCCGAGATCGACGAAGGCGGGCTCGCCGCGCGTCTCGCGCCGCTGCGCCAGGCGCAAACGCCCGAGCCCCTTGCTCCGGGCGCGCCCCGCGGCGCCATTCTGCAGGACCTGTGGCGTGACGCGCGGCTCGCGCTCCGCATGCTGCGCTCGCGTCCCGCCTTCACGGCCGTCGCGCTGCTGACACTGGGCCTGGGTCTTGGCGCGAACACCGCGATCTTCAGCGTGGTGCACGCCGTCCTCCTGCGGCCGCTGCCGTTTCACGAGCCCGATCGCCTCGTCTTCGTCTGGAACACCGCGCCCGAGCGCCCCATCGACAACCTCACTCCCGGCCGGCTCGTGGACTTCCGCGCGCGCGCCACCAGCTTCGACGCGATGGCGGGGTTGTCGCACGTCTCGCTCAACCTCACCGGCCGTGGCACGCCCGAGCGGCTGAGCGCCGCCAGCGTCTCGGCCAACTTCTTCGAGGTGCTCGGCGTGCGGCCGCTGCACGGCCGCACATTCAACCCGCGGGGGGAGGCCGATCGCGCCGTGGTGTTGAGCCACGCCCTCTGGAGAACCACGTTCAACAGCGAGCCCCTCGTCGGACAGGCCATCACGCTCAACGGCATGCCGCACATGGTGCTCGGCGTGATGCCCGAGCCGTTCGCGTGGCCGACGGTGGCCGTCCGCCCGGCCCCGGGGCCAGGCCCGGAGCTGTTCGTCATCGCCACGAGCCATGACGTGCCCGACATGCCTGTCGAAGTGGACGAGGACATCCGGCTCAATCGCCGGACCGGCTATCTGCGGGCGGTGGCAAGGCTCGGGACGGGAGTGTCGCTGGAGTCGGCACACGCCGAGATTGCGGCCATCGCCGCCACGCTCGAGCGTGAGCATCCTGTCACCGACGCAAAGCGGGGAGGCGCAGTGGTGCCGATGCGCGCGCACCTGCTTGGCAGCACCAGCCGGCCGCTGCTCCTGATCCTCGGCGCGGTGACGTTCGTGCTGTTGATCGCCTGCGCCAACGTCGCCAACCTTCTGATGGGCCGCGCTGCGTCTCGCCGCAGGGAGTTCGAGCTCAGACTCGCGCTTGGCGCAGGACGCCGGCGCCTGATGCAGCAACTCCTCGTCGAGAGCGCCGTGCTCGCGCTTGCCGGCGGCGTCCTCGGCATCGTGCTGGCGTGGTGGACGCTCGGCGCGCTGGTGCGTGCCGTGCCCGACGGCATCATGCGTCTCGATCAGACATCGCTGAGCGTGCCAGTACTGGCCTTCTCGATGTTGCTGGCCGCGGCGACCGCCGCGCTGTTCGGCCTGCTCCCCGCGATGCAGGCCGGCCGGCTCGAGCGATCGGGTCTGCGCGATGACGGCCGCACGGTGGGTGGGCGAGGCCGGGCCCGTTCGGTGCTCGTCGCAGCGGAAGTGGCCGTCGCGGTCACGCTGATGGTCGGTGCCTCGCTGCTCGTGCGCAGTTTTATCTCGCTGCAGCGCGTCGACGTCGGGCTCGATACGGAACACCTGCTGACGTTCGATCTGAAACTGTCCGGGGAGCGCGCGGAGTACCAGTCGCAGAGCGTCGCCTTCTACGAGCGCGTGCTCGAGCGCGTGCGCGCGATTCCCGGCGTCGCCGCCGCCGGCATGGCCGTCACACTTCCCATCGGTGGCGACGACTTCGGCGCGCCGGTGACCATCGATGGACGCCCACTGCCGCCGGAGGGGCAGGAGCCGGCCGCCGGGCTGCAGATGGTGAGCCCGGGCTACTTCGCCGCGGCGGGCATGCCGCTGCTCGCGGGGCGCGACGTCGCGCTCACCGATACTCGCGATCGCACGCGCGTCGCTGTCGTCAATCGGGCGTTTGCCGATCAGCACTGGCCGGGGGATGCCGGCGTCGGCAAACGGTTCCGCATCGGCACGGATGATCCCGTGATGGAAGTTGTGGGCCTCGTCGAGAACATCAGGCACCTCGGTCCGGCCACGGCCCCGCGGCCCGAGTTCTATCTGCCGTACAGCCAGTCCGCCTTCTCATTCATGTCGGTCATCGTGCGGGCGCACGGAGATCCTGCCGCGCTTGCCGGGCCCGTGCGCCAGGCGGTCGCCGCGCTCGATCCGGCGCAGCCCGTGGCGCGCGTGATGACGATGGGCGCCCACCTGCGCAACTCTCTGGCCGAACCCCGCTTTCTCTCCACGCTCACGATGCTGTTCGGAGGTCTCGCGCTGGTGCTCGCGGCGATCGGCATCTACGGAGTGATGGCCTGGTCGGTCGCGGTGCGCACACGGGAGTTCGGCGTCAGGTTCGCGCTGGGCGCGCGGCCATCCGCACTGCTGCGCCAGGTGCTCGGGGAAGGATTGCTCGTCGTTGCCGCGGGCGCGATCGCGGGTCTTGCGATGGCTGCCGCGTTGAGCCGTCTGATCGGCAGTCTGCTGTTCGAAACGTCCCCGACCGAACCGTCGACGTACGCGGCGGCCGCGGCGATCGTCGTCGTGGCCTCGCTGGCAGCGATGACGGTGCCGGCGCTGCGGGCCACCAGGATCGATCCGATTACGGCTCTTCGAAGTGAGTGAAGGGCCGGCGCGGCTCCAGCCAGCCGAGTCTGGCTTCGTCCGACGTCAGGACGTCACGATCGTAGTAGCGCTCGAGCAGGCCGCTCTGGAACAGATCGGGATTGCGCGCCGCGAACGCGCCCCAGGGTTCACCAGGACGCCGGCGCGCGGCGATGATGCGCACGAAGGCCTGCGTGATCGTCTCGTGATAGCGCTCGGGTTTGCCGGCGCGCAGGGTGATGCGCCTCAGTCCGTCCGCGACCTGCAACGCGGCCGCGTCGCGCGCGCTCCGGCCGAGGATGGCCCATGCGACCGCCACGTGCGACGCGTGATCGAACGCCGCGGGATCCACTCGCCCGGCGAGAAAGGCCTCGACGAGGCCATCGATCTGTTCGTCCGTCACGTCGCGGCCTAATTCGGCGGAGGAATCTCCGCGGGCACGGTGCCTTCCGGATCCTTGGGCGGCGTCGGACCGAGCAGCTCGCGCAGTTCGTCCCCCTCGATCACTTCGCGATCGAGCAGCCGCTTCGACAGCTCGTCGAGAATCGGCCGGCGATCCTGCAGCACGGTGAGCGCGTTCTGATGCGCAGCGTCGAGGATGCGCTTGACCTCCTGGTCGATCTTGCGCGCGGTCTCCTCGGCATAACTTCCGCGCTCGATTGGCATCATCGCGTCGAGGAACTGGCTGCGCCTGTGCCCGTCGTAGCTGACGGTGCCAAGCTCGTCGCTCATCCCGTACTCGGTGACCATCGATCGCGCGATGTCCGTGGCGCGCATCAAATCGTTCTGCGCGCCGGTCGAAATCTCGCCGAAGGCGACTTCCTCGGCGCTGCGCCCGCCCAGCAGCACGGCGAGCTGGTTCGACAGGTCGGCGCGCGTCATGAGATAGCGGTCCTCGGTCGGCAGCTGCATCGTGTAGCCGAGCGCTCCGACGCCGCGACCGATGATCGAGATCTTGTGCACCGGGTCGAGATTCGGCAGCACGCTGGCGACGATGGCGTGACCGGCCTCGTGATACGCGATGATGCGGCGCTCCTTCGGGCTGATGACGCGCTTCTTCTCGAGACCGGCAATGATGCGATCGATCGCCTCGTTGAGATCGCTCATGTCGACGGCCGTCTTGTCGCGGCGCGCGGCGAGCAGGGCAGCCTCGTTGATCAGGTTCGCCAGATCGGCTCCCGCGAATCCGGCCGTGCGCACCGCGATCACCTTGAGGTCGACGTTGTCGCTCAGCTTCACGTGCTTCACGTGGATGTTGAGAATCTGCTCGCGACCGCGCACGTCCGGCTTGTCGACGACGACCTGGCGATCGAAGCGTCCGGGCCGCAGCAGCGCGGGATCGAGCACCTCGGGTCGGTTCGTCGCGCCCATGATGATCACGCCCTTGCGTGCATCGAAGCCGTCCATCTCGGCGAGCAGCTGGTTGAGCGTCTGCTCGCGCTCCTCGTGGCTGCCGACAGGGGACTGCACGCGCATCTTGCCGAGCGCGTCGAGTTCGTCGATGAACACGATGCAGGGCGCCTTGGCTTCCGCCTGGCGGAACAGATCGCGCACGCGCGCCGCGCCGACGCCCACGAACATCTCGACGAATTCACTGCCGCTCAGGCTGAAGAAGGGGACCTTCGCCTCGCCGGCGACGGCGCGCGCAAGCAGCGTCTTGCCGGTGCCTGGAGGGCCGACCAGCAGCACGCCCTTCGGGATGCGCCCGCCGATCGTCGTGTATTTCTTGGGGTTGCGGAGGAACTCGACAATCTCGCGCAGCTCGTCGGCCGCTTCGTCCACGCCCGCGACGTCCGAGAAGCTGACCTTCACGTCGTCTTCGGCATAGATCTTCGCCTTGCTGCGGGCAAACGACATCACGCCCCCTTCAGCGCTGCCCATCCTGCGCAGGATGAACATCCAGACAAGGGCCATGATGAGCAGCAGCGGGAGGAAGCTGAGGAGTTCGTCGAGCCAGCGCGTCTCGGGCTCGCCCGTGTAGCGCGTGCCGGCGGCATTGAGCTCCTTGACGAGATCGGCGTCGTCGATCTTCAGCGCCGTGAAGGGCTGCGTCGTGCCGTCGTCGGTCTTCATCGTGCCGCGCACGCGCGCCTTGCCGACCACGACGTCGGCGACGCGGCCTTCCCTGACGAGCGTCTTGAACTCGCTGTAATGAATCGTCTTGCCGCCTGCGAGCGACGCGCCGACCACCTGCAGGACGAGGAGCAGGCCGAAGACGCCGAGCACGCCCCAGATCAGGAGGGATGCGGCGGGCTTCGCCGGCTTGCGGCGTTCGGTCTTGCGGCGGTCATCACGCTTCGGTTCCGGCTCGTTTTTCAAACGTCAATTCCTCGGCGCCCTGATCCTGTCCCGAGCGCGGCTGGGCCCCCGCGCGGCCCACGTCAATGTGTATGGTGTCTCCCTCGCCAAACTCTGCCTGCAGCACGCGCAGGGCGAGCGGATCCAGCACTCGCCGCTGCAAGGTTCGCTTGAGCGGCCGGCCTCCATATACGGGATCGTATCCTTCTTCGATGAGCTTGTCTTTAGCGGCCTCGGAGAGCTCAATCCGGATGTTCCGGTCCTCGAGGCGCTTCATCAGCGCGCCGAGCTGAATGTCGATGATCTTCCGCACATGCTCGCGGCCGAGCGGGTGGAAGAAGATGATGTCGTCGATGCGGTTGAGGAACTCGGGCTTGAAGTGGGCGCGCATCGCGTCCTGCACCTCGCGCCGGACAGCTTCGCCAAGCTCGATCTCGCCGCGCACCGCCTGTTCGGCGATGACGTGGCTGCCGACGTTCGACGTCATGATCACGACGGTGTTCTTGAAGTCGACCGTACGCCCCTTCCCGTCGGTCAGGCGCCCGTCATCGAGCAGCTGCAGCATGACGTTGAGCACCTCGGGGTGCGCTTTCTCGATCTCGTCGAAGAGCACGACGGCATACGGGCGCCGGCGCACGGCCTCGGTGAGCTGTCCCGATTCCTCGTAGCCGACGTAGCCGGGAGGCGCGCCGATGAGGCGCGACACGCTGTGCTTCTCCTGGTATTCCGACATGTCGATGCGCACCATCGCGTGCTCGTCGTCGAAGAGGAACTCGGCGAGCGCGCGCGCGAGCTCCGTCTTGCCCACGCCGGTCGGGCCCAGGAAGATGAAGCTGCCGAGCGGCCGGTTGGGATCCTGCAGCCCCGCGCGCGCGCGCCGGATGGCGTTCGACACGGCGCGGATCGCCTCGTCCTGCCCGACGACGCGCTGGTGGAGACGGTCCTCCATGTGGATCAGCTTCTGGATCTCGCCTTCCATCAGGCGGCTGACCGGAATGTGCGTCCAGCGGCTGACGATCCCGGCGATGTCTTCCTCGTCGACTTCTTCCTTGAGCAGCTGCTTGCTCTTCTGCAGATCGGCGAGCGCGGCTTCTTCGTCCTTGATGGCTTTCTCGAGTTGGGGAAGACGGCCGTACTGCAGTTCCGACGCCTTGCCGTACTCGCCGGCCCGCTGGGCGCGTTCGATCTCCATGCGCGCCTGCTCGAGCTCCTCCTTGAGCTTGCGCGAGCGCTGGATCGCCTCCTTCTCGGACTGCCAGTGCGTGGCGAGGGAGTCGTAGCCCTCTTTCAGATCCGCGAGCTCCTTCTCGAGCTTCCCCAGCCGGTCCTTCGACGCGGCGTCTTTCTCCTTGCGCAGGGCTTCGCGCTCGATCTCGAGCTGCATGATGCGGCGGGTGAGCTCGTCGAGCTCCGCGGGCATCGAGTCGATCTCCATGCGCAGGCGCGACGCCGATTCGTCGATCAGATCGATCGCCTTGTCGGGCAGGAAGCGGTCGGCGATATAGCGCTGCGACAGCACGGCGGCAGCGACGAGCGCGGCATCCTTGATCTTGACGCCGTGGTGGATCTCGTAGCGCTCGCGCAGGCCGCGCAGGATGCTGATCGTGTCTTCGACCGTCGGTTCGTCGACGAGCACCGTCTGGAAGCGGCGCTCGAGGGCCGCGTCCTTCTCGATGTACTTGCGATACTCGTCGAGCGTGGTCGCGCCGATGGTGTGCAGCTCACCGCGCGCGAGCATCGGCTTGAGCATGTTCGACGCGTCCATCGATCCTTCGGATGCCCCCGCGCCGACAACCGTGTGCAGCTCGTCGATGAAGAGCACGACGCGTCCCTCGGCGTCGGCGATTTCCTTGAGCACGGCCTTAAGGCGTTCCTCGAATTCGCCGCGGTACTTCGCGCCGGCGATGAGGCTGCCCATGTCGAGTGCGACGATGCGCTTGTTCTTGAGTCCTTCCGGCACGTCGCCGCGCACGATGCGCTGGGCCAGGCCTTCGACGATGGCGGTCTTGCCGACGCCGGGCTCCCCGATGAGGACCGGATTGTTCTTGGTGCGGCGCGAGAGGACCTGAATCACGCGTCGCACTTCATCGTCGCGCCCGATGACGGGATCGAGCTTGCCTTTGCGCGCCATCTCGGTGAGGTCGCGTCCATAGCGCTCGAGGGCTTCGTATTTGCCTTCGGGATTCTGATCGGTCACGCGCTGCGAGCCGCGGACCTGCGTGAGCGCCTGGAAAATCGCGTCGCGCGTGAGGCCCTGTTGCCGGAGCAGCGCCGCGGCCGGAGCGGAGCGGCCGGTCTCGGACGCAATCGCGACGAACAGGTGCTCCGTGCTGACGTACTCGTCCTTGAGCCGGGCGGCTTCGTCTTCCGCGGCGTTGGTGACCGCGCGCATGCGTGGCGAGAGGCCGGGCTGCGCGCCGCCCTGCGCGACCGGCAGTGTCGACAGCAGCGCCTGCCCGTCGAGCGCGAGGGCCGCAGGATCCTTGCCCATCTTGGTGACGAGCGAGGGCACGATGCCCTCCTGCTGCGTGAGCAGCGTGTACAGCAGATGCTCCGGTTCGATCTGAGGATGTCCTGCCCTCTCGGCGAGCTGCTGCGCCCCGAGCACCGCTTCCTGCGCTTTCTCCGTGTACTTGTTGATGTTCATGATCAGTCGCCTGTCGCGGGTTCCGCGCTGCCGGGCTGCTTGAGCTGCTCCCAGAGCGTCCTCTCGCGATCCGAGAGCGTGCGCGGCATCGCGATGTCGGCGGTCGCGTAGAGATCGCCGCGCGTGTCCGGCTTGCCGACCGCCGGCATGCCTTGTCCGCGCAGGCGGAAGACCTGCCCGTTCTGCGTGAGCTCCGGCACCTTGAGGCGGAGCGTGCCGCCCGCCATCGTCGGCACGGCGACCTCACCGCCAAGGACCGCGGTGACGAGGGGGACGGCGACCTTGGTGTGCAGGTCCTGCCCACGCCGCTCGAACGTGCCGTGCGGGCGAAGTCTGACGCGGAGGAACAGATCGCCGGAGGAGCCGCCGTGCGCGCCCGATTCGCCTTCGCCCGCCGCCCGCACGCGCGCGCCGTCTTTCACGCCGGCGGGAATGCGCACGTCGACCGTGCGGGTGCGCCCCTCGTCCTGCATCGCGAGCCGGCGCGTCGCGCCCTGGAAGGCGTCTTCGAGCGTGAGCTCGATGTCGTGTTCGACGTCACGCCCCTTCCGCGTGCGCGGGCGGTGCGTGCGCCGGTCCTGGCCTCCGCCACCGCCGCCGAAGAAGGTATTGAAGAAGTCGGAGAACGGATCGGCGCCGCCCGCGCCGCCGCCGCCGAACATCTGCTCCATCTCCTCGGGGGACATCGTGCGATACCCGCCCGGGCCGGTGTTGACGTTCCAGGCGCCGCCACCGAATGGGCCACCGGAGCCCGCCTGCTCGTACTGCTTCCAGTTCGCGCCGAGCTCGTCGTACTTCCGGCGCTTGTCGGCATCGCCGAGCACTTCGTACGCTTCGTTGAGTTCCTTGAATTTTCCCTCGGCCGAGGGGTCGCCGGGATTGACGTCGGGGTGGTGCTTGCGGGCGAGCTTGCGGTACGCCGCCTTCAGCTCCTTCTCGGTGGCCGTCTTGGACACGCCGAGCGTCGAGTAGTAGTCCTTGAATTCGACAGCCACGTCAGAGCCCCAGCATGCGCGCGATCTCGTTGATCTGTTGCGCGATCTGCCGGCGCGCATCGTCAGTGCGCAGGCGCGGCGTGGTGTCGGCGAGGAGAGGCCTGAGTTTCTGCACGGCCTCGGCAATCGTGAGGAGACGCTGCACGCCGGCCAGGTTGATGCCGTCCTCGTCGACGAGCTGCTTGATCGCGCGCAGGCGCGCGAGCTCGTCACGCGAGTAGACGCGCATGCTGCCGAGGGAGCGATTCGGCCGCACGAGGCCGAGGCGTTCGTACTTGCGAAGCGTCTGCGGGTGCATGTCGAGCATCTTCGCCGCGACGCTGATGAGGTAAATGTCGGCGTCTCCCATAGTTGACTCATCGCAATTGTAGATGTTGATACGGATCGTATCAAGCTGGGCTGTCGGCATGATTCCGCGATGTCCGGGTCTCGGCTATAGTTGGACGCTCGTGACGTTCGATTTTCAATACACCGATCTGCTCACTGTCGGCCTGCTCGTCATTCTCGAAGGCCTGCTCAGCGCCGATAACGCCCTCGTTCTCGCGATCCTCGTGCTCGGGCTTCCCAAAGAGCAGCAGCGCAAGGCGCTGCGCTACGGGATCATCGGCGCGTTCGCCTTCCGCATCCTCGCGATCCTCGCCGCGACGAGCCTGATTCAATTCGGATGGGTGAAGCTGATTGGCGGCGGCTACCTGATGTGGCTGACGATCTCGCACTTCTTCCTGCACGGCAGTGATTCATCGGGGGAACGGCGCGCGATCAAGCCTGCGAAAGCCTGGCTGGGGCTCTCGGCTTTCTGGGCCACCGTCGCGAAGGTCGAGCTGACCGACATCGTGTTCGCCGTCGACTCGATCCTGGTCGCGGTCGCGATGTCGCCGAAGAAGTGGGTGATCATCACCGGCGGCGTGCTCGGCATCATCGCGATGCGAATGGTGATCGGACAGCTCCTCGCGATCGTGCGCAAGTATCCGGCGCTCGTCGACGGCGCGTTCATCATCATCGGCTGGGTGGCCGTGAAGCTCTTTGTCGAGTACGCGCATCACGAGGGCTACATCTCGTGGGCGATTCCGAGGACGCTGTCGCTGGGGCTCATCTTCGTGATCTTCGGCCTGTCGTATCTCTACGCGCGAAAGCAGGGTCCGGCCGATATCGACGCGGAAGATGATGCCGCCGCGCTGCTGCTCAAGCAGCAGGACGATGACCTGGATCAGGAGCGCATCAACGTGCAGAAATAGGACGCGCTACCCGGTGACGCGGCGCGGGCGGAAGGCAAGAGAGCCGGCCGCGAACGCGGCGCACGACACCAGCAGCGCCACGAAGACCGGCGTCGCCCACCCGTAGCCGGTCCAGCTCCGGAACCAGGCTACCGCCAGCACCGTCAGCCCCGCACAGATGCCCGCGTACGCGCCCGCCGTGGACGGACGCTCGAGCAGGAGCGCGCCGAGGATCGGCACGAACAGACTGACGACGAGCACTTCGTAGAAGACCTGCAGGGCCCCCATGACCGTGCCGATCAGGAACACGAGCACGTACCCCACGACGCCGGCGAGCACAGCGACCAGCCGTGCGACACGCAGCACCTGGCCGTCGGTCGCGGATGTATTGATGAAGCGCTTGTAGAGATCCTGCGCACCGCTCGTGGAGAGCATGAACAGGACGGCATCGGCGGAACTGATCTCGGCCGCGAAGACCGCCACGAGTACGAACGCCCCGATGAGCGCCGGCACGCCGGACTGCAAAAGCAGGGGGAGCGCCTGTGTTTGCTGCGCCGCCGTGAGATCCGGAAACTGCGCGCGCGCGGCCATGCCCAGCAGGGTCGGCAGGAACGCAAAGATCATCAGCGCGACGCCGCTCATCGCGATGCCCCGGGTGAGGGCGCGCTCGTCGCGGGCGGCAAACGCGCGCTGCACGAGTCCGGGTGACAGGAAAAATGAAGGCGCGAGCAGGAAGATGAGCGGCCAGCCGATATTGGGCTGCGATCCGCGCCAGAAATTCATCTGACCCGCGTTGGCCTCTTGCACGGTGTCCCAGCCCCCGGCGAACGAGATGGCGAGAGGCACCGCGATCGCGAAGCCCGCGACGACAATGAAATCCTGTATCCGGTTGACCCACGCGGAACTCAAGAGCCCGCCGGCGCTGAAATACGCCGTGACGATCAGCGTCGCGGTCAGGCCTCCAAGCCAGCGAGGCCAGCCGAGAACAATCTCGAGCACGATCGCGCATCCGATCAGTTGTGCCGCAAGAATCCAGAAGCTGCCGATCCAGATGAAGAGCGTGGACACGCCGCGCACGCCGCTGCTGTAGCGCAGCGCGAGA
>JALYRV010000096.1 GCA_030855205.1 Acidobacteriota bacterium | reverse complement strand
CAATCGGCCTGATGGCGGGCCCGCTCAGCCCGCCGAGTACGTTCGTGAGCCTGGGCCGTCGCGTCTCGACGTCAATGGCCAGCGCGAGGAACGTGTTGACGAGCGAGACGGCGTCGGCCCCCGCCTCCTCGGCCGCGCGCGCGAACGAGGCGACGTCGGTCACATTCGGCGTCAGCTTCGGGATGACCGGCAGCGTCGTCACTTTCCGGACGGCGCTGACGACATCGTTGGTGCCGATGAGGCTGCAGCCGAACTGGATGCCGCCTTCCTTGATGTTGGGGCACGAGATATTGAGCTCGAGCGCCCCGACTCCTTCGGCGTCCGACAGCACGCGCGCGACCTCCACGTACTCGTCGAGCGTCGATCCGCAGATGTTGACGATGACCGTGGCGCCGAGACGGCGCAGCTCGGGCAGCTTTTCACGCACGAAGCGATGCACGCCGATGCCCTGCAGGCCTATCGCGTTGAGCATGCCCGACGGCGTTTCGACGATGCGCGGCGGTGTGTGCCCGTCGCGCTCCTGCAGGAAGAGCCCCTTGACGGCAACGCCGCCGAGCGTGGAGAGGTCGATCGCGGCGGCGTACTCCACGCCGTAGCCGAAGCAGCCGCTCGCGGCGATGACCGGGTTGGCCAGCGTCAGCGAGCCGATACGCACGCGCAGATCGGGCGTCAATGCGAGAGCTCCTCCCAGACGATGGCGCGCGCGTCGAAGACGGGGCCGTCGACGCACGAGCGCACGAAGCGCGCGCGGTCGTCCTGCCGCACGCGCACGACGCAGCTGTAGCAGCCGCCCATACCGCAGCCCATGACCTGTTCGAGCGACACGATGCAGTCGCGGCCGTGGCGTTCGGCGATACCGGCGACCGCGCGCATCATCGGCGTGGGCCCGCAGGTGTAGATCGTCACGCGTCCCTGCGACGCGCCGAGCTCGCGCTCGAGCGGGACGGTAATAAAACCCTTTTCGCCGGCGGAGCCGTCTTCGGTGGACGTGACGAGGCGCACGCCGAGCGGAGGGAACAGATCGGCGCAGTGCAGGTCGGCCGCCGTGCGCGCGCCATAGAAGAGCGCGGAGGGGATGCCCTGCGAGCGAAGGGCTTCGGCGAGCGTGACGAACGGACCCAGGCCGACGCCCCCGGCCACCATCCATGCATCACCAGAGGCCGGCGGCACGAACGGGCGCCCGAGGGGACCGAGCACCGGGAGCACCGCGTCGACGCGCGCGTCATAGAGCTGCGACGTGCCCGTGCCGATCTTCTTGTTGATGATCGAAACGCCCGTGGCCGCGCCGGCGCGATCGCGCACGATCTGGAAAATGGAGAAGGGACGTCTGAGCAGCGGCGCGCCGCCCGCACCGGCCGTCTTGATCATCACGAACTGCCCGGGCGCGGCGTCGGCGGCGATGGCGGGCGCGTGAAACACGAGGACGTTGTAGTCGGACGACAGCCGCCGGTTCTCGACGACGACGGCATCGACATCGGCCGGCATATCGCGCAGTATACCGGACACACCATGCGTTACGTGCGGATGCTGACCAACGCCATGGCGGCCGGCGCGCTCGCGGCGACGTACATCACCGTGCTCCTGCTGCAGCTCAATCCGCGGCTGCCGCTCGCATCGGCGGAAACCGCCGCATGGTTCCGCGTGCTGCTCTCCTTCTACGGATTGCATACGTCGATTGCGATCTTCGCGATGCTCGTCGTGCGCGACATGATCGCGGCGCGCGCGCTCGCGCCCGCATGGATCAGCGTGCGGCTGATCGCGTGGATGGCGGCACTGCTCGCGGGTGGCGCGGCCGCGGGCTGCTGGCTCAACTTGCGCGGCTTTCGCGCGGTGCTGGGCGAAGACGCGGCGCGCGGCATGGCCGAAGGGGCGTCGGCGTTGACGGCCGCGGCGCTGCTGCTCGCGGCCGTTGCGATCGCGCGCTATTCGTTCGGCCGGCGTGGCGGCCGCGTTGCCGCAGCCGTGCTCGCGCTGATCATCGCGGGCTCGATTGCCGCGCCGCTGTCGGCGCGAGCCTCCATCGCGCCACCGCTCCCCGTGATTGCCGAGCGCCTCGACGTGGGCGCGGCGCGGGGCACCGGCACGCTACGGCTCGTGATGCTCGACGGCGCGGCGCTCGGCTTCATCCGCGAGCGAATCGGCACCGGGCGCCTGCCCACGTTTGCGCGCGTGCTCGAGCGCGGCGCGACGCTCGATCTGGCGTCGCTCAAGCCGACGCAGCCGGAGCCCGTCTGGGCGGCCGCTGCGACAGGGAAATATCCGACCGGCAACGGCGTGCGATCGGCGGCGCGCTTTCGCGCGGGAAGGGGAGAGGCGCTCGTCGATATTCTGCCCGACTACTGCTTCGCGCACGCGCTCGTCTATCTCGGGTACGTCGCGTCGCAGCCGGTGGAGTCGACCGACCTGCGCGCCCGGCCGCTCTGGAGCATCACATCCGCCGCGGGCGTACGGTCCGGCATCGTCCGGTGGCCGGTGTCGTTTCCCGTGGCGCCCCTCGACGGGTTCGTGGTGTCGGATCGTTTCCATCTCACGACGGGCTCGCCGCTCCGCACCGACCAGGCGCGCGCCGCCTTCCCGCACGAGGCGGTGGTCGCGACACGCGCCGTGTTCGACGCGTCGATGTTCAACCCCTGGCCCGAGGTGCTGCCGGCGGCGCTTCCGGCCGACGCGCCGGCCGGCGGCGTGACGCCGGTGCGGTGGGATCGCATCTATGCCGAGGCGCGGCGCGCGCTCGAACAGCACCGGCCCGTCAGGCTCTCCGCGATTCGCTATCAGGGAGTCGACACCGTCGCGCACACGTTCCTGCGCTACGCGCAACCGCACCTGTTCAGCGAAGGATCATCGGCCGACGCGGCGAGCTTCGGGCTCGTGCTCGACCGGTACTACGGCTTCATCGATGGTGAGATCGCCCGCGAGATCGCGCAGCTCCAACCGGGGGATCTCCTTCTCGTGATCTCGGGCTTCGGCATGGAGCCCGTCACGCTACCCAAGCGCGCGCTCGCGAAGCTGCTGGGCGAGCCCGATCTCTCAGGCACCCACGAGCGCGCGCCCGACGGCTTTCTGCTCGCCTACGGCAGCGACGTCGCTCCGGGCACCCTGCCGCGCGGCGCGATCGTCGACCTCGCGCCGACGGTGCTCTATTACCTCGGCCTGCCCGTCGCCCGCGACATGGACGGCTACGCCCGCACCGACCTTTTCACCCGCGCCTTCACCGCCTCGAGACCCGTCACCTACATCCGAACCTACGAGTAGAAGATCCGCTATACTCGCCCAGCTCTTTAAACGCGATCCGGTGAGGTCGCCAAGAGGTCCGTCATGCCTGCAGTCGTTGCCCTTGATGCCGAGCGCATCAAGCGAAGTCTCATGCGAATCGCGCACGAGATCGTCGAGCGGAATCTCGCATCATCCTCAGCCCACAGCCTGGCGCTCGTCGGCATCCGTCAGCGCGGCGTGCCTCTCGCGCGCCGCATCGCCGCGAACATCCAGGAAATCACCGGCCAGCCCGTCCGCGCCGGCGCGCTCGACATCACGCTCTATCGCGATGACCTCATGCGTCATGCCGTCGCGCACCAGCCGATCGTGCGCAGCACCGAGATCCCCTTCTCGATCGACGACACGCGGATCGTGCTGGTCGACGATGTGCTCTTCACGGGCCGGACGATTCGCGCGGCGATCGATGCGCTGATCGACTTCGGACGCCCGAGCGCCATTCAGCTCGTCGTGCTCGTCGACCGCGGGCACCGCGAGCTGCCAATCAAGCCCGATTACGTCGGCAAGAACCTGCCGACCTCGCGCGACCAGAGCGTGCAGGTCCGTGTCGAAGAGATCGACGGCGTCGATGAGGTGGTGGTGGAACATGTCGACGGCAACTGACGCGCCGGCCAGCCTCTCGGGACGCCACCTGCTCGGCATCGCTGATCTCACCCCTGGCGAGATCGCGCTCGTGCTCGACACCGCCGAGGCCATGAAGGAAATCGGCGGCCGTGCGATCAAGAAGGTTCCGGCGCTGCGCGGGCGCACCGTGGTGAACCTGTTCTTCGAGCCGAGCACGCGCACGCGCATGTCCTTCGAGATTGCCGAGAAGCGCCTGAGCGCCGATACGCTCAATTTCGCCGCGTCGACGTCGAGCGTGTCGAAGGGGGAGACGCTCGCCGACACCGCGCGCAACCTCGAGGCCATGGCCCCGGACATCATCGTCGTGCGCCACTCCTCCTCGGGAGCGGCGCACCTGCTGTCGCGCGTCTGCCGCGCCCGCATCGTCAACGCGGGGGACGGCACGCACGAGCACCCGACGCAGGCGCTGCTCGACGCCTTCACGATTCGCGAGCGGAAGGGCCGGCTCGCAGGGCTGAAGGTCGCCATCGTCGGCGACCTGCTGCACAGCCGCGTGCTGCGATCCAACCTGCTGCTGCTGAAGAAGATGGGCGCCGACGTGTGGGCGTGCGGGCCCGCGACGCTGCTGCCCCCCGGGCTCGATCGTTTCGGCGCGCGCATGACGTCGTCGATGGACGAGGCGATGGACGGCGCGGACGTCGTGATGATGCTGCGCGTGCAGCACGAGCGCATGAAGGGGTTGTACCTTCCGTCGCTTCGCGAGTATTTCAATTTGTACGGGCTGACCGAGACGCGCCTGCGCCGAGCGGCGGAAGGGGCGATCGTGATGCACCCGGGACCGATGAACCGGGGCGTCGAGATCGACTCGGTGGTCGCCGACGGGCCATGGTCCGTGATTCTCGACCAGGTGGCCAACGGCGTCGCGGTGCGGATGGCGGTGCTGTATCTGATGGCGGGGGAGACCGATGCGATTGCTTCTTAGGGGCGGGATGGTGATCGATCCCGCCGCGGGCCTCAACGGGCGCCGCGATGTGCTGATCGAGGACGGCCGCATCGCGCGGGTCGGACAGGACCTGCCGGCCGGCGACGCCGAGGTGCTCGAGGTGCCGGCAGGTGTGGTCATCACGCCTGGCCTCATCGACATGCACGTGCACCTGCGCGAGCCAGGACAGGAGCACAAGGAGACCGTGGCCACCGGCACGGCGTCGGCCGTCGCGGGAGGCTTCACGGCCGTCGCGTGCATGCCGAACACCGATCCCATCAACGATCACGCGGGCGTCACCGGCTACATCCTCGCCAAGGCCGCCCAGGCCGGGCTCGCGCGCGTGTATCCGATTGGCGCCGTCTCCGTGGGGTCGAAGGGAGATCAGCTCACGGAGATCAGCGAGTTGAAGCAGGCGGGCTGCGTCGCGATATCGGACGATGGGCGTCCGATTGCCAACGCCCTGCTGATGCGCCGCGCGCTCGAGTACGCGGGCATGTTCGACATGCCGGTCATCGACCACTGCGAGGATCCGTCGCTCAAGTGCGACGGCGTCGCGCACGAGGGCGCGCAGGCGTCGATGCTCGGGCTCAAAGGCCTGCCCGCGGTGGCCGAGACGCTCATCGTCGATCGCGGCATCCTGCTGTCGGAGGTGACCGGCTCCCGTTTCCATGTGGCCCACATGAGCGTCGCGTCGGCGCTGCGGTCCGTGCGCGAAGGGAAGGGGCGAGGCGTGCGCGTGACGTGCGAGGTCGCGCCACACCATTTCGTACTCACGGATGCCGCGCTCGAAGGCTACGACACCAACACGAAGATGAATCCGCCGTTGCGCGAGCAGGCCGACATCGACGCCCTGCTCTCCGGGCTCGCCGACGGATCAATCGACGTCATCGCGACCGACCACGCGCCGCACCACGCAGACGAGAAGGCGCTCGAGTTCGATCGCGCGCCGTTCGGAATCGTCGGTCTCGAGACGGCCGTGCCGCTCTGTTTCGATCGCCTTGTGCATCGCGGGGTCGTCACGCTGTCGCGGCTCGTCGAGCTCCTGTCGGTCAATCCCGCGCGCATTCTCGGCGTGCCGGGCGGCACGCTCGCCGAAGGGGCTCCGGCGGACATCACGCTGCTCGCGCCCGATCTGAAAGCACGCGTGGAGGCGGCGTCGCTGGTCTCGAAGTCGAAGAACACACCGTTCGACGGCTGGGAGCTCACGGGCGCGGCCGCGGCGACGATTGTGGGCGGCCGCATCGTATTCCTGAATCCCGCGGTGAGCTGGCAGCAGTCATGGAAGGCACATGTCCAGAAAAGATGAAGTGCAGCGCCAGGCGCTCGACAATCTCCGGCAGTCGCACGTGCTCATGGTCGACGGGCACTTCGACTACGGCAACGGCTTCCACGGACGCCACTATCTCAACGCGCATCAGCTGTTCCGGCATCCCTCGACGATCTGGCGCTTTGCGCAGGACCTGATTGACGTGCTGCCCGACAGCATCGCGCGCGAGACCCAGGTCGTGGCCGGACCGGTGATGGGCGGCGCCCTGCTCGCGCACACCATCGCCGGCCTGCTGGATGGCCGCCGGCCCCTCGACCATCCCCCGTGCAGCTTCGCGCCTTTCACGGAGGACCACGGCGAGATCACGCTGCGCAGTTTTTACGGAAGCGTTCTGCGCGGCAACCGCGTGCTGCTCGCCGACGATGTGCGCAATACCGGGAAGACGCTCGAGCGGTGCAAGCAGTTGATCGAAGACGCGGGCGGCACGGTGATCGCGACCGTCGAGATTTACGACCGCATGGAGGCCATCGTCGATCTCTGCGTGCCGAACATTGCACTGGCCGAGTACCGGGCGCCGGCGAACTTCGCCGTCGCGGAGTGTCCGATGTGCTGCGCAGAGCAACCCGTGACGGTGTTCTAGGGTGTGGCGAGCGCGTGATGTGGTGATGTGGTGACTGTGCGGGATACGGCGCTCAAGGCGTCGCTCGACCGGCTCTACGATTCGTTCAACGCGCCCGATTCGGCTTTCGATCCCGTGCAGGTCGTGCAGCGCTACCCGCGGCGCGAGGATCGCGAGATCGTGGCGTTCATCGCATCGGCGGTCGCGTTCGGGCGCGTCGCGAGCGTCGTGAACTCGACCAACGCCATCTGCGCGGTCCTGGGCGATCGCCCCGCCGATGTGCTCGAGACGTTCCGTCCCGCGCGCGAGGGGCGCAAGCTGCGCCCGCTCGTGCACCGCTGGACGCGCGGCGACGACTTCGTCGCGCTCCTCTGGATCCTCCGCGCGTTCATCCGGGAGCATGGCTCGCTCGAGCAGGCGTTTGCCGCCGGGATGCGCCCCGGGGACGTCGACGTCGGTCCGGCCATCGAGCGGTTCTCGGCGCGCGCGCGCGAGGTCGACCTCGTGCCGGTCTACGGCAAGGTGCCCGCCCGCCCAGGCGTGTACTTCTTCTTTCCCCGCCCCTCGTCGGGGTCAGCCTGCAAGCGGATGAATCTCTTCCTGCGGTGGATGGTGCGCACCGACGGCGTCGATCCTGGCGGATGGACATCGGTGCCGGCATCGAAGCTCGTGATTCCGCTCGACACGCACATCATTCGCGTCGGCCGCTGCCTGAAGCTCACGACATATCAGAGCCCCGGGTGGAAAATGGCGGCGCAGATCACCGCGTCGCTGCGAAAGCTGGACGCCGCCGATCCCGTGCGGTACGACTTCAGTCTCTGCCATCTGGGCATGATGGGGGGCTGCCGCTTCGGCGCCGTCGGCGCGCGATCGCATACCTGTCAGCTTGCCGGCGTGTGCCATCCATCGCAACGGCGCACGCGCGCCGGAAAGGCCGCATGATGTCGAATCGCGCGCTCGCGTTCCTCGTGGCCGTGCCGGTCGCCGGCATGATCGGGTTCGGCGCCGGCCAGGCCACCGCTACGCTCGGCCCGATGGCCGAGGCGCGCTCGCCCAAAGGCAACGCATTCGTGCGCGTCGACAAACGGTTCTCCCTGGGCCCGCCGAACCAGCGCGTGATGCTCGGCGTGGACGGCGAGGAGACCGAAGTCCTCGCGGTGCGGGAGGAGGGCAGCTCCGCGGGAGAAGTGATGTGGTCGCCCGACGGATCGCTGGCCGGCGCGTTGATCAACGGCTCGCGTCTCGCGGTCATCGACCCGAAGGCGCGCCGTGTCATCTACGAGCTCCGGCTCGTGGAGCGAACCGACGGCGAGCGCCACGCGCGCGGCATCGGCTTCTCCGCCAACGCGATGGCGATCACGTTCGACGACTGCCCCCGCGCCGGCGCCGGCTGCCGCCCGCGCTTCATGGCGCTTCCCACGCGGCAGTAGAAGAGGCATACCCGTTACGTTTCAGGAATCCTGATCGTCTTCCTCCGGTCGGGCCTCGTGAGCACCGCTTCGTAGGCCTCGAGCGTGCGGGCGATCATGCGGTCGACCGAGAAGCGCTCCTCGACGCGTTGCCGTCCCGCGTCCCCCATCCGCTTTCGCAGTTGATCATCGAGCAGCAACTGCGCGATTGCGGCGGCGAGGCCGGCCTCGTCGTGCGGCTCCACGAGCAGGCCCGTGCGATGCTCCTCGACCGCTTCGTCCACGCCGCCGGTGCGTGTGGCGACCACGGCGCGGCGGCAGGCCATGGCGTCGAGCAGCGCCGTACCCAGTCCCTCGGTCACGGAGCTGAGCGCAAAGAGATCGAACGCCTTGTGGAACGAGAGCACGTCGGGCCGCCATCCGGCGAGGATCACGTGCTTCTCGAGTTTCAGGTGTTTGATCTGCGCTTCGAGCGCGGGACGCTCATCCCCTTCTCCGACAATTACGAAGCGCGCGTCCGGCACCTTGCGTAGCACCTGGGCGGCGGCGGCGATGAAGTGCCGGTGCCCTTTGTGCGGCACCAGCGCGCCGGCCGTGCCGACGATGGGCGCGCCGTGCGGCAGCCAGTACTCGGCGCCAAGATCAATCGGCGGCGCGGCGTCGACATGCGTCACGTCAATGCCGTCATGCACTGTCATCGTCAGACGCGCGGGGATGCCGTCTGCAATCAGGTGCTGGCGGATGACCTCCGACGCGCAGAGGAACAGATCGACCTGATGGTATTTCCAGAGCGAAAACGCATTGCGCTTGATACGGAAGGCCACGCGGCGCGAGGCAACGATCGGCGGACACGGCGGGGGATAGGCCATCGAGATCGCCATCGCGCTCATGGCCACCGCGTGCGGATCGTGGGCGTGGATGATGTCGGGCCTGAGCTGCCGCAACGCGCGTGACAGCCGCCATCCCGACGAGAAATCCATCTCGCTCCTGGCGTCGATCGGCAGCACGTCGAGCCCTTCGCGCGCGTGCTGCTTCAGCTCCCCCTGCGGATTCGCGGCGAGCCACGTGCGATGCCCCTGACTGCGCAGGCCGAGTACCGCGAGCAGCGTCTGGTTCTGCGCTCCATGCCACGCACGCGACGTGTCGACATGGACCGAGAACATCGCTACCGCGTGTGCCCGTTGTCGCGCAGGAACGCGAACTTCATATAGACGTAGTAGGCCTGGAGCGCTGACACGCGGAGCCCGGCGGAGCCGTCCATGAAGCCTCGCCGCAGCAGATAACTGCGCAGGAACGCCGCGGGAGGGTGCAGCGTCATCGCCAGCACTCCGCCACGCCGCCCGCGCCGGTGCATTTCGGCAGCCGAGAGACGCGCGTAGTGCCGCAGCTTTTCGAGGCGCTCCGCGGTCGTCGCGTCTCCTTCGTGCAGCAGATCGTTGCGCAACGCGCCGATCGCGCCGCTCGTTTCAATCGACTCGTGCACGTCGAGCCGCTTCCACCGCGCGCGCCGGCGGTCGTAGAGGCGAATCTGATAGTCCGGATACGCGTCGGTCGTGCGCAGCCACCTGCCGAAGTGCCGCGTCATGCGCGGCAGCCGGAACGCAGCCTCCGCGGGGTCCCGCTCCAGCACGGCTTTGATCTCGGACGCCAGCGCGGGACTCACGCGCTCATCGGCGTCGATCGACAGAATCCAGTCGTGCGAAGCGATGGACGCCGCGTAGTCCTTCTGCGCCGCATACCCGGGCCACGCGTGCGCGACCACCTTGTCGGTGAACCGCAGCGCGATCTCCACGGTGCCGTCGCTGCTCCCGGAATCGACGACGACGATCTCATCGGCCCAGCGCACCGATTCCAGCGCTGCCTCGATGTGATGCGCCTCGTCACGGCAGATCACCGTCGCCGACACTCTCACCACGGGCGGAAATATACCGTTAAGGGGAAAGGCCCTTTGCCCTTTCCCCTCCCGAAGGGGCTAGAAGCCGCCGAGCGGGGCGACCTGGACGAGCTGGAAGTCGACGATGGCCTGGTTGTAGGCGATGACGGCGTTGAGCTCGTTGTTGCGCTGGAGGACGACGTCGCGCTGGGCCTGCGTGAGTTCGAAGAGGGTCGACAGGCCGACGTCGAATCGCTTCTGCTGCGCCGCGAGGCGCTTCTCGGCGAGGTCGCGCGCGACGCGCGTGGACTGCACGCGCTGGAAGTTCGACGTGACGTTGCGGGCCGCGCCGCGGACCTGCTGGACCACGGACAGCTCGAGGCTCTTCATCTGCGCGTCAAACTGACGGCGCTGGAGCGTGGCGCGCGCGTGGTTGGCTTCCGCGGCGGCCTTGCCGATGGGATACGCGAAGTTCACGCCGACCGACCAGTTCGGGTAGGCGAACCCGAAGACATCGCCGAGCGTGGAGCCGAAGCCGCGCTCCGATCGCCTGGTTACGTCTTCCGTGATCGTGCCGGGGAAGTAGCTGAACTGCGTGCCGCCCGAGGCCGTGCCGGTCAGGCTGGCGTTGAGGCTCAGGTCTGGCAGCGTCTGGTTCTTCGAGAGCTTCAAGCTCAGGTCGCTCACCTGCAGCTGCTTGCGCGCGTTGACCATGTCGGTGCGCGACTCCAGGGCCGACGCGATCGCGGTTTCGAGGTTGATCTGCATCGCCTGCACTTCCGGCTTGTTGGTGGGTTCGATGCGCGACGTCCAGAAGTCGGGCGCGTTCGGGTCCATCACGAGGATGCGGAGCGCGTCTTCGTTGGCCCGAATCGCGGCCTCGGCCGTGATCACGGCTTCTTCATTGCCGGCGACTTCCGCTTCCGCCGCGATGATGTCGATCGGCGCCATCGTGCCCACTTCCACGCGCACGCGATTGTTCTTGAGCTGCGTCTGCGACAGATCGAGATTCTGACGCGCGACGCTGAGACGCTCGATCGCGCCGACCAGGTTCCAGTACGCCTGACGCACGCTGCGCTCGGTGCCGACGACGCGCTGGCGCAGGGTGATGTCGGCAATCTGCCGCGAGATGACCGCCTGTTCGATCTGGTTCTGAATCGGCTTCACGAGGAAGTTACGGAGCAGCGGCTGCGCGGCCTGCACGTTGAAGCTCGATCCGATATTCGGGTTGAAGCTCGGGGCAAGCCCGCCGGTCGTCGTGCGCGAGCCGGACCATGATGCCTGCAACTGCGTGTTGGTCCAGGGCAGGGCCTGCTGCGTGAACGTGAAGCTCGACGAGATCGAATCCGTCGAGAAAGCCTCGTTGCCTTCGGTGAAGCTGCGCGGCTGCGTGATGCTGCCGTTGGTCCGGAACGCCGTGCTCAGCGTCGGGACGTAGCCCGACCGCGCCGACGCGATGAGCTCGTCTTCGATCGCGGGATTGAGCCGCTCGATCTGAAGCCCCAGGTTGTTGCGCAGCGCCAGCGTGACGGCCTCGTCTACCGACAGGGGCTTGACCGGACCGGCGGGCTCGAGCGAAGGCATCTGCATGCCTGCCGGCGCCGGCATCGTCGCCGGTGGCGGCGGAGGCGTCTGCTGCTGGCCGGCGGCGGTCACAGCAGCCGGGATGAACAGAGCCGATAGGCAAACGAGCGTGTAGCGCACGAACCGCATGGTGAAGTGCTCCAAAAAAAAGAAGGGAATACCGGTACGCCCCCGCAGTGCAAGATCCGGGGCACTAAGGACTAGACGCGATAGGCACGGGCCGGGTTCACGAATTGTATACTACGCCTTCATTTACTGAGGTTTCCCGCATGACAAGACGGTTCGTTCCGGTCACCGCCGCGCTCGCGCTCCTGCTGTTCGCATCCGTGCACGCACAGCGTCCCACTTCTGCAACCCAGCAAGCGGCCGGGGCCACGCCCTTCCCGCTCACGGTCGACAGCATCATGCGGGGCCCCGATCTGCTGGGCTCGGCTCCGTCCGCGGTGCGGTGGTCAGGCGACTCCCGATCGGTCTACTTTGACTGGCAGAAGCCCGGCGAAGAACGCGCATCCACCTACGTCGTCCCCCGCGCGGGCGGCGAGCTCCGGAAGCTGTCCGAGGATGAAGCGCGCCTGACGCCGCCATCCGGCGGCCGGTGGGACAAGGCGCGCCGCCGCCTGCTCTTCAACGATCGCGGCGACATCGCGATCTACGATCGCGCCACCGGCGCGCGGCGGCAGATGACGAAGACCGACGGCAACGAAGGCAGTGTGCGCTGGACGAAGAACGATACGGCGATCACGTTCGTGCAGGGAGGCAACCTGTTCGTCCTGGCCGTCGACGGCAGCGATACGCTGCTCACGCAGATCACCAACATCGGCCCGCCGCGGCAGACGCCGCCGCTGAGCGAGAGCCAGCGCGTGCTGCGTGACGAGGAGCAGAAGCTGCTCGAGATCGTGCGCGATCGAGCCGAGCAGCGGAAGAAAGCGGAAGCGGAGCGCGAGAAGGACGCCCTCCCGCGTCTCGAAATCAGCGCGCGCCAGACGGTCGGCGACATCCAGTTGTCGCCCGATGGCCGCTACGCATGGGTGACCCTCAGCGAGCGCCCGGCGCAGCCGGGGCGCACCGCCGACGTGCCGAATTTCGTGACCGAGTCGTCATATCCCGAGATGATCCCGACGCGCACCAACGTCGGCGATGCGCAGTCGCGCGGCCTCCTCGCGGTGATGGATCTGACGTCGAAGAAGTCGGTGTGGGCCGACGCGTCATTCGCGCCGGCCGCCGCGCCGCGCACGCCGCCCGCCGGCACTCCCGCGCAGGGGCAGGGCCGTCCCGCGC
>JALYRV010000095.1 GCA_030855205.1 Acidobacteriota bacterium | reverse complement strand
CGACCTCGAGTTCGTCGAGGAGCATCGCGCCGACGTGCTCACGCTCAAGACGCGCGTCGAGGAGCTCGTCACCTCGATCCGCGACACGGAGGCCCGCCTGGCCGACATCACCGCGAAGAAGCGGCTGGTCGACGAGGTGCAGCTCAAGGTCGGCGTGATCACGAACCTGCTCGAAGACGTCCGCGTCAACATGGAAACGGTGGGCGAGCAGCGCGCGGTGCTCGACCACGTCATGGAGAACCTCTCGAAGCTCAACGAGATGGTCTCGTCGGGGCAGTCGACGCTGCGCGCGCTGCAGGCCGAGCGCGAGCTCGCTGAGCGCATCGAGCGCGGCATCAAGGCGCTGAGATCGAAGACGGCGTAGGGAATAATTGGGGACGGGTTAGCTTTATGCATCCGGCGCGCTGAAGCCCGTCGCGGACTGCATAAAGTTAACCCGTCCCCAATTGCACGCCTGTCCACAGTCGATCGCGCAGCGCGCGCGTCTGCTCGAGGGACCGCATGCCGGCGCGCGTGACCTCGAAGACCCTGCGTTCCGCGCCGTCCGCCGTCGTGATTCGCGACGAGAGTACAAGCCCCTTCGCTTCGATCCGATCGAGCGTGGCGTAGACGGCGCCGATGGCGATGTGGCGTCCTGTGACCGATTCCAGCTCGCGTCGCACCTGCATGCCGTACGCGTCCGCGGCCGTGCGGATCACGGCCAGCATCACCTGCTCCTCGAGCGAGCCGAGCAGTACCGGCTCCGGTTCCTTTGCACGCTTCATCGCGCCCTCATGACTGACGCAACACGATGGCTGGGTTGGTGCGGCTCGCGCGCCGGGCCGGCACGAATGCCGCGATCACTCCCACCAGCAGCAGCACGGCGGCCGCGCCGGCCATCGAGAGCGGGTCGGTGGCGTCGATGCCATAGAGCAGCGTGCCGAGCAGCTTGGTGAGAAACAGGGCTGCGATGAGTCCGATGACCGCGCCGGTCGCGACGAGCGCCGCCCCGCGGCCGACGATCTGACCGATCACGCGGCCGGGTGTCTGGCCGAGTGCCAGATGGATGCCGTAGTCGCGCGTGCGGCGCGTGACGTAGTGCGAGATGACGCCATAGACCCCGATCGCGCCGAGCACGAGAGCGAGGCCTGCGAGCAGCGAAAGCAGCGTAACAATCTGGCCGGTCGGACCCACAGCGAGATCGAACACGCTCTGCAGCGTGGTGATCTCTTCGATCGCGAGCCGGCTGCCTTCGCGCCCAAGCGTGGCGCGCGCGGCATCGCTGAGGGCGCCCGTCTGCGCTTCGGATCCCGTACGCAGCACGAACGACGCCTGCGGTGAGGCAAACGGCATCTGGTCGTAGAGCATGTAGCGTGCGGGCTCAGCGCCGTCCTGCAGTTCCGATTCGGCGGCGTTCTCGACAACGCCGATGATGCGCTCGCCGAGGTCCGGCCGGTCCAGCCCAGTCATCAGCACCTGGCCGATGGGATCCTGGTTCGGGAAGTACTTCTCTGCCAGCGCCTCATTGATGACGACCACGCGGCTGCTGCCCTCGCGGTCGGATGGTCCGAAGCCCTGACCTTTCAGGATCGACAGACCTATGGTCGAGAAGTAATCGCGCGTCACCATGCGGAAGGCCGTCGTGCCGCCTGCGCTGGTCTGGCCTCTGACGCCGATGCCCCAGTTATCGCCGGAGCCGCGCAGCGGCAGCTTCTGTGACGCGGCAACAGCGGTGACGCCTGGCAGCGATTGCAGCGCGGAAATCGCGTCGAGGACTACACGCGTCCGCTGCGGATTCGTGAATCCGGTCGGCATCGTCGCATCGACGATGACGACGCCCCGCGTGTCCACGCCGGGATCGATCGCGCGCAGATTCGCCACGCTGCGGATCATGAGTCCAGCGCCGGCGGCGAGCAGTACGGCAGCCGCCATCTGCGCGATGACGAGGCCGCCCTCGAGGCGGCCACCGCGTCCCGCTGCGCCTCCCGTGCGGGATGTGCCCATCGTCGAGCGCAGGCTGCTGCCGCGCCACATCGCGACCCCGGGGACGATGGCGATGAGGAGGGCGGCGGCGAGCGACGCGATCATCGATGCCGTGAACACCGTCCAGTCGAGACGCGCGGTGTCGGCGAGGGCACCGAGCGGGAGTGACTCGACGAGCAGCGCGAATCCGGCGGCCGCCAGCAACGCACCGGAGATCCCGGCGAGGAGGCCGATCAGCAGCGATTCGAACAGGAGCTGCTGCACGAGGCGCTGACGGTTGGCGCCGAGGGCGGCTTTCAGGGCGAGCTCCGTCGCGCGCGCATCGACCTGCCCGAGCATCAACGCTGCGACGTTGGCGCAGGCGATGAGCAGAATCACGCCCATGGCAGCCAGGGTGGCGATGAGGCTTGGCCGCACGTCACCGACGAAGAATTCACGCGCGTGCGTCACCGAGGGGGCTTTCGTTTTGTCCCACTGTGGCGAGGGGTAGCGGAAACGCGCGCCGAGCAGCTTCGTGAGTGCGTCGAGCTGCGGCTGCATGCTCCCGATCGCCACACCGTCTGCGGCGCGGCCCACGAGCGTGTACTGGCCGGAACGGCGTTGCGGATTCATCTGCGCCGCGGTCCAGAGGCGCGTCTCGGGGCTCGCGAACCAGAAGCCGCGCGGCATGACCCCGACGACCGTGCGTGCGATGCCGCCGAGCTGCAGCGGCTTCCCGACGATGCCCGGGTCCGAGCCCAGTTCCTGCCACAGCCCGTGACTCAACACGGCGACGGGCTCTGCGCCCTGGGCGTCTTCTCCGCGGCGGAAGGTGCGGCCGAGCGCGGGCGAGACCCCGAGCACGTCGAAAAGATCATCCGACACGGCGAGGCCCGCGAGCAGGCGCAGCGGCGCGCCGGGCACGTCGAGCGTCTGGTCGTTTGGACGGTAGGCCGCCATCTGGCGGAAGCCGGGGAACTCTCCGCGCAGTCCCAGGAATTCCTGCTCGGTCCAGGAGCCGTCGAACCACAGCACGCCGACCTGCTCTTCCCGAGCGATCGGCAGCGGGTCGAGCAGCAGGGCGCGCACGACGCTGTAGATCGCGGCGGTGCCTCCGGCGCCGAGCGCGAGCGTCAGCACGGCGAGGATGGCGTACGTCGGCCGCCGCATCAGACGGCGAGCGGCGTAGCGGAAATCCATGATCCAGCTCTCGAACATAGGTCCTCCGGGTCTCATGCGGTTTGCCTGCGGCTCGAACCCCGTCATCCCGCGCCACCATCCACGGCGGAGCAGAGCGGGAACGGAACCGAGGGCCTGCAGCCATGCCCAGCGCCGCGCGACCCACAGCCCATCGGCGCGCGCCCGCAGAAGGAACTCCGCCTCGAGGTCGGCCAGGAGCTCGTCGCACTCAGCCACCGGCACGAGGGCCGCGAACATCGCGGCAACGAGGCGGGGCAGGCGGGAAGACCGGGCAGGCATTCTACATGGTAGAAAGACGAGATTGGCCGATGAAAGGTTGGCGCGCGCGGTGACTTAAGATCGACGGCGGCGATGAAGGTCGTGATTCCAGGCGGGTCGGGGCAGCAACGACGTCGCCCAGGCGTGGGAGCGCGCCACCAATGACGCGGTGACGCCGTCGACCCGGAGAGTGCTGCTGCGTTCCGCGATGATCATGAGTGCCGACAAGGGCGGGATCTTCGACACGCTACTGGGTCTGGTCAGGCGTGGGCTGGGCGGGAGCGCGGCCGGCAGTTCGTGTCGTGGATTCATCACGAAGACTTCGTGAGCGCGATCGACTGGCTGATCGCAGCCGCGACATCGCGGGTCCGGTGAATCTTGCGTCGCCGAATCCGTTGCCCTATGCGGAGTTCATGCGCGCCCTTCGACGGGCGGCAGGCGTGCCGATCGGACTGCCGGCGACCAAGTGGATGCTGGAGATCGGCGCCTTCTTCATGCGCACCGAAACGGAACTGGTCCTCAAGAGCCGGCGCGTGGTGCCGGGCTTGCTCCTCGCGGAGGGTTGCCTTCGCACATCCGGACTGGCCGGAGGCGGCCGCGGATCTCACCGCGGCGCGTCGTTAGTTTTCGGCTGCTGAAGAGAGACGAGGGCGGCAAGAAAACCACAACAGTGTCATGCCGCCCTCGTCTCAGTACGTCTCAACTCTCAACTCACCAGCGCTCAATTCTTCTTGATCACCGTTCCCCGCAGGGTCTTGCCGCGCTCCGGGAACGCCGGGCGCGTCAGCTTCGCCGGCGGGTTCTTCTTCAGTTCCTCCATCACGATCGCAATCGCGCGTTCGAGCTGTGGATCGCGGCCGGCGATCACGTCCGCCGGCGTCTGCTCGACTTCGATGTCGGGCGGCACGCCCTCGTTCTCGACGAGCCAGCCTTCTTCGGCCGTCCAGAACGCCAGGTTCGGCGCCGTGATGCTGCCGCCGTCGAGAAGGACGGGGAAGCCGAGCGTGCCGACGAGGCCGCCCCAGGTGCGCTTGCCGACAATCGGCCCGAGCTTCGCCTGCCGCCACATCCACGGGAAGAGGTCGCCGCCTGATCCCGCCGTCTCGTCGATGATGAGCGCCTTCGGCCCCTGAATCGACGCGGCCGGCATCTTCAGATCCGCGCCGTAGCGCATCGCCCACATGGACGACGCCGGCCGCTTCAGGATGTCGATGTAATAGTCGGCCACCGATCCGCCGCCGTTGAAGCGCTCGTCGACGATGATGCCGTCCTTGTGAGCTTGCGGGTAGAAGTAGCGCTTGAAGTACGTGTACCCCAGCGTCGTCGTGTTCGGCACATAGACGTAGGCGACGCGGCCGCCGGTGGCCGCGTTGACCTTGCGCAGGTTACCCTCGACCCAGTCGCGATTGCGCAGCGCGCCTTCGTTGGCGACCGGCACGACCTGCACGGTGCGCGAACCGGATCCGTCGGCATTCGGGCCGATGGTGATGTCGACGATGCGGCCCGAGGTGTTTTCGAAGAGGGAATAGAGATTCGTGGGCGGGCGCAGGTCGCGTCCGTCGACCGCGAGCAGGTATTCGCCCGCCTTCGCGTTCACGCCCGGCTCGCTGAGCGGCGCGCGCAGCTGCGGGTTGAAGTTGAGGCCGCCGAAGACTTTCTTGAGTCGATAGCGGCCGTTCGCGATGTCGTAGTCAGCGCCGAGAAGGCCGCCCGGAACCGTTTCGGGTACGTCGGGCCCCATGTCGCCGCCACCCGCGCGATGATGGCCGACCGCGAGCTCGCTCGACATCCACTGCAACACACGATTGAGATCGGCGCGCGACGAGACGTGCTGGAGGAACTCCGCGTAGCGCGACTTCTCTTCGACCCAGTCGACGCCGTGCATGTTCGGTGCGTAGAAATAGTCGCGATTGATCCGCCAGGCCTCGTTGAAGATTTGCTGCCACTCGGCCTTGGGATCGACGCGGACCTGGATTGCGTCGATGTTCAGCCGCCCCTCGGCTGGCTGCACCGCGCGGTTGGTGGGTACGATCGACCAGGCGTTGTTGTTCAGATAGAGGACACGCTTGCGGTCACCCGATACGGTGTAGGCCTGCGCGCTCGCGAGGAACGGCTCCGCGCGCCGTGTCGTCATCGTGAAGCGCTGCAGCGACGATGCGCCGTCGGTGCGCTTCAGGAAATACAGCTGCCCATCCTCGCCTGCGCTCGGGTTCGTAATGTTGCCGGCCGGAACGGGCAGGTCGAGGATGCGGAACTCGATGCCTTCGGGATCGACGCGCGTGACCGCCGGCGGCGCTGCGGGGCGCGCGGGAGCATCGGCCTGCGCGGCCACAGGCGGCACGGCGGGCACGGCGGACGCGGCTGCCGGCGGATTCGGCGGCGTCTGCGGGCGTTGCGGCGTCTGGCCGGGCGTATCGCGCCCCCCGAGGCCGGGGTTGCCGGCCTTCTCCTCGTCGCTCTCGCGCGCGAGCGGGTTCGGCGTGTTGCTCGCGAGCACGGCGACATAGAGGCTGTTGTTCGGCTCCATGTCCTGGCTCCACATGGCGAACCAGTCGGTAGCGGGGCCGGCATCGGTCGAGCCGAGGAAGTAGAGATACTTCCCGTTCTTGTCGAAGACCGGGTCGGAGACATAGCCGAGACCGTCGGTCACCTGGAACGCCTTGCCTTGATCGAGCGAGTACAGCTTGAGCGCCGTCTCGAGCGTGTTCGTCTTGATCGTGTAGGCGATCCACTTCGAGTCGGGCGACCAGTCATAACGAATCGGCACGCCGCCGGGCGAATAGACGTACGCGGACTCGATCTTCGTCACCTTGCCGGTGTCGGCATCCATCCAGAACAGCGTCTGCGAGTTGTCGGCAAAGGCGAGGCGTTTGCTGTCGGGCGACCAGTCGAGCAGTTCATAGAAGCCGGCGCCGCCAGGCGCGAAGCGGCGGATCGCCTTGGCATCGCCGCGGCCGTCCTGCGGCGCGATGTGCACCATGTACTCGCCTGACTCGTCCGAGAAATACGCGAGGCGCGCGCCGTCAGGCGACCACGCGGGCGAACGCTCGTGCGCCCCGGGCGTGTTCGTAACGTTGCGCGGATCACCTTTTTCCATCGGCACCGTGACGATCTCGCCGCGATATTCGAACGCGGCCCGAGCGCCGGTCGGCGAGAGCTCTGCGCTGCGGATCCAGGTGGCGCCGCGCGCCCAGCGCGGACGCAGCGCCGCGAGATCCGCCGCCGCGCCCACCTTCAGCCGCGTCGCGGGACCGCCGCGCGCCGTGTCGAGCATGTGCAGGTAGCCTGCCTGCTCATAGGCGATTCGCGAACCGCTCGCCGACGCATCGAGAATGGGGAAGTCGGTGTGCTGTGTCACCTGGCGCACGGCCTTCGACCGCGTGTCGTACGCGAAGAGATTGAACTCGCCGTTGCGGTCCGAGCGGAAATAAATGGTGTCGCCGACCCAGTTCGGGTCGACGTCGTTCGCGCGGGTGGCCGGTTGCGGAATCTTGTCGATCGCGTGCGTCTTGACGTCATAGACATACAGCACCGAGTGCGTGCCGCCGCGATAGGACTTCCACTGCATGAACGACGGCGCGAGCGGGTTGTAGACGATCTTGCGTCCATCGGGCGAGTACGCGGCCTGCGAGGCATTGGGGATCGGCAGCTGCGTTTCGAGCCCGCCCTCGACGGGCACCGTGAAGAGCTGCGTGTAGCGTCCCGTGAAGACGTGGCGCGGCGACGTGAAGAGCACCGCTTTGCCGTCGGGCGTGAAGGACTGCACGATGTCCTGCCCCGGGTGATACGTCAGGCGCACGGGGATGCCGCCGTCGACGGGCACGGTGTAGACGTCGATGTTGCCGTCGTACTGCGCGCTGAAGGCGAGCGTCCTGCCGTCGGCCGAGAACGTAGGGTTCGACTCGTTCCCCTCGTCGCTCGTCAGCCGGCGCGCGGTGCCGCCGTCCAGCCCCGCAACCCACAGGTCGCCGCCATAGACGAACGCCACGTGCGTTGCGCTCAGCGCGGGCTGCGCGAGCATGCGGGTGTCGGTTACGTTTGGATCCAGTCGCGCTGCGACCAGGGATCCCGATCCCGCCAACAGCCCGGCGGAAAGGCACACGGACATCGCGCGCAGTGTCATGGTGAACTCCGCGCACGATTATATGGAAACGGCGGTCAGTCCGCCGCGCCCGCCGGGTCGATCCGCCCAAAGAGCACGAGGCGCGCCGCTTCGCGCAGCCCCCGCTGCGTGAACGGCTTCTCGAGGAACGCCGTGCCGGGCTCAAGCAGCTCGCGCGATCCGAAGAGGCGGTCGGTGTATCCGGTCTGGAACAGCACCTTCAGGTCCGGATGCACCTCCCGAAGCCGCGCCGCGAGCTCGCGGCCATTCATCCCAGGCATCAGGAAGTCGGTGATGAGGAGATCAGGCACGCGGTCGAGCGTCGCCAGCAACTCGAGGGCCGCTATGCCCGAGGTCGCCGACACGACGTCGTAGTTCTCCGGCGCAAGCATCTTCAGATCCAGTTCGAGCAGCATTTCCTCATCGTCGACGACGATGACCAGGCGGCGGCCAGGGAGAGGCGAGAGCGCGGCGCGCACCGCGGCGCTTTCGGGAGCGGGAATCAGTGTGCCCACGTCAGTCTCCAATCAGGGCCGGCCCAGGGGCCGCCTGTGTCGCCGCGCGGAGGTACGCCGTCGTGCGATCGGCCTCGACCATCACGCGATGCGATGCCTCTGCGGCCGCGTGGATGTCTCCGTCCACGCCCAGTTGTTCGAGTGCGCCGGCAGCGGCCGCGAGTGCCGTAGCCGAGAGGTTGCCGGCCGCGCCCTTGAGGGCGTGAGCGGTGAAGCGGATCTGATCGCGGTCGCCGGCGGCGACCGCGTCACGAATCTCCGACAGCCGAACGGGGCATTCAGCGAGGAACAACTGCACGACGTCTGTGAGGAGCTCGGCGTCGCCGCCGAGCCGCCGCATCAGGGCGTCGTGGTCCACGGGCGCATCGAGCGCCAGGGGCTGGGCGGCCGGCGGGGAGGCAAACGCCTCCGTCCTCCCTTCGACGGCGGCGAACAGCGCCGCCGGATCGATTGGTTTGGACAGATAGCCGTCCATGCCCGAGGCCAGGCAGCGCTCGCGGTCGCCGGCCATCGCATGCGCCGTCATCGCGACGATGCGCGTGTGCCCTCCGGCCTGTGCTTCCAGCCGTCTGATCGACCTCGACGCTTCCAGACCGCTCATCACGGGCATCTGCACGTCCATGAGGATCACGTCGAATCCGCCGCGCTCGAATGCGGCGACGGCTTCGGCGCCATTGGCGGCGATCTCCACCGCGTGGCCGCGCTTGTGCAACAGGCCGACCGCCACGCGCTGATTCACGATGTTGTCCTCGGCGAGCAGGATCCGCACCGGCGCCGCAGCGCGGGCGATTGCGTGCGCCGACGGGATATCGCCGGCCACGCGCGCGGCCGCGCCGGCCTCCGGCAACAAGTAGGAGGTCGTGAAGGCGAAACAACTGCCCTTGCCGGGTGCGCTCTCGACCCAGATGCGCCCGCCCATCAGGGCCACGAGCGTCGACGAGATCGACAAGCCGAGGCCCGTGCCTCCGAAGTTCCGCGTGGTCGATCCGTCGGCCTGGCTGAAGGCATCGAAGATCGCGGCATGTTTCGACGCCGGAATGCCGATGCCGGTGTCGATGACCGAGAACAGCAGCGTCGAGTGTGTCTGCGTGCGCGACTGCTCCCGCACCTCCACCCTTACACCGCCCGCCGGTGTGAACTTGATGGCGTTGCCGATGAGATTCGAGAGCACCTGACGCAGGCGCATCGCGTCGCCCATCAGTGTGTCGGGCAGGCCGGCATGCACGTCGGCCAGGAGCTCGAGACCCTTGTCGGCGGCCATGACGGCGAGCGGTTTGACCGTGTCGCTGATCAGTGTCCGTACGGAAAACGGGAGTGACTCGAGGTCGAGCTTGCGCGATTCGATTTTCGAGAAGTCGAGGATGTCGTTGAGCAGCGCCAGCAGCTGCCCGGCCGACGAGCGCACCGTCGTGAGGTAGTCGCGCTGCGGCGGGTCGAGATCAGTTGCGAGCGCCAGATCCGTCATACCGATGATGCCGTTCATCGGGGTCCGGATCTCGTGGCTCATGTTGGCGAGGAACTCGCTCTTCGCGAGGCTCGCGCTCATGGCCGTGTCGCGCGCGACCGTCAGCTTGACGTTGGTCGTGCGCAGCTTCAGCGTGCGCGCGTCCACCAGGCGCTCGAGCCCGGCCTGCTGTTGCATCAGTAGCAGGTCGCGCCGCTCGACCTCGGCCAGCATGTCGTTGAAGCGTTCGATGAGCTCGCCGATCTCGTCGGCGTCACCCGGCGCGGCCCGCAGGTCGTAGCGATTGCTGTCGCGCACCTTGCGCGTGATCTCGATCAGCCGATCGATGGGGCCGAGGGTGAGGCGCGCCGTGAACGCCGCGGCGGCCAGCGCGATCCAGAACGCGCCGAACAGCACCGCGCCGACGATGACGCCGAAGCGCGCGAGACGTGTTTTCATCTCGAGCAGGTCGGACCGCACTTCGATGTGGCCGACCGCGCGATCCTGATAGACCACGGCGCGCACGACGTGCAGAGCGTCGTCGTGAAACGACCACGAGGGTGTGGTGGGGATCGGTGCCACGCTCGCGGGGATCCCGCCCGGTGACGGACTGTCGCGGGTAAACGTGGCGAGTTGCGTGCCGTCGTTCGTCAGCAGCCGCGCGCTGAGGATGTGCCGGTCGATCGAGAGCGCGCGCAGGGTGTCGGCGGCCGCCTCGGCGTCGCGGAATGCGAGGGCCGCCGTGCTGTTGCTGCCCACGACGTCGGCCAGCGCGGCGATGTCCGCCACCAGCCGCGCGCGCGCGGTCCTGTAGTCGTAGACCGCGAACGCCGCGGACGCCGCGGCCAGCGTGATCACGCTCGTCGTCAGCACGCTGACGGTCAGCTTGCGGGCCAGCGGCTGCCTGCGAAACCACGCGAGCGGGCTAGAACCCCGGTTTGCCATGCACGACTTTCGAGAGATTGAGCAGGCGCGAACTCAGATGCAGGCGCGCGCGTCGTGCTAATTCGACGTTGACGGCGAATCTCATGCGGTCCCTCTCGAGGAACAGCTCGATGATCCCGTCGCTCCGCGCGAATCCCTCGCGGTCGCTGACCGTCAGCACCGGCTGGCGCCGGGCGTCCTGGAGCAGCGGCGCGGCGCCCGCGGTGAGGGACTTGCTGACGAAAAGCAGGTGGCAGGGCGCGGCGCTCTCGCCCCCACGCATGCGGCGCATTTCGAGAGGCCGCCCCTCGATCGCCTGACCGTGGATGCTCTTCGTGACGGCATCCGCCAGGCGATCGTCGGCGGCGATGCACATCACAAGCGTCGAGCCCTTCCGCGCGTCGGGCCACTGCGTGAAGCGCGCGAAGTTGAGGAGGAAGGCCGCCTGCAGGTCGGCGACCGCCGCGCTCTGCGCCGCGGGCGAGGCTGCCGCCAGGCCGGCGGTAAACGCCGCCGCCAGCATGCCGCCGGTGAGCGAGCGGGCCCACATCATGCGCAGCGTGTCTCGTCCCTCATGGCTGACAGGCGCATGAGTCCTAGCGCTCCCACCGGAGCTGGACGACCCAGCTGCGCGGGATTTGGGCCGGCGCGTACGTCACCCCCGTGAACTCCATGTGCGACCGGTCGAGCAGATTCTGTCCCGTCGCCGACAGGAACAGCCGGGGCGCCAGGCGCGTCTCGACGCGCACGTCGGCGCGGGTGTAAGCCGCAACCCCCAGCTCGCGCAGGCGGCCGACACGATAGAGGCTGGCGTCGAGACGGAGACCTGGAGCCAGCGTGGCCGTGGAGTGGATCTGCCACTGCGCGCGCGGGGCGCTGCCGTCGAACGTCGCCGCGGCGTCATCCAGGCTCGAGGGGGACACGCGTGGCGACAGGCGCAGCAGCGAATACGACCCGTGCATCCGCCATCCGTCGACTGGCGCCCATTCGGCGCTGACCTCAACGCCCCGCGTCGTCAGATCCATCAGGTTTTCGTAACGAAGCGCGGCCAGCACGTGCGGGGGCGCGGGCGATGTCATGAACATCGGCGCAACCGGCTCAATTGTCGCGAGACCCTGGTACTGCCCGAAGAAGCTGGTAACGTCGATCGAGACGCTCTTGCCGACCTGCGCCCGGTAGCCCACGGCTGCCTGCGTCAGAGTCTCGACGCCGAAATCCGGATTGCCGATGAACCCGAGCACGATCGGCCCCTGCGGTGTCGGGACCGATCCGAAGTAGTAGCGGATTGTGCGATCCACGAGTGAAGGCGTACGGCGCGCGCGCGAAAGCGCCGTCCAGAGCCGCTGACGCGGTGAGACGTTCCACATCACGCGAGCCGACGGCAGCACACTCATGCCCGACACGGAGTCGTGCTCGAGCTTTGCGCCGAGCGTGGCTGTCACGCGCGGGCCCAGCGTGATGGCGTCGTTGACGAAGGCGTTGACGATGTGCGCGCGCTCGCCGACGAAAGCCAGTGTGACGGTGGGCCCATGGGGATCGAACTGCGCCAGGCGATAGCCGCCGCCCAGCACGAGCACATGCTGTCCGGCGGTCGTCTCGACCTGGGCGTCGATGTCAGACGTGCGCTCCGTCGAGTCGAGCGTGGCCTCGTCCCTGTCGCTCCGCGCGTGCGAGCCCTGCACCTGGAGCACCGAGCCGCTGCTCAGGCGCCGCGTCCAGCGCGCGAGTGCAGTGACTTCGCGGGCGTCGCTGACGCCAGGGCTGATGCCGAACGTGCCGGCGGCGAGGTCCGTCACTTCGAACCACTGCGGGCGCGCGCGGCTGGCGATGTAGCGCCCCTGCGCCATGACCTCACCGGCGCCGGTCGTCCAGTCGGCGCGGAAGCCGGTGGCGAGTGACGTCCACCGATCGTTGGCCTCGACGTCCGGCGCCGCGAGCGCCGGGCCGTACGACGACCACTGCGAGAACACGCGATAGTCGAGCGCGCCGCGCGCGCCGCCGTAGCGGAGGCTGACCCGGCTCTGATCGAAGCTTCCAGCGCGGACTTCGGCGGCCACGCCCACAGTATGGGCCGCATGGCGTGTGATGATGTTGAGGACGCCATTCATCGCGTTGGCGCCCCAGAGCGCGCCGCCTGGCCCGCGGATCACCTCGATGCGCTCGATCTCGTCGACGAGCACGTCCTGCGATTCCCAGAAGACACCCGAGAACGACCGGTTGTAGAGGGAGCGTCCGTCGAGGAGGATCAGGAGCTTGTTGGAATAGACGTCGTTGAACCCGCGGATCGACACGGCCCATTTGCTGGATCCGGCGCGCGCCACCTGCACGCCGGGCGCGAGCCGCAGAATCTCGGGCAGCGAGCGATGACCCGACTGGCGGATCTGCTCGCGCGTGATCACATAGATGGCCGCGGGCACGTCTTCGGCGCGCTGCTGCCTGCGCCCGCCCGACGTCACCGTCATGTTCATCAGCTCTTCGATGGTCGCCCCGGCCAGCGGCGGCGGATCCTGCGCGAGCGCGGGGGCCGCGCCCGCTGCGGCGAACGACGCGGACACGAAGGCG
>JALYRV010000094.1 GCA_030855205.1 Acidobacteriota bacterium | reverse complement strand
AGTGCGAGCCGCGCAGCCGGCGCCTGCGAGCGCCAGGACGAGAAGGCCGCCGAGAAGACGCGTGCGCATCTACTTGATGACCTTGCCCTCGGTGTCGTACTTCACCATGACGCCGAACTTCGCGAGCGCGTCGGCGACTTTCGCGGGATCCCCGACGGCCACGATGTGCAGCTTCGACGGCGCGAGATACTGCACCGCCGCGGCCTGCACCTGGTCGGCGGTGACGGCCATCACGCGCTGCGGCTCCTTCTCCCAGTAATCGACGGGGAGTTTGTAGCGCCACCGCGTCAGGTGGTACCCCATGATGGCCTGCGGCGATTCCAGCGACAGGGCGAATGCCGCGACGATCGCGCGCTTCGCCGTTTCCAGATCCTCGGCCGGCACTTTCTCGTCACGCATGCGGGCGATCTCCGCCATGAGATCGGTGAGCGCCGGCTCGGTGACATCGGTGCGCACGCTCGTCGACGCCGTCCAGTCGCCGCGATAGAGTCCGGCGGTGACGCCGCTGTATGCGCCGTAGGTGTAGCCCTTGTCTTCGCGCAGCACGATGAAGAGCCGTCCCGTCGGGCCGCCGCCGAGCACCTTGTTCATCACGCCGAGCACGTCGAAGTCCTTGCTCGTACGTGAGATGCCTGGCGCGGCTACGGAGAGGTTCGTCTGGACCGAGTCCGGCCGCCCGACGAAGTGCACTTTGGGCGCGCCGGGCATCGGCGGGTCGATGGTTTCCGGAACCGCCGTGTTGGCGCGCTTCCACCCGGCCAGCTTCGTCTCGACGAGCTTGCGCGCTTCCGTCATCGAGATGTCGCCCGTCACGGCAATCGCCGCGTGGTCGGGCACGAACTTCGACTGGTGGAATGCCACGAGGTCGGCGCGTGTGACTTTGTCGAGCGCTTCGGCGCTCAACGACACGCGCGACGCGGGATGATTGCCGTACATCACGCCGCTCGCGGCTTCGGCCAGCAGGAAGCCGGGATTGGATCGCTGCTGCTGGAGCGACGCCTTCGTGCGCTGCTTGTAGCGCGCGAACTCCGCCTCGGGGAATGTCGGATGCAGCAGCACGTCGACCGCGATGTCCATGACGCGATCGAGGTGCTCGGGCAGCGCCGACACGTTGATGACGGCTTCGGTGCCGGAGACGCCGGCGCTGACGCTGACGTTGGCGGCGAGACGCTCCAGTTCTTCATTGAGCTGCGTCGTCGTCCATCGCGCCGTGCCCTCGCGCATCTGCGAGGCGGTGAAGGTGGCGAGGCCGGACATCCCGGCGGGATCGAAGTAGCCGCCGGCGCCGGGAATGAAGATCTGCACGCTGACCTGAGGGGCGCGACGATCCTCGAGCACCATCAGGTGCGCGCCATTGGGCAGATGGGCTTCGGTGGCCGGAGGCAGCTTCACCTTGAGCACCTCCTTCGACACGGGCGCGCGCCCTTTGGGTACGACCCCTTTCGTCGAGGGGGGCGTGACGCCCTGCGCCGTTCCCTGCGCCTGTGCGGCGATCGGGAAGGCGAGGAATGCGCCAAGCGCGGCGAGAGCGGTCATGCGGCGGACGTTCACTGAACACCTCCCCTGGGGGCAGCCGGTTTCGGGTTCGTGATGACGACCGTCCGTCGCTCCGGCACGAGATACATGGTGGCGACACGCTGCACGTCGGCGGCGGTCACGGCGGCGATGCGTTCCGGCCGCGTATTGATGCGGCCCGGATCGTTGAAATAGAGCGCGTCCTGCGACAGGAGGATGGCGCGTGACAGCGAGGACTGCAGCGTGCCCACGAGATTGCGGCGCGCCTGGTTGCGCGCCTTCTCGATCTCCCAGTCCGCGATCGGGCCTTTCTTGACCTTCTCGATCTCTTCCCAGAGCGCAGCTTCGAGGTCCGCCATCGACTTTCCGGGGGCAAGCGTGCCCGTGAAGCGGAACAGGCCGACGCCGCGCTCCTGGTTGGGGCCGGCGCCGACGCCCGTCGAGAGCTGCTTCTGGCGCACGACCGATTCGTAGAGCCTGGAGCTGCGGCCGCTCGAGAGCACCGTGCTCAGCACGGAGAGCGCCTCATCGTCTTTCGATCCCAGCGCGGGAATCTTGTAGCCGATGTCGAGGCGCGACAGGCGCGCCATCGCGTCTTCGAGCACCAGCCGCCGCTCGGCGGTCTGCGGCTTCTCGCCGAGCTCTACGGCCGCGGGCGCGGGCTGCGCGGGGATTCGCTCGAAGTACTTCTTCACCTTGGCGAGCGTGTCGGCGGCGTTCACGTCTCCGGAGATCGCGAGCACCGCGTTGTTGGGGGCGTAGTACGTCTTGAAGAACGACGCGACGTCCTCGACAGAGGCGGCAGTCAGGTCCGCCATCGATCCGATTACCGAGTGCTTGTAGGCGTAGCCGTCGAAGGCCAGCTCGTCGAACGCCTCGAACGTCTTGCCGTACGGCTGGTTGTCGACGCCCTGCCGGCGCTCCTCCTGCACGGCGTTGCGCTGGTTGTCGAGATTCGCCTTGGTGATCTCGAGCGAGGCCATGCGGTCGGCTTCGAGGTAGAGCCCGAGGTCGAGCTGGTTGGACGGCAGCGTCTCGTAGTAGAGCGTGCGGTCCTTGTCGGTGGTGCCGTTCATCGAGCCGCCGTTGTTGAAGACGAGCAGGAAGTGCTCGCCCGGGCCGATGTTCTCGGAGCCCTTGAACATCATGTGCTCGAACAGGTGGGCGAACCCGGTGCGTCCGGCGCGCTCGTCGCGCGATCCGGCGTTGTAGGTCACCGCGATCGAGAAGACGGGCGCGGTGTGATCCTCGTGGATGATCACGCGCAGGCCGTTCTTCAGTTTCGTGTCGGTGAACGTGAGCTTGGGTGCGGCCGCGGCGGAAAGTACTCCGGCGGCAAGGGCGCTGACGCAGGCGGCTGCGGCAAGGCGCGCGGTCACTCGGCGAGTCATTCGGACCTCCAGGGATTCTCTGGGGACGGACGTCAGTATACGTTACCGCTTCAGTTGCAGACGCCCCAGCCGCCCATTGGCGCCGGCGCCGAAGATCGTGGCAGGCTCGCCGTCAGCCGGCTTTGCGACCGCGACCGTATCGAAGCCGAGTGACGAGATCTGGCTCCACGTCTTCCCATCGTCGAGCGACAGGTCGGCCCCGTTGGGGCCCACGGCGAGCCACGGCCGTGAGCCGCCGCGGCCCCCGGGCAGGTGCGCGACGACCGAGCGATAGCCGGTGAGGCCGGTGACTGGCTTCCAGGTCCTGCCGCCGTCCGAGGTCATCGCGGCATTGTTGGTCGCGTCGTCTTCCTTGTTGTAGTCGCCTCCGACGATGAGGCCGTGGCGCGTGTCGCGGAAAGCGATTGAGAACGCGCCGGCCGCCGACCCGGTGGCGAGGGGCGTGTTCGCGACCGCCCAGGTGTTTCCGGCATCGGAGGAATACAGGACGCGCGATGTGACGGCCGCGCCGGTCGCAATCCAGACGTGCTGTCTCCCCGACATGGTGACGTTGGTGCCACTGGCCGCGAAGGCCCCTTCGTTGTCCAGGGCGGGCGGGAGCGAGGCTGCCGGAATAGGCGTCCACGAGCGGCCGCCGTCGAGCGTGCGGAGGATCACGAAGCGTCCGTCAACCGAATCGCTGAAGGCGATGCCGCGCTGCTCATCCCAGAACGCCATCGCGTCGAAGAACGCCTTGGGATCCTCGTTCTGGAATTGCAGCGTCCATATCGCGCCGCTGTCTTCCGTCTTGTAGATGCGCGACGCAGGACCGTTGCCGATGCTGAGCACGTACGCGACGCGGTCGCTCATGGCGTCGATGTCACGGAAGTCGAGCGCGCCGGCCCCGGGCACGGTGAGGGCCTGCCACACCCGCCCGCCATCGACGGTGCGCAGCACCGTGCCGCGCGCGCCGCTCGCCCACGCGACCCTGCTGCTGACCGCGCTGATGCCGCGCAGCCGGGCGTCGGTGCCGCTGCGCTGACCTTCCCATTGCTGGACGGCGGGCGCCGCCAAGAGCCCGGCAGCGATGACGACGGAAAGTACCATCCGCATTCAGGACCCCGCTTTCTTCGCGTTCCACTCGGGCGGCGTGACGGCCTGCGTGCCCTGGGCGAGGGAGTGAATTGGGAAGAGGGCGAGGGCGAGGAGGAGGGTAGCTCTACGCATCGCGCAGAGCTTATAGCGAATCCGGCGATCCCGAGATCGCCGGATTCACTTCGTAGCTGTGCCTCGTGACTAGCGGCGGGCGAGCGTGACCGAGCCGTTCGACGTGCGCACGCGGACGGTGGGGCCGCCGCTGCCGAGCGTCGTGTCGATCTCGCGGTTGATGCGGCCCTGCACCGTCACCGGGAAATCCAGGTTGAGGCGCCCGTTCGACGTGCTCGCCACGACGCGCGCGTTGTAGTTCTCCGGCACCTGCAGACGCACCGATCCGTTCGACGTCGCGACTTCGAGGCCGGCGCCGTCCCACGTGCGTCCCGCCAGGCTCGCGGTTACCGAGCCGTTGCTCGTGTCGGCCTGCACGTCGCCGCCGATATCCATCAGGCGGATACTGCCGTTGCTCGTGCGCAGGCGCATGCGGCCGCGCACGTCGGTCACCGACAGGCTGCCGTTCGACGATACGAGATTCACGTCCGACGACTCAGGCGTCTGCACGCGGAAGCTCACCGACCAGCCCTCACGGTCCCAGTCGCGCGAGCGCGGCCCCGTCGCGCGCACCGGCGCCCCGCGCGTGATCTCCACTTCCTTCGCCAGCTCGCGGGCGGCCTCACGCGTCCGCGCATGCGTGACGACCCTCGCCCGTACCAGGACGTCGCTCCGGCGCTCGCCGGTCACGACGATGCTGCCGTTGGACGTCTCGACCGCAGCGCCGGCCGAGCGCTCGAGCGTGAACTGGCGCACCTCGCAGAACCGCTCGCGCCTGTCGTCGTTGTAGTTGTCGCGTTCGCCATCGCGGCACCACTCGTCGTCCGACATCGTCCGCTGGACGACGAGCTCGCGGTCGCGCGAGCGAATGCCGCGATCGTCGACCTGCAAACCGGACGCGGTCACCGCCGCACCGAGCGGCAGCGTCATAAACACAAGCACGGAAACTCTGGCAATCATTCGAAACATCAAGTCCTCCCGACTGCTGGCTTAGACGGAGGGCCACCGGCGCGCGTTGCCCGTATAATTCTGACTCCCATGACGCACAAAGCCATTTCGACCTCGGCCATCGGACTGCTCCTGGCCGCGCTGGCGATCCCGGCCGTTTCCGCGCAGGACCGGCTCAAGACCTATCCCGGCTACGACCGCTACGCGAAGCTCGCGCGTGAGATTCCCGCATCGGTCCGTCAGGGCACGCTGTCGGGCGTGTCGTGGAAGGACGCACGCAGCTTCGAGTACGTCTGGAACGGCAAGCTGCACCGCTTCGAGCTCGCCAAGCGCGCCTCCGCCGTCATCGGCGAAGCGCCGGCCGCCAACCCTGGCGGACGCCAGGGGGGCGCCGGGCCCGAGCGCGGCCGCCAGCTCGACTCGGCGACTTCGCCCGACGGCACTCTGAAAGCCTTCTACCGCGATCGCAACCTCTGGATGAGCGACGCGGCCGGCGGCAGCGAACGGCAGCTCACGACCGACGGCAGCGAGAAGGACCGCATCAAATACGGCACCGCCAGCTGGGTCTACGGCGAAGAGCTCGACCAGGTCACCGCGATGTGGTGGTCGCCCGACAGCCGCAAGCTCGCGTTCTACCGCTTCGACGAGAAACAGGTCCCCGACTATTTCCTGCAGATGGATCAAACCAAGCTGCAGAGCGCGGTCGATACGGAGGCGTACCCGAAAGCCGGCGCGCCCAACCCGATCGTCGATCTCTTCATCTATGACGTCGCGACGGCCAGGACGACGCGCGTGGACGTGCGCGACGGCAAGCCGTTCGACAACGGTGTCGTCGGCCACTACGTCTACGGCATCAAGTGGGCGCCGACGGGCGGCGAGCTGCTGTTCAACCGCACGAATCGCCGCCAACAGATCATGGAGCTGGTCGCCGCCGACCCGCTCACCGGTGAAGCGCGCGTTGTCATTCGCGAGGAATGGCCGACCGGCTGGGTCGAGAATTCCCCGGCGATGCGCTTTCTCGCCGACAACAAGCGCTTCATCTGGCAGTCGGAGCGCAACGGCTGGAACAACTATTACCTCTACGATCTGAGCGGCACGCTGATCACGCCGCTGACGTCGCACGCGACGTTCGAGGCCGCCAACATCGTCAAAGTCGACGAGACCGCCGGCGTCATGTTCTACATGGCCCGCGACGGCGACAACCCGATGAAGCTGCAGCTGCATCGCGTGGGCCTCAACGGGAAGAACGATGTGCGCCTCACCGATCCGGCGTTCCACCACACCGTCGCGACCGCGAGCATCTCGCCCGACAACAAGCACTTCATCGACACGTACCAGGCGCACGACATCCCGGCCGCGACGCGGCTCGTCGACGCGGCGAACGGCAAGACCGTCGTGGAGCTGGTGTCCGCCGACATGACGAAGTACACCGAACTGCGCCTCAGGAAGGCCGAGCGGTTCTCGTATCTCGCGGCAGACGGCAAGACGCAGCTCTGGGGCTTGATCCACTTCCCGTCGAACTTCGATCCGGCGCGCACGTATCCGACGCTCGTTTCCGTTTATGGCGGCCCCGCGTCGGCCAGCAGCACGGCGCGCGAGACGTTCGTCACGCCGAGCCCGCTGACGGAGTACGGCTTCCTCGTGCTCAATCTCGACTCGCGCGCGGTGCCGGGCCGAGGCAAGCGCCAGCTCGACTCGCTCTATCTGAAGCTCGGTCAGACCGAGATGGACGACATGGCCGAGGGTGTCAAGTCGCTCTGGACGCGACCCTACTTCGACAAGACGCGCGTCGGGATTCACGGCACGTCGTACGGCGGCTACTCCGCGATCATGACCATGCTGCGGCATCCGGGCGTGTTCACGGCCGGCGCCGCCTCGTCGCCGGTGACGGCGTGGAACCACTACGACACGATCTACACCGAGCGCTACATGTGGATCCCGCAGGAAAACAAGGAAGGCTACGAGGCGGGATCGGCCATGCCGCTCGCGAAGAACCTGCAGGGGCGCCTCATGCTCTATTGGGGCACCGCCGACAACAACGTGCATCCGTCCAACATGATGCAGTTCATCAGCGCGTTGCAGCAGGCGGGGAAGAGCTTCGAGGTGCAGGTCGGTCCCGACCGCGGGCACACCGGCCTCAACCAGGATCGCATGATGGAGTTCTTCATCGAGAACTTCGTGCTGCACCGTCCCTCGTCCGGCAGCGCGCAGTAAGATTGGCAGCGCCATGCTGCTTGTTGCCGCCACGATCCTTGCGGCCATCATTCCGCTCCAGGCGCCCGCGCCGGCTCAGACGAGCCAGGCGGGGCGCCTGCGCGTGTTTCTGGACTGCGACTGCTTCCAGAGCTATGCGCGCGAGGAAGTCTCCTTCGTCGACTACGTGCGCGATCGCGAGTCCGCCGACGTGCATGTGCTCGGGCAGAGCCGAGAGACGGGAGGCGGAGGGCGCGAATACGCGCTGCGATTCGTCGGCGCAGGACGCCTGGCGGGGACGGACCTCGACCTGAAGGCCGTGACCGCGCCTGGAGATACCGAGGACGCGCGCCGTCGCGCCGTCGCGTCTACGCTGCGCGTCGGATTCCTCGCCTACCTGGCAAAGTCAGGCCTGCCGGCACACCTGGACATCCAGATCGACGAAGACGAGCAGGTGGCGCCCGCCGCGGGCATCTCGGATCCCTGGAACTTCTGGGTGTACAGCGTGCGCGCGAGCACCGAGCTGCAGGCGGAGGAGTCGAGCCGCGAGTGGAACTGGCAGGTCAGCGGCAGCGCCGATCGCGTCACGCGCGACTGGAAGCTCTCGTTCGGCGGCGAGGTTGACCAGACCATCGAGAAGTTCGATCTCGATGAAGACGAGCCGCTGACGAGCCGCCGGCACAATCGCGAGATCAACACGCTCGCGGTCAAGAGTCTGGGCGAGCACTGGTCGGCCGGGATGCTGAGCGAAACCAGCTCCTCCTCATTCGAGAATCGCAAGTTTCAGTTTGGCGCCGCGCCGGCGGTCGAGTACAACTTCTTCCCCTACTCGGCGTACACGCGCCGGCAGCTGAGGGCCAAGTACTACGTCGGTCCGGTTTATTCGAGGTACTACGAAGTCACGCTCTTCGACAAACTCGAGGAGACCCGCGTGCTGCACGCCGCTGAGATCACTCTGGATCAGCGTGAGCCATGGGGCACGCTGCAGGCCCAGTTCGAAGTGCAGCAGTATCTGCCAAAAGCCAGCCAGTACCGTGTCGAGTTCAACGGCGATGTGTCGATCCGCATTACGCGCGGACTGTCGGTGTCGATCGAAGGTGGCGCCTCACGCATCCGTGATCAGATCTCGCTCCCGAAGCGAGGCGCGACCTCCGAGGAAGTCCTGCTGCGGCTGCGGCGCCTGCGCAGCGGCTTCGAATACAACTTCGACGTCGGCTTCACCTACACGTTCGGTTCGATCTTCAACAACATCGTCAATCCGCGCTTCGGATCTTGATCAGGTGCGTCCTGCTCCGCAGGAACAGCTCGCCTCCCGCAATGGCCGGCGTCGCGATGAACGACTGATCCGCCAGCGTGTTCGTCGCCAGGATCTCGAATGACGCCGATCCCAGCTTCGCGACGATGACGTCACCTTCTTCGGTCGCAAAATAGATTCGGCCCCCGGCCGCGACGGGGGAGGCCTTGATGTTGTACGGCTTCGGCAGGCGGACCTGCTGATAGAGCGGCTCGCCCGTGGCGGCCTTCACCGCGCTCACCTGCGCCGTGTCGGTGATGAAATACAGCACGCCCTCGTGCAGCACCGGAGACGCGGTGTATGACAGCCCGCGGTCGAGCGTCCACGTGACGGCGTCGGTGCCCGTCAGATCCCCTTCGCGGCCAAGGCGGATCGCCATCAGCTTCGGATTGCGGTACCCGCTCATCACCAGCACGTGATCGCCTGCGTGTACCGGCTGCGGAATCGTGTTCTGACCGAGTCCGGCGGCCTCCCAGATCGGCTTGCCCGTCTCGAACGCGTAACTGCGCACCTTCGCGGAGGCGCTGACGACGATCTGCTTCACGCCGTTGTGCTCCACGACGAGCGGCGTCGACCAGTTGGTCATGCCGTCAGGACGGTCTGTGCGCCACAGTTCCTTGCCCGTCGCCGCATTGAGCATCGAGAGGAACGAGCCGCTCTCGTTGTCCATCAGCATGATCAACCGGTCGCCGTGCAGCACCGGCGCGGCCCCTTCGCCGAACTGCAGGCGCATCCTGAGCTGCACGCCGAAGTCTTTCTTCCAGACCTCGTTGCCGTTCATGTCGTACACGAAGAGCCCTCGCGACCCGAACGAGGCGTAGACGCGCCTGCCGTCAGTCACCGGGGAGTTGGACGCGAAGCTGCCGTACATCTGGTGATGCGCTTCGTGCGGCGTGGCGACCGCCGCGGTCTTCTGCCACACGACCTTGCCGCTCGCGCGATCGAGCGCCATGACCTTGAACTCGTGCTCGACCAGTGCCGCGCCGCCGCCGCCCCTGCGCCCCTGTGGCGCCGGTGTTGCCGCCGCTGGTGCGGCTGGCGCTCCGATCGGCACCGCCGTCGTCACGAAGACGCGGTCTCCCCACACGATGGGAGACGAGAAGCCGCGGCCGGGAATTTCCATCTTCCACGCCACGTTGGCCGTGTCGGACCAGGTGAGCGGCGCGGCGCCCGGCGCCACGCCGGTGTGCGCGGGCCCGCGCCACTGTTGCCAGTGCGACACCGGGGCCGGGCGCTGGGCGGCCGGAGCCGCAGCCATCGCGATGACGAGGACGCCGAGGAAGGGAAGTCGGGTCATATACTCACGATACGACAATGGACACGGGAGAATTTCGCCGGCGCGGACACCAGCTCATCGACTGGATCGCCGACTATCGCGAGGGCGTGGCGTCGCGCCCGGTCATGGCACGCACCGAGCCCGGCGCCGTGCGCGCGGCCCTGCCGGCTTCACCGCCCGACGCGCCGGAATCATTCGACGCCATCCTTGCCGATCTCGACGCCATCGTCATGCCCGGCCTCTCGCACTGGCAGCACCCGCGGTTCTTCGGCTATTTTCCGTCGAATGCGTCGCTCGCAAGTGTGCTCGGCGATCTGACCAGCACCGGGCTCGGCGTGCTCGGCCTCGCGTGGCAAAGCAGTCCCGCGCTCACCGAGCTCGAAGAGGTGACGTGCGACTGGCTGCGCCAGATGACCGGGCTCGACGCCGGCTGGAGCGGCGTCATTCAGGACACCGCATCGACGAGCACGCTCGTCGCCCTCATCTCGGCTCGCGAACGCGCCTCGTCATTCAGTCTCACGCGCGGCGGCCTGCAGGGCGAGCCCGCGGCGCTCGTCGTGTATGCGACACGTCAGAGCCACAGCTCCGTCGAGAAGGCGGCGCTGCTCGCCGGCTTCGGGCGCGACAACATCCGGATCGTCGCGCACGACGAGGCGTATGCGATGCGCGCAGATGCGCTCGAGACCGCGATCGCCGCCGATCGCGCGCGCGGTCTCGTGCCGTGCGCGGTCGTCGCCACCGCCGGCACGACGACGACGACGGCGATCGATCCGTTGAGCGGGATCGGCGCCGTCGCGCGCACGGCGGGCGTGTGGATGCACGTCGACGCCGCGATGGCGGGATCCGCGATGGTGTTGCCCGAGTGCCGGGCGCTGTGGCACGGCATCGAGCTCGCCGACTCGCTCGTGATCAATCCGCACAAGTGGCTCGGCGCGGTCTTCGACTGCTCGGTCTATTACGTGCGCGACGCCCGGCATCTCGTGCGCGTGATGTCGACGAGTCCGAGCTACCTGCAGACGGCCGCCGACGGCGCCGTGAAGAACTATCGCGACTGGGGCGTGCCGCTCGGCCGCCGCTTTCGCGCGCTGAAGCTGTGGTTCCTGATTCGCGATGCAGGTGTGAGCGGACTGCAGGCGCGGCTGCGGCGCGACCTCGCGAACACACAGTGGCTGAAGGCGCAGATCGACGCCGCGGACGGGTGGCGCGTGCTCGCGCCCGTGCCGCTGCAGACGCTGTGCGTGCGTCACGAGCCACCCGGCGTGACAGACGAGGCGCTCGACCGGCACACGCTCGCGTGGGTCGACCGCATCAATCGATCGGGCGAGGCCTACCTGACGCCGGCATTGCTCGACGGCCGCTGGATGGCACGGGTGTCGATCGGTGCGATGGCCACGGAGCTCGACGATGTGCAGGCGTTGTGGAAATTGATGCTGCGCGTGGTCAAGACGGAAGACTGACTCATGCCTTCCCGGCGGCCCGGCGTTTACTCGTCGCGGACGAGGTCGAGGTAGAGCGGCCGCGCCCCCAGGATCGACAGCAGGCCCGACGTGCCCCGCCCGGGCCGGTTGACGACGGAGAACATGGCGGTCTGACCCGGCGCGAGATCGACCTGCGCCGTCTTCCACACCAGCGTGTTGTGCGCGCGCAGGCGATGGCTGCCGGCCGGCACGTCGCGCGTCAGCGTGTCGCCGTACATCAGCGTGCCCGCGCGCACGCCGTCGATCGACACCACCACCTGTCGCTCCATCGCATCGCCGGGCGACCGGCGTACGACGGTGATCCGGCAGGTGGCGTCCATTGCGGCGTCGGCCTCCGCCCTCTACGATTTCGGCAGGACGTCGGTCGAGGCGTGGGCCCTGGCAATCTCGGCGGTGATGCGGTCGAGCACGGCGCGCTCCTGGTCCGACACCGCGCCGAAACCGAGCACGCCGCCCGACGCCGAGGCGATGCTCGTCACGTAGGCGAGCAGATCCTTGCTGCTCGCGTCGCGCTCCCCGGCTGGCCGCGACTGGAGCATGGCGCCGATGACACGCAGCGTGGTCGTGAAGAGCGTGTCGGACGGGCGCGTCTTGAGCCAGCCCTGGAGCTGCTGATCGGCGGCTGAGCCCGACTCGACGCCGCGCGCGCGCGCCGCCTCGATGATCAGATCCCGCTCGCGCCCCGACACGCTGCCATCGGCCCACGTCATCTGCACGAGCGGCACGAGGTGCAGCAGGCTGATGGTGTCGGGCGTGTAGCCCAGCTCCTGCAGGTCCTGCAGCAGCTGCGGATCCGCCACGCCGGTGTGCTCGCCGAGCTTCTGACGGGCCTCGTCGGCTCCTGCCTTCTCGCGGAGTTTCGCGATGAGCTCCCGCTCCTTGCGGTGGAAGTACTCGTCTTCGAGCGCGCGGCCCCGCTCCTTGAATCCGTCCTTGTCGGTCACGTCGGCAATCTCCTTGGCCTCATCGTACAGTATTCTTTCAGAGCCTCTGCCCGTGCCCGAGACACTCATGACAACACGCCTCCGTTGCCTTGCCGCCCTGCTCGCCGTATCCAGCCTGGCCGGCTGCCGCACGGCGGCCCCGACGATCGTGCAGGCCGGGGCTCCAGGCCAGGCGAGCCGCACCGTGCCGGGCGGCGCCGGCGCGCCCCTGACGCGCATTCCGCATACCGCGGCCGACACGGCCTTCATGCAGGGGATGATCGGGCACCATGCGCAGGCGCTCGAGATGACGGCGCTGCTGGCCACGCGCACGGCCAGCGACAGCATGAAGCTGCTGGCACTGCGGATTGACGTGTCGCAGAAAGACGAGATGGGCTTCATGCGCGGGTGGCTCACCAAGCGCGGCGAAACGGTGCCGGGCGATCACGCGCATCACATGCAGGGGGCCACGCTGATGCCCGGCATGCTGACAGCCGAAGACATGTCCGCGCTGTCTGCGGCGAAGGGAACGGCGTTCGATCGCCTGTTCCTCCGGTTCATGATCAAGCACCACGAGGGGGCGCTGGTCATGGTGAAAGATCTGTTCACGAAGGACGGCGCGGGCCAGGAGGCGGAGATCAATGCCTTTGCCTCCGACGTCGATGCCGATCAGCGCATGGAGATCGACCGCATGCGCGGGATGCTCATGGAGATGGAGAAATGACAGTGAAAGCACTCAGGTTCGTCTCGGCGTCGGCCTTCGCGGTGCTGGCC
>JALYRV010000291.1 GCA_030855205.1 Acidobacteriota bacterium | reverse complement strand
ACCTCGACCTGCGCGGCGGGATAGCCGGTCGCGAGCGCCTGTGCGCGCACGTGCCCGGAGGCGACGATGATCGTCGCGTACCCGGCATTGTTGCGATTCGCATCGTCGGCGCGCCGCTGCATGCGCAGCCAGACAGAGGGACGCCGGCTCGTCGTGCAGCGCTTGTAGCCGAGGCGCGGAAGACAGAGCATCGACGTCGGGTGGCCGCACTCGCGATCGAGCGCGTGGTGAAACTTGGTGTTGCTCGGGCAGAAGTCGTAGACGTGCAGCGTCTTGGTCGAACGGTAGCGCGCGCGCAGCAGCGCCTCGAGCGCGAAGTTGTTGCAGCCCTGCACGTGCACGACGTCGGGTGCGAACGCGCGCACCGCCTCCGCGGCGGCCGCCGTGACCGCCGCCTCGCGCCTGGCGGGCAGGCCGTACGACGTGCAGCCGTCGACGAAGTCTTCACGCACGCCGGGCACGCGCTCGGCGCGCGGATCGTTGTGCAGCACCTGGACCGTCGTCCCCGCGGCGGTCATGGCGGCGACGAGCCGGTGCAGATAGGATGCGACGCCGCCGTTGCGGCGCCACTCCTCGGAAATGTAGGTGAGGCGCATCAGGAAGGAGAGGACTCGGGGTCAGCGATGCGCCGGGGACGCGGGCCGCCGAGGCGCGCGATCAGAACCGCTTCTGCCTGACTTCGATGCGATCGTTTTCGAGCACCTTCGTGTTCTCGTTGGCGCTGAATTCCTTGAAGACGCCGTCAACCTCGCGGCGAATCTTTATGCCGCGGCGGCTTCCGCGCTCGGTGTAACCGCCGGCCATCGAGATCGCGCGCCCGATCGTCAGGTCCGGCGTCCAGGTGAACTGCCCCGTCTGCTTGACGAACCCCTCGATGAAGAACGCCGGCGCCTTCGGCACGTACACGGTGTCGCCGCTCTGCAGCGCCGGATCGACGACGCCGTTCTCGATGTCGCGCCGCTCGTAGCGCACGATCGTGATGCCTTCGAGCGCTTTGGCGGGATCGAGAATGACCACACCGGGCTTCGGGCGGCGAATCTCGACGTACGAGCCGGCGAGCGGGCTCAGTCCCGCCTTCGCGAGCACGCGCGTGAGCGTCATCTCGGATCCCTGCAGCGTGATCTGTCCGGGCGTCGCCACCTGGCCCATGACCGTCACCTCCTGGCTCCGGTACTCCAGGATGTTGACGACGACCTGCGGGCTCTCGTAATACTTGCCGGCGATCAACCGCTTCTTGATCTCCGCCTCGATCTCGCGAATGGTGAGGTCCGCGACCTTGATCGAGCCGATGAACGGGAACGTGATCATCCCGTCGGATGCGACTGTGTAATCCTTGGGCAGATCGGTCTCGAGCAGGATGGCGATCGACAGCTTGTCGTCGGTGCCGACCTTGTAGCTCTTATCGTCGGGACGCACCGCGACGGGCGCCTGTGGCGCGGGCTGCTGCTGCGCGGCCACGGGCGGCGGAGGCGGCGGCGTGGCCGCCTGGGCGTGCGCGGAGTCCGCGACGCTGGTGAGCATCGCCATCAACAGCAGGAGAATCGAAAGGGTGCGTCTCGCCATGAGTTCGCTCAGAAGCTGAAGCCGATGTTGGTGAAAATGCGCGGCGTATCGTACCGGCGATCCGCCAGGATCGAGTCACGAACGGCGCGCTCGGCCGTGAGGCCGACACGCGTGCCCGGATAGCCCTTGATGAAGAAGCCGAAGCCCGCGCCGTAGGAATAGACCTTGTCGGTGCGCAGCAGCGCGCGCTCGTCGAGCCCCTGCTCGTAGCGCGCGTAGTAGCCGCGCCCCTGCACGAACAGGTCGAGGCGCTGGTGCGGACGCCACGTCACCGTGCTGGCGCCACCCTCCTGCACGTAGAAGGTGTAGAACTCCTCATACGAATACGGCACGTCGCGATCGACCGCGAAGGCGATGCGCAGCTGCTCCCACAGGATGAACGACGCCGCCGCGCGGGCGATCAGTCCGGAATAGGCCGGCGCCGTCTCGTCGATCGGCGTGCGCTCCTTCCAGCCGACGTCGATGTAGCCCTCGATGAACGCGTCCTGCTTGCCTTCGATGCCGAGGAGAACCGAGAAGTCCTTGGCGTCGCGGCGCGTCGCCGTCTCGAAATTCGAGCGCGAGAACTCGATGGACGTGCGCATCGAGCTCAGCGGCGAGAGTTCGTAGAGCAGCTGCACCGCGCCTTCCTGATACTTGGCGTTGAGCGTGTTCTTGAGCACGACGCCGCGAAACTCTTCTTCGTCCAGATAGTCGACCTTGCGCTGCCGCGCGATCAGGCGCGTGCCCAGGCGGAAGCCGACCTTGTACTCGACGCCGGCGTCATACGACGGCATCTCGCGGCCCGCGCGCGCATCGATTTCGAGCCCGAGCCGCTCGTGCGACTTGACGCGATCCATGCCGATCCACGGGCGTATCCTCGGCGTGCGCACTTCGAACTGCAGACGCGTGTTGCTGTCGATCGATCGCTCGGACTTGTATTTCGCGAAGTAGAGATAGTCGGTCGAGGTGTTGACTGTCAGCCGGCTCGCGCGGTAACGCAGGCCCGCCACCGTGCCGAGACTCAACGTGGCGGCCCAGTCGCGCTTGGGATCGGCAGGTTCGTTGAACACGTTGTTGTCGAGGCCGACATTCTTGAAGCCGAACGACGGCTGCATGAACAGCGGACCGAGCTTGATCTTCGCAGTCTCGGCCGGATCGGGCGGCGGCCCGCCCGACGGAGGGGGCGGAAGCGACTGCGCGCGCGCAAACGCCGGGGCGCTGGCGAACGCCGCCAGGACCAGGACGATGCACATCAAGAGACGTCGATTCACGCAACTCCTCAGAATCAGAACCATTGGGTACAGCTTCGCCCCGTCACTCACACGTCGGGCGTGAACGGCGGACCCGTCGGGATGGAATAGAAGTGACCTTAGTGTCTTATATAGTCCCATGGGAACGCGGTACTGTCAACAAGAGCTAGCTCTACAAGTGCAATAAAACCAGTAGGTTAAGGGCAAACACGCCAGAAACCGGCAGAATGCCTCACGCTGGTGCAAAGGCGTCGACGGACTCGTAGACCGACAGTACCGGTCTCGCTGCCTCGGACCACGTGCAGCAGGCCGCCGCATCGGCCGCCGCCGCGCGTCCCAGTCTCGCCGCGAGCGCGGGCGTCTCGACGACCAACAGGAGCGCGCGCGCAAGCGCCTCGGGGTCCCGCACAGGCACGAGCAGCCCGTTCTCGCCGTCGCGCACGACGTCCTTCATGCCGCACGTGCGCGTGGTGACGCAGGGGAGCCCGCCCGCCATGGCTTCAATCAACGTGAGGGGGGTGCCCTCGAAGAGGCTCGGGAGCACGAAGAGATCGTGCGCCCCGTACACCGCGGCCGCCGCCTCGTCGGACGCCGCCGTCTCGACGCGCACGCGCGCGTCGCCGAAGGCCGCGTGGATCACGGCAGGATCGGCGCCCGCCCCGAGCACCGTGAGCGTGACATCGGGCCGCGACTGCCACACGCGCCGCATCGCCGGTACGAGATCGGCGATGCCCTTGTTGGCGCGCCACGTGCCCGAAAAGAGGATCGCGCGCGGCGCGCCGTAGTCGCGCGTGACGGCGGCGCGGGCATAGACCTCCGATGCGCCAGGCCAGATCCGCGTGACCGTCTCGGGCCGGCGGCCGAGGCGGTCGATGAGATACGCGCGGTCGTCGGAATTCAGCACCAGCACGTGATCCGCGAGAGACAGCGCAAAGCGCGCCTGGCTCAGGACCGTGAGCGGATGCCACAGGCGGGCGCGGCGCGACGGACCGCCGCGGCCGAGGCGCGCCTCTTCGCGCGCAAGATCCCACGCGCGCCGCTCGATCCCGTGGCTCGTCACGATGATGCGCGGCCGAGCCGACACGCGGCGGAGCATGGCGGCCGCCGCGCCGCTGGGCTCATGCACATTGAGGATGTCGTACGC
>JALYRV010000093.1 GCA_030855205.1 Acidobacteriota bacterium | reverse complement strand
AACGGCACTACAATCTCGGGCATGCGCATTCGCCCTGCCGCCCTGGCGCTCGTGCTCCTTCTCATCCCTGCGCTCCGCGCGCAGGAGATGCGTGCCCCCTCCATCGACCAGATCATCGGACTCAAGCGCGCCGGCGCCGTGGCGTTGTCGCCGGACGGCAAGCGTGTGGCGTACACCGTCACCGAGACGAACTGGGACGACAACGCGTACGAGACCGAGATCTACATCGCGTCGGCGACCGGCGGCGACGTGCTGCAACTGACGGGCGGCAAGAAGTCGAGCCTGGCGCCGGCGTGGTCGCCCGACGGCAAGTGGCTCGCCTTCATCTCCGACCGCACCGACAAGCGTCAGCTGTACCTGATCAACTCAGGCGGCGGTGAAGCGCGCGCGCTGACGAGCGGCGAAGAGGGCGTCGGCTCGTTCGCCTGGTCCCCCGACGGAAAACAGATTGCGCTGACGCTGACGGAGGCGAAATCTGAAGCGGCGAAAGAGCGCGACAAGAAATACGGGGAGTTCGAAGTCGTCGATGCCGACTATCGGATGACGCATCTGCACGTGATCGGCGTGAATCCGACAGCCAGCGATCCGGCGAAACTGAAACGGCTGACCGGCGGCGCGTTCACGGTCGGGGCGTACGATTGGTCGAGGGACAGCAAGGCGATCGCGTTCGACCATCGCACTGATCCCAACCTGGCGAACTCGCACACGGCGGACATCTCGATCGTCACGGTGCAGGACGGCGCGGTGCGCGCGCTCGTGACGGCCGAGGGGCCGGACAGCGGCCCGAGGTGGTCGCCTGACGGCACGCGCATCGCGTTCCAGTCAGCCATGTCGAATCCGGGCTTCTTCTACACCAACGCGCGCATCGCGGTCGTGCCGGCGGCAGGCGGCGCGGTCAAGGTGATGGCCGAGACGTTCGACGAGCAGCCGGGGCTCATCGAGTGGGCGCCGTCGGGCATTCTCTTCTCGGGCCTCGAGCGTACCAGCACGCGCCTCTATCGGCTCGACGCGGCGACGGGCGCGTTTGCCGCGCTGACGCCGGCCTCGGGCGCAACGATGAGCGGCTTCAGCTTCAGCGCCGACTTCTCCACTGTCGCGTTCGTGAGCGGCGATGCGAAAGCGTTTCCCGAAGTGCACGTGGCGACGGTTGCGGACGCCGGCAAAGCGCGCAGGCTGACATCCTTCGGCGATCAGATCCGCGGCTGGGCCGTCGGAAGCCGCGAAATGATTTCGTGGAAGAGCCAGGACGGCGCCGAGATCGAGGGCGTGCTGCACAAGCCCGCGGACTATCGGGCGGGCCGGAAGTATCCGCTGCTCGTGATCATCCATGGCGGTCCGACCGGCATCTCGCGCCCGTATCGCGTGGCGAACGCGTCCCCGTATCCGATCGAGCAGTGGCTGGCGAAAGGCGCCGTCATCCTCGAGCCCAACTACCGGGGCAGCGCGGGATACGGCGAGAAATTCCGCTCGCTCAACGTGCGCAATCTCGGCGTCGGCGACGCGTGGGACGTGCTCTCGGGCGTCGACCACCTGATCGCGGAGGGTCTTGTCGATTCCGGGCGCATGGGCGTGATGGGCTGGAGTCAGGGGGGCTACATCTCGGCCTTCCTCGCAACGCACGAGCGTCAGCCTTTCAAGGCCATCTCCGTGGGCGCGGGCATCTCGAACTGGATGACGTACTACGTCAATACCGACATTCATCCGTTCACGCGCCAGTACCTCAAAGCCACGCCGTGGGACGACCCTGCGATCTACGCGCTGACGTCACCGATGACGCAGATCAAACGCGCGAAGACGCCGACGCTCATCCAGCACGGCGAGCTCGACACGCGCGTACCTACGCCCAACGCCTATGAGCTGTATCAGGGGCTGCAGGACGTCGGCGTGCCGGTGAAGCTGATCATCTACAAGGGATTCGGTCACGGGCTGAACAAACCGAAGGCCACGCGCGGCGCGATGGAACACAACATGGAGTGGTTCGACCGCTACGTGTTCGGTGCGCCGGCGGCGGCCAGCGCGGCGGCGAAATAGCCACCGCGACGCGTGCCACTGCTCGTCATTCCAGTCCTCCTCGTGCTCGCGGTGATCGTGCTGATCCCGCTGTCGATCGTGCAGCGATATCGCGTCGGCACGAGGCGTCAGAAGGCGCGCGGCTGGCTGGCCGCGCTCAATCTCGCCGGCCTCAGCGTCTCGATCGCGATCTTTCTCGTGGTCGCTGGAGTGACAAGTATCTGGGTGGCAGGCGCGCTCCTCTATACGGTCGCAGGGCTCGCGGCGGGCATGACGCTCGGGCTCATCGGGCTCTGGTTGACGAGATGGGAAACGGGCATCGGCGAGCTGCACTACACGCCGAACCGGCTGCTGGTGCTCTCGCTCACGCTCGTGATCACGGCGCGGATTCTGTACGGATTCTGGCGCTCGTGGGAATCCTGGCGCGCGGGACTTTCCGGCGACTCGTGGTTCATCGCCGCCGGTGTCGCCGGCTCCATGGCGGCAGGCGCGGTCGTGCTCGGCTACTACTTCGCCTACTGGCTCGGCGTGCGCCGCAGATTGCGACGGCATGGCGCACGTCCACTGCGCCGCCTCTAGCCAAAGGCGAGCCGGCACGATCCTTCCCCCACTCGCTCCGGAGAGAGTACGGCGAACGTCGTGCCAGCTCGATTATTTGGGAGCGACATAGCTCTTCCGCGCGCGCGGCGTGAGCCCGCGGTCGGCGAGCTTTACGTCGATATCGTGCTTTTTGCCATCGCGTTTCGGCGGCGCGAATCCCAGCAGGTACTGGCTGTGCAGCTCCTCGGCGATCGCCGCGAAGGCCGCCCCAAGATCATCGCGCGGGCGCACCTCGGAATACCCCCCGCCTGTCTCGAGCGCCGTGCGCGCAAGGCCCGGGTCCGGCTCACCCGCACCGAGCGCCGCTGACAACCCGCCGCGTCCCATGCCCATCGGCGGCGCCGTCGGCCTGCGGCTGTAGAAGCCGATGCCATAGACCATCACATCGTCCTTCCGCGCGCGATCGATGATCTCGCCCTGGCTGATGAACCGCTTGCCGAGCATCGGGCCGCTGTCGCCTCCGTCGCTCAGCACCAGCAACACTTTGCGCCGGTCCGACGTCGCATCGAAGACCGCCATCGCATCGTCCAGCGCGCGCCAGAGCGGCGTCGGCGCGCGGCTGTCAATCTCGACCGGCAGCGCGCCGTCGAGTACGCGCGCGTCACGCGTCCACTCTGGACTGATCACGATGTCCTTGCCGAACGTGCCGAGGCGCGCGACATCCTCGGGCCCGAGCCGCGAGAAAAGCTGACGCGCGCCGGCGCGCAGCAGTCCAAGATTTCCGTCCATGCTGCCCGACACGTCGAGCATCACGACGATCTGAATCGGCTTCGGCGAGTTGTCGAAGATGGTGATCGGCTGCGCCTTGCCCTCGTCACGCACTTCGAACTTGTCCTCCGTGAGCGTGCTGACGATGCGGCCGTCGCGATCGGTGACGGTGACGAACACGCGCACCGTGTCGGTGCCGCTGCGAATAATCGGTTGCTGCGGTTGCTGCGCCGCGAGCGACACACACGTGGCGGCGATGGAAAGGACGGCAATAGTCGAGCGGAACATGTGGACCTCGAGGAGCAAAGCTGGCGGATCCAGTGTAGCGCGATGGGCGTCTGACAGGTGATGGCCGCTTCAGCCCTGCTCGACCGTTTCGCCTGGTCACCTGCGTCGGGTGAGCGCCCGGCGGCCCGGAAGCTGTCGCACATCCATGGCGAAGCAATGGTGCCGGCGCCCCTGCACGAGACGTTCGAGTTCTTCGCCGACGCTCGCAACCTCGAGCATTTGACTCCGCCGTGGCTCAGGTTCGACATTCGAACACCCGGCGTGTTGGCGATGCGGCAGGGCCTGGTGATCGACTACCGCATCAGTATTTACGGCATGCCGATCCCGTGGCAGACCCGGATTGACGTATGGGAGCCGGGCGTTCGTTTCGTCGATCACCAGGTGCGCGGTCCCTATCGCTGGTGGCGGCACGACCATCGATTCGAAGCCGCCGGCGATCGCACCCGCGTCATCGATCACGTCGAGTACCTGCCGCGCGCCCGCTGGATCAGCGGCGCGCTCGTGCGCCGCGATGTCGAGCGCATCTTTGCATACCGCACCGATGCCCTCGAGCGCCTCTTCACACGCCGTGAGACGTGAGGAGACAACCGATGAAGTATCGTCTCCCTCATGCGTCTCCTCGCCGCCGCCGCCCTCGCGTCTCTCTTCCTCTTCCAGCCCTCGCAGGCGTCACAGCCCGCACAGGCCTGGGCCGCCATCGTCGCTGACTGGGAATCGTACGAACGCGCCGAAGATCCGCTGACAGCCGGGGGCGAGGGGGACCGCGCTGCGCTCGGCCGGCTGCCTGACATCACGCCCGAAGCCGACGCGAGGCGCCTGACACGCTTGAAGGCGTTCAGGGCGAGACTGGCGGCGATCGATCCGAAGGCCTTGCCGGCCGCCGAAGCGTTCAACCATGCCTTCCTGGCCCGCGAGGTCAACGAGCGCATCGAGCGGGCGGCATTTGACATCGCGAGGCTCGGGTTCACCAACGAAGGCGGCGACAGTGCGGCCCTTGGCTTTGTCGGGCGGACCACAACGATCGCGTCTTCGGCAGACGGCGAGGCGTGGCTCTCGCGTCTCGAAGCGACGCCGAAGCTGATTCGTGACGGTATCGCCAATGCCCGGCGCGGGCTCGCCACGGACTTCGTGCAGCCGCGTTCCATCGTGGAGAACGCGATCGAGGTCGCCAGAATCGAAGCGTCTCTGGCGGCTGATGTCGACCCCCTGCTGGCACCCTTCGCGTCGATTCCCTCCTCCATACCCGCGGCCGAAGCAGACGCCCTGCGCCGCCGCGCGCGCTCGGTCGTTGCCGGACCGATCGCCGACGGGCGCCGCGCATGGCTTCGGTTCCTCGAGGCCGACTATTTGCCCAGAGCGCGCCCGGGTCTCGGCATCGGCTCGTTGAAGGAGGGCCGTCACTACTACGCCTTCCTCGCGCGCTCGTTCACGACGACCGCGATGACGCCCGATGAGATCCACGAGATCGGGCGCCAGGAAGTCGCGCGCATACGCGCTGAGATGCAGACGCAGATGAAGGCCGCGGACTTCCAGGGCACTTTCCCCGAGTTCCTGCACTGGCTGCGCACCGATCAGCGCTTCTACGCAAAGACACGGCAGGAGATGCTGGAGAAGGCCTCGGAGATCGCCAAGCGCGCGGACGATCAGCTCCCGAAGCTCTTTCGCAACGCACTTCCGCGTCTCCCCTACGGGGTGCGCGAAGTCCCGCGCGAGATCGAAGACCATTACACGACGGGCCGTTATTTCGAGGGTTCGATGGTCAACGGTGTTGCCGGCGGACTCATCGTCAATACCGGCAAGCTCGATCAGCGCCCACTCTATGAATTGCCTGCGCTGATCGTGCATGAAGGCGTGCCCGGTCATCATCTGCAGATAGCCATCATGCAGGAGATGGGCGATCAGCCGTTCTTCCGGCGCAACACCTTCGTGACCGCGTTCGTCGAAGGCTGGGGGCTCTATGCGGAATTCCTTGGCGTCGAGATGGGAATCTATCGCGATCCCTACGAACGCTTCGGGCGCCTGTCATACGAAATGTGGCGCGCCTGCCGTCTGGTGGCGGACACCGGTATTCATTGGAAAGGCTGGACGATCGAGCAGGCCCGCGCGTGCTTTGCCGAGAACTCGGCGCTTGCTCCGCACAACATCGAGACCGAGCTGCAGCGCTACATCGCAGACCCCGGCCAGGCGCTGGCCTACAAAATCGGCGAGCTGCGGCTGAAGGCGCTGCGCGCGAAGGCGGAGCATGCCCTTGGACCGCGTTTCGATGTCCGCGCGTTTCACGATCTCGTGCTGCTCGGCGGTGCGCTGCCGCTCGACATGCTCGAGCAGAAAGTCGACGAGTGGATCGCGAGGAGGCGCTAGCGCCCGAGCAGCGCCGCCGTCAGACCGCCTACCGCTTTCGTGGCAGCGCGGCGATGGAGGCGGTCGGCACGCTGTAGAAATCGCCGGGCGCGGGGCCGCGCCGCACGAAGTAGAGCTGCGTCTGATCGCGTGACAGCGTCGGATGATACTCGTCGGCGCTCGTGTTTACCGCAGCGCCCAGATTCTGTGCGGGCGTCCATTCACCGCGGGCAAAGCGGCTGACGTATAGATCGCCGAGTCCGTGGCCCCCCGGGCGCAACGACGTGAATACCATCAGCGTGCCGTCCGCCGACACTTCGGGGTTGAACTCCCATGCCGCCTGCGGTCCAGGATCCGTCGCGGCCGGCTGCGTGTTGATGCCGGCCCCCAGCACCTCGCGGCTGCTGAAACCCTTGCCCGCGCGGCGCGCGCGATAGATGTCGTAGTGCTTCCCCGCGGCTGGCGCCTGCGGGCCGCTCGCGAAGTAGATCGTGCCGTCAGACGAAGCCGACGGATACAGCTCATCACCGTCGGTGTTCACCTCGGGCCCGAGATGCATCGGCTCGCTCCAGCCCTGGGCCGTACGTTCCACCATCCAGATGTCGATGTCCCCTCTGGTCGCGCCGGCCACGGGACGGATCGACGAAAAGTAGAGCCGCTGGCCGTCCGGCGTGATGAATGGATCGATGTCACTGTGCGTGCCCGAGAAGGGCGCGACAACGGGCGCGCTCCATCCGCCGTTGCCGAGCGTCGATGTGTAGATGGTGGCCTTGCGCGTGAACGGAAAGAACTTCTCGCTCTCCGCGAAGTAGGCCGTGCGTCCGTCAGGTGTGAACGTGATGCGCCATTGTTCGTTCGCGTCGGAGATCGAGCCGGGTGCGAATATCTGAGGGCCTTGAACGGCGGCGGTAGAGAGAGACAGGACGAGCAGCCAGTTGCGCATGCGTCACCGTACCGCGGCAAGGGCTGCGACGGCGGCCGGTTGTGACGAGCAGAGGCATTCCCGGGCCGGTCTACTTCCCTCCATACCCAAACGCCTTGTCGAGCGGGACATCGAATACCCGCGCGATCCGGAACGCGACTTCAAGGGACGGCGAGTACTTGTTCCCCTCGATCGCGTTAATCGTCTGGCGCGTCACGCCGACGCGCTCCGCCAGTTGCTGCTGCGTCATCTCGCCGTTGTGGAAGCGCAGCGCCCGGATCTCGTTCGTGATGCGGCCGCCATCCTTGCCCATCGGCCTACGCCCCGCGCCGGTGCAGCACGAGCTGCGACGCGGTCTCCACGAGCTGCGCGAGCACCCACGACCCGAGCAGCAGGTGCGTGAAGATGAAATTCCCCTCGGTTGCGAGTGCCACGCACAGCGAGCAGAACACCCCGGCCGCGAGCACGTAGGCGCCGTTGCGCGTGCCCTCGAGTCCGATCAGCCGATCGCGCTCGTCTGTGTCGCTCCGGCGATCGACCATGGCAATGACAACGTGACCGGCGACCTGCATGATTACGAGCAAGACGACCGCTGCTGTGAAGAGTGCGATCTGATGCGGCTGTACGTCTGCGGCCGCATCCAGGGGACCCATGTTGGCGAATGCCTGGTAGAAGTAGCACCCGTACGCCACGACCAGGCTGCTCAGCACCAGCCACAGACTCTTTTCCTGAAACGATAGACCCATTTGACCCTCCCAGTGACTGTCGTATATATTTGACTCGTTGTCAAATATATACGACGTCTTCCTTGGGAAGTTCCCCTGGCCGGGCCGCTAGCGCTTCTTGCTGCCCTTCCTGCCTCCGCGCGCCGCCGCCCGCTCCGACGCATCGATGAAGTGCGGCTTGTTGGCGGCCTTCTGGTTGACGCCGCCGTCGGCCAGGTTCGACAGCTTCTGGTCGGCATCCCCCTCTTCGTTGAGATTCAGCTGCAGCAGCCGCGCCGCCTCGCCGTGCCCCATGATCCGCGCCCAGGCCACGAGCGTGCCGTAGGCCGCCATCTCGTAATGCTCCGCGCGTTGTCCCGAGGCAATGAGCGCCGCGTCGAGCGTTTCGGCGTCGAAGCCTTCTTTCAGGACGGCGTCGCCTTCCTTGATGATGCCGGCCATGCCATCGCAGTGCTTGCCGCGTGGCTTTTCATTGATCGACGCAAAGACCTTCTCGAGTCGCGTCACCTGCCCGCGAGTCTGGTTCAGGTGCGACTCGAACGCGCCTCGCAGCTTCGCTGAGCTCGCCGCCCTCGCCAGCTTCGGCAGTGCCTTGATGAGTTGTTTTTCCGCGTCGAACATGTCGCGAAGCTCGTCGATGAACAGGTCGTGCAGGGACTTGTCAGCCAAAGGTCATCTCCTGGTGGAGGCCGCCGCGCGGCCGGGTTCACGATATCCAAAGCATTTCCGATGCCAGCTCGGCAGAATTCAATAGGCAGTGTCGAACTTGCTTCGTGCCCTTCGACCACTGTGCAGGAGACAAATATGCTGACCAGCAAGAACGCCGTCGCTACCATCGCCGTGAAGTCCGTCAACGCCGCGCGCACGTTCTATGGCGATGTGCTCGGCCTCACGATCGAAGAGACGCCCGAGAAAGGCGTCATCGGACTCAAGAGCGGCGCGACGTCGCTTCTCGTTTACGAGTCGGAGTTCGCCGGCACCAACAAAGCGACGGCCGCCACCTGGATTGTCGGCACGGATCTCGACGCCATCGTTTCAACGCTCAAGGAGCGAGGCGTGACGTTCGAGCACTACGACTTCCCCGGCACCACGCGCAAGGGAGACATCCACGAGGCCGGCAACATGCGCGTCGCATGGCTGAAGGACCCGGACGGAAACATTCTGTCGCTGGTGAATGGGTAGGGCGGCGTGGTCGGCCGTCAGGGCCGAGAGCGGATCGCCTCGCCATCGGCGCGCCTCTTCGACGACCGGGGCGCTCGCAATCACCCGCTGATTGCCGCCGGTTTGAAATATTACGCGAATGTTGCCGTGGCGATTCCCGACGTATCCGTCGAAAGCGTACGCGTCAGTCCGCCAGACGTCCGGCACAACGGGCGCCGGCAATGACGATGTCGTATCGGTCGCGCATGAGGTCTCGGCGACGCAGTCTACACCTCGAGCGCGCGAGACGGGATCCGGTCAGCGCGCGGCGCGGTAGTTCACGACTGACTCCGGTGACCAGTCCCCAGGCCCGACGGCTGTCTGCTCCGAGAAGCGGAAACGCCCGCTTTCGAGTTTGACGATCCGCACTCGCGTTCGCGTGCGCATCGCGCCCGTGCCGTCTTCTCCCCAGAACTCCCAGGTCTTCCCATCGTCGGACACGCGTCCCTCGAGCGACTGCACGGCGCCGCCCGCGCGGAAGCCCTGATAGATGTAGGTCTTGTCAGCGGCCCGGTAGCTGAAGATGCTCGTCCCCTCACGCGGTCCGCTTGTCGTCTGCCGTCGCGCGGCGCAGACCATGTGGCGGCGGCCCGACGGCATCCACCCGCAGGTCTCGCGGAACTGCATGTCAGGCGCGGCTTCTTCGTACGTCCAGCTGCCTTCGAAGAACGTGAGCCGGTCGTGGGGATCCGACGGCGTCATCGGCGTCACGGGCGCTGGCTTCGCGGCCTGCGCCGGCGCTTGCGCGAGCGCAGCCGGCGCCGCCAGGCTCATCATCACGAGCGCGTACAGCGTCATTCTTCGCATCCGGAATCTCCTTGCTCTTCCGCCAGCCGGGGGTGGCGCGAACTATTTCCACTCTCTTGCGTCTTCGACGACGACGGGAATGTCGGTGTGCTCGAGGAGCAGCTCGAACCGCCGCTGCTCTTCCTTCCTGAACCTGACCTGGTCGGGATAGAGCTGCTCGACCAGCGCGTCTCCGGTATCGAGGTGCTCTGCCAGCACGTCGCGATAGACGATCGTAAAGCGCATGTCCCACCGCGCCGGTTCGCTGGCGTGGTTGCGGGGATAGGCCGCTGACATCGAGAGGATGTGCCCCTGCTCCTGCATCTTCTTGAGGATCGGATAGTGGTTTTTCTTGTACAGCTCAAGGAACTCGTCGAAGTGCCCCCACTTCACCTTGTAGTAGTACTCGACGACGTATGGTTTCAGGGCGGCGGGCGCAGCGGATTGCGATGACGCAACCTCGCGGGCGAGACCCGTGGACGCCGGCGCTAGAGACATCAGCAGCACGCACATCATGATTCTTCGCATCGGAGTTCTCCCTGCCCTGAGACGGTCGTGGGCGCCGCAGTGTACACCGGGCGGCGCAGAAGTTTACGTCCCGCAGAACGTCCGGTACCCGTGCGGGTCACGCGGCGGCGCGCTGAAGTCCGGCAGATCGCGGCTGTAGTCGTAAGGCGACCGCAGCACGTCGAGCAGGCGCTCCAGCACGGAGAGATCGCGCCCCATCGCCGCGTCGAGCGCTTCTTCCACTTTGTGGTTGCGCGGGATGAAGGAGGGATTGCTCCGGCGCATCAACGTTTCGACCTCTCGCGGCGACTGCGGCTGACGGGAGCGGCGCTCCTGTAACCGCTGACGCCATGCCGGGTCGGTAACCGCCGACAGATCCTTGAAAGTGTTCGTGAAGTCGGCTGACTCGCGGTGCATCCAGTCGAGCAGGTCGTCCGCGAGTACCCTGTCCTCGGCTTCCTCGTCGAACAGCCCCAGCTTCGCGCGCATCCCCTGCAGCCAGTGAGTTTCGAACGAATCGCCGAATCGCTCGATCTCCTTCGTCGCCTGCTCTGCGGCACGCGACCGATCTGCGTCGAACAGCGGCAGCATCGCCTCAGCGAGGCGCGTCAGGTTCCACTGCGCAATCGGCGGCTGGTTGACGTACGCGTAGCGCCCCGCGCGGTCGATGGAGCTGAACACCGTCATTGGATCGTACGCGTTCATGAACGCGCACGGCCCGTAGTCGATCGTCTCGCCCGACAGCGCCATGTTGTCGGTGTTCATGACGCCGTGGATGAATCCCACCAGCTGCCACTGCGCGATGAGACGCGCCTGGCGGTCGACGATCGCGCGAAACAGCGCGAGCGCGGCGCCGGGCCCGGCGACATCGGCCAGCTCGGGAAAGTGCCGCGCGCGCGTGTACTCGGCGATCGCGCGCAGCGCGTCGACGTCGCGGTGCGCCGCGGCCCATTGCACGGTGCCAACGCGAATATGACTTGCCGCCACGCGCGTGAGCACCGCGCCCGGGAGTTCATCCTCACGCAATAGCGGCTCTCCCGTCGTCACCACCGCAAGGCTGCGCGTGGTCGGGATGCCGAGGGCGTGCATCGCTTCGCTGACGATGTACTCGCGCAGCATCGGGCCCAGCGCCGCGCGTCCGTCGCCGCCGCGCGAGTAGGGCGTGCGCCCCGAGCCTTTCAGCTGAATATCGAATCGCGCACCGGCCGGCGTCACCTGCTCGCCGAGTAGAATCGCTCGCCCGTCACCAAGGGTCGTAAATCCACCGAACTGATGGCCGGCATACGCCTGCGCGAGCGGCGTCGACCCCGGCGGCAGCGCGTTGCCGGCAAATATCGCCGCTCCCTGAGCGGTGTTCAGCGCGTCGGCATCGAGCCCGAGCTCTTGGGCGAGCGTACCGTTGAACGCCACGAGGCCCGGCTCGCGAACCGGCGTCGGCGTGATCGCCGTGTGGAAGAGCTCCGGAAGCGTTGCGTAGGTGTGCTCGAGACGCCAGCCAGCCATAGCTCCATCATAACGGCGCGATGCGCCAGAGACGCAGCCGCCTCAGCGCAGCAGGGCGTTCATGATGGCGGTCATCGCGATCACCTGCCCCACCCAGAACGCGAAGCTCCACTTCAGCAGGTCACCCATCCGCTTCTCGATGCGGACCTCGAGGCCTCCGACGTCCTGCCTGAGCGTGCCCTCCGATTGCGCAATCCTCTCCGTCAGGCGGACTTCGACGCCCGCAAGATCCACGCGCAGCTTCGATGTCTCTTCCACGAGCCTGCGCTCGAAGCGCTCGTCCTGGTCATTCATGCCGGCGTCCTTTCCAACGGCCCGAAGCATCACTCCCTCTCTCTTCCGACCTCCCGACGACGATGCCATCGTCCGGCGCCGGCGTCAATATGGCAGGAACTGCACACGTTCTTGAGCCGGTAGATCCCACGCGGCATTGGTCATATAATTGTGGTCATGGAGAAGACCACGACGATTCCCGCCTCGGCATTCAAAACTCGGTGTCTCGAGTTGATGGATCGCGTGCGCGAGACGCGTGAGACGTACGTGATCACGAAGCACGGGAATCCCGTGGCACGCCTGGTGGCGTGCGACACTGCGTCAGGAGACCGGCCATTCGTGGGATCGATGGCCGGAACTATTCTGAAGTATGAGCGGCCATTCGACCCCATTCCCGGCGAATGGTTCACGGACTCGGGGCTCGAACCGGCACCGCGCCGCCGGCTCGCGCGCAAGAAGCGCTGATTGTGCTGCTCGACACCCACGCGTGGCTCTTCGCATCTGTCGATGACCCGAAGCGCCTCGGCCGCCGCGCGGGCCGGCTGATTGAGCAGGGCCGCTCGCGCGGCACCCTCATCGTCTCGGTCGTATCGCTGTTCGAGATCGCCGCCCTGGTTACGGCGGGCCGGCTACACCTCGAACGCTCCGCCGAGTCCTGGATCCGGCAGTCAATCGAGTTCGGACGCCTGCGCGTCATCGACATCACCGCCGCCATTGCCATCGACGCCGGGAGCATCCCGGCGACCTCCCTGCCCGATCCCGTCGATCGGATCCTCGTCGCGACTGCGCGCACGCTGGGCGTCCCGATTGCCACCCGGGACGCCCGCATCCTCGCCTACATCACCGCCACCGGCGCGGGCCGCGCCCTCGACATCTCGAAGTAGCAAGTCCACATCCGGCGGCCCACTGCAAGCACCGTTTACTTTCCGACTGTGAACGGCACCGTCGCGACCGTCGTGTCCCACGCGATGGCGAGCTTGCCGGCATCTTTCGTGACGTCGGAGAAGACGATCGTCAGCTGATCGATCCGCGAGGTGCGGCTGGAGTCGACCTGCATCGGCACGCGGATGACGTCGTGCTTCGGGTCGTAGTTGGTCGCGCCAATCAGGTCGGTCTTGTTG
>JALYRV010000290.1 GCA_030855205.1 Acidobacteriota bacterium | reverse complement strand
ACCTGCGCCCGTGGCTCTGGAAAGCCGCCGTCTCCATCGATCCGTTGAGGATCGGGGCGGGGCTGCAGAACAAGATTCTCGAGGGGATGGCGGCGCGCCGCCCGGTGGTCGCGACGACGGTCGCGAATGAGGGCATTGGCGCGGCCGACGGGCAGGAGATCGTGCTCGCGGACGCCCCGGCCCGCTTCGCCGACGCGATCATCGGACTCTTTCAGGACCCGGCCCGGGCCGCGCGGATTGCCGCGGGTGGTCATGCGCTCGTGACCACGCGCTGGTCGTGGGAGGCGTATTTCGATCCGCTCGAAGCGGAGATGGTTCGGCTGGCGGGTGTCGGCGGAGGGCGCGTGTGACACCTGCGTCGCCGTCGCGCGATCTGTGGTCCGCCGGCACGGCGTCCGATCCGGCCGCGCACCAGGATCGGCGCCGCGCCGGCCTGCAGAATGGCAGGGGGATGGCCCCGGTCGACGCCGTGCCGGCCACCTTCCTGCGCCTGCTCGATCTCAATGCCTTGATCGTCGCGCTGATCGGCGCGTACGCGATCGCGCCGAGCCTGAACGATCACCTTGCGCCCGGCACGCTCCTTGGCGAATGGCTCATGCGGACGGGCATCCCGGCCAGCTCCGGTGGCCCGCAGGCAGGGCCGGAGCTGCCGCCGCTGGCGCGTCTCGCCACGACGCTCATCGTCGTGGCTCCGGCCGTGATCTCGGCCATGCAGGCCTTCGGCGGATATCTGCCGTTACTGCGGCAGTCGCGCACGCGGCTGCTGCTGAGCTGCGCGGCCGCCCCGATCGTCGGCACCGGCGTGCTCACGCTGCTTCTGTTCACGCTGCGCGCCGGCGGCATCAGTCGCGGACTGGTCTTTCTGTTCGGCGGGATGACCGCCCTCCTGTTCCTCGCGCACCGCGTCGCGATTCGCGCGTACAAGGTGCGGCGCGCGCGATCCGGGCACTACGTGCGGCGCATCGCCGTGGTCGGCGAGGCGCCTGGCGTGGGGTGGATGCGCGGGTTCTTCGCGTCGCGGGCGCAGTCGGCCGACTTCGCGGAGGCCGGGTATTTCACCGTCGGGGCGCCGCCCGAGGGCGACGCCGCGATCCCGCCGGCCATGCGGCTCGGCACGGCCGACGAGATCGGCGACGTGCTCATCCACACGCCGATTCACGAAGTGATCGCGGTGATCGGTCCATCCGAGGCCACCTGGCTGCCCGGCCTGGTCAACGTCTGCGACTATTTCCGCGTGACGCTCCGCGTCGTGCCCGAGGCGCTGCTGCGCGGCACGCCGCGCGACCTCCGGCTCCTGTATTTCGCGGACGAGCTGCAGCTCCCGGAGATCGTGCTCTCCCCCCCGCACCTCAATTCCGACGCGCTGTTCATCAAGCGCGCCATCGACATCGTCGTGTCGGCGGTCATGCTCATTCTGCTGCTGCCGGTCTTCGCGATGATTGCTCTGGCGATCAAGATCACGTCACCATCGCTGACGGTGTTCTACCCGTGGCGCGTCATCGGCTACAAAGGGAAGCCGTTCACCGGATACAAGTTCACGACGATGGTGGCCGACGCCGACGATCGGAAGGCCGACCTGATGGATCGGAACGAGATGTCGGGCCCGGTCTTCAAGATCAAGGACGATCCGCGCATCACGCCGCTCGGCCGCGTGCTGCGCAAGTTCAGCCTCAACGAGCTGCCGCAGTTCTGGAGCGTGCTCAAGGGGGACATGAGCCTCGTGGGGCCGCGGCCGGCGGGCCCGCACGAGCTGAAGCGATACGAGTTGTGGCACAAGCGGAAGCTGTCGATCAGACCGGGCATTACCTGCCTGTGGCAGGTGAGCGGGCGCAATGAGATCAGCAGCTTCGACGACTGGGTCCGGCTCGACCTGCAGTACATCGACAACTGGTCGCTGTGGCTGGACTTCAAGATACTCGCCCGCACGGCCTGGGTCGTGGTACGAGGCACCGGTTCGTGAAGGGGAGCGTCTCGTGAGATACGTCGTGACGGGTGGCGCCGGGTTTATCGGCAGCAATCTTGTGGATCGCCTGCTCGCCAGCGGGGCAGAGGTTGTCGCGTACGACAACTTCTCCACCGGCCAGCGGCGCTTCCTCGAGGCCGCGATGGGCCGGCCCGGCTTCACGCTCGTCGAGGGAGACACGCTCAACCAGCCGGCGCTCGCGCGCGCGATGCGCGGAGCGGATTTCGTATTCCACCTCGCCGCCAACGCGGACGTGAGATTCGGAACCGACGCGCCTCGCCGCGATCTGGAACAGAACACGATTGCCACGTTCACCGTGCTCGAGGCCATGCGCGAGGCGGGAGTCAGCCGGGTGGCCTTCTCCTCGACTGGGTCGGTGTACGGCGAGCCCGACGTCTTTCCCACGCCGGAGCACGCCCCATTCCCGGTACAGACCTCGCTCTATGGCGCGTCGAAGCTCGCCGGCGAGGGGCTCGTGCAGGCCTACGCGACGGGCTTCGGGTTCGAGACATGGATCTTCAGGTTCGTCTCGATTCTCGGCGAGCGCTACTCGCACGGGCACATCGTCGACTTCTACGCGCGTCTGAAGCGCGATCCCGCCGAGTTGAAGGTCCTCGGCGACGGCAAGCAGCGGAAGTCGTACCTGTACGTGCAGGACTGCATCGACGCGATGTTGACCGCAATCGCGCGCGGCCGCGAGGGGGCCGGGATCTACAATCTCGGCACGGATCAATACTGCGCGGTCAACGATTCGATCGGCTGGATTACCTCGGAGCTGGGGATCGCGCCGGCGTTGAAGTACACCGGCGGCACGCGCGGCTGGATCGGCGACAGCCCGTTCATCTTCCTCGACACCTCGAAGATCCGCGCGCTCGGCTGGGCGCCGAAGCTGCGCATCCAGGACGCGATCCTGCGCACCCTCTCATACCTGCGCGAGAATGAATGGCTGCTCGAGGAGCGCCGTGACGTCTCGGCCACCGCTGGAGTAGACCGCCCATGAACGATCTGCGTGAACGACTGACGGCTCTGGCGATCGGCGCGCGCAACGCGATCGTCGGCGGGAACCTGAGCGCCCTCTCGCTCGCGGGCAATCCGTACCGTTTCGTGGGCTACACGACCGAGGCGTTGTTCCTGCTCAAGAGCTACGCCGGCTCGCACGGGCTGCCGCAGCGCAACATCGCCGACGTGATCGATGTCCCCGATCACCTGCCCATCGAGCTTCAGGTCCGGACGCCCGTCAAGACGAAGGGGGCCTGGTTCGGCGCCGTCCCGTCCTATACCGTCGATCTGATCAGCCTGTGCCTGCTGTGCCGGGCGCTGAAGCCGCGCGTGGTCTTCGAGATCGGCACGCTCCGCGGCTACACCGCCGCGCACTTCGCGCTCAACAGTCCCGACGACGCGAAGGTCTACACCCTCGACATGCCGCACGAGGGGCCGCCGGAGCCCGCGCTGCGCACGACGGTCGTCGATCGCCGGCACATCAAGAAGCACAGCGGCGCGGCCGCCTACTGCTTCGACGGACTGGCCGTGCGGCACAAGATCGAGACGCTGTTCGGCGACAGCGCGACGTTCGATTACAGCCCCTACGCCGGCAAGGTCGACCTGTTTTTCATCGACGGCGCGCACTCCTACGAGTATGTGAAGTCCGACACTTTGAAGGCGCTCGCCTGCTGCCGGCCGGGCAGCGTGATCGCCTGGCACGACTTCGGCCGCGCGGGCGTCAACGGCGTGTCCAAGTGGCTGCTCGAGTTCGCCGCGACGCACGAGGTGTTCTGCGTGCCTGGCGGATCCCTGGCGTTCATGGTCGTCAAGTAGGATGGGCGCGCTCGACGGACGTCGGTGCCTCGTGACAGGCGCGTCGCGCGGACTCGGCGCGGCGATCGCGTCGCGGCTCTGGGCCGACGGCGCAAGCCTCGTGCTGACGGCGCGGCGCGCCGAGGCGCTCGCATCCGTGGTGGCCGACCTGGGCGACGCCCGC
>JALYRV010000289.1 GCA_030855205.1 Acidobacteriota bacterium | reverse complement strand
CCCATGTTCTTCGACGCGCGCGTCGAACCATTCGTGACGAGCAAGGCGCCGCAGGACGGCGCCGACATCCTGCAGGCGAGCGCCAACAATCTGTACTCGAACGTCCGCATGGCGGATTTCGAAGGTTTCACCGAGCGGTACGGCCTGAACTCGCGCCTCGTCAAGCATCATGACGGCACGCTCGAAGAGCAGGTCTATCGCGAAGGAGGGATGTACGGCGAGGCGATCGCACGCATCACGCGGCATCTCGAGGACGCGCTCCCGCACGCGACCCCCGCGATGCGGCGCGCGCTCGAAGCACTCGTGCGTTTCTATCGCACGGGTGAAGAGGCGGACCGCGCCGCGTACGACATCGCATGGGTCGAGGACAAAGACTCGCCGGTCGACACCATCAACGGTTTCGTCGAGGTCTACATGGACGCGCGCGGCGTCAAGGGCGCCTGGGAAGCGCTCGTCTTCTACGTCGATCCGATCAAGACCGCCGGCATCCAGCGGCTGGCGGAGTCGGCCGCGTGGTTCGAAGCGCGCATGCCGTGGGATCCGCAGTGGCGGAGGACGGATGTGCGCGGCGTCACCGCGCGCGCCATCGACGTCGTCATCGAAGCCGGCGATTCGGCGCCGGTGACCCCCATCGGCATCAACCTGCCCAACGACCAGGCGATCCGCGAGGCGCACGGCAGCAAGTCGGTGTCGCTGTCGAACGTGGCCGAGGCGTACGACCGTTCGACGCCCGCGTCGTTCCGTAAGGAGTTCGCATGGTCGGATGAGGAAGCCGATCGTGCCGAGCGGTGGAGCAGCCTGGCGTCGGAGCTGACGACGAACATTCACGAGGTGCTGGGGCACGGGTCCGGGCGTGTCGCGGACCGGCTGGCCGGCCAGCCGCAACTCGCGCTGAAGGAGCTGTATTCGACCCTCGAGGAATCGCGCGCAGACCTCGTGGCCCTCTATTTCGTGGCCGATCCAAAGATGGTCGAGCTCGATCTCGTGCCGGCCGCCGATCACGGCGCCATCGTGCGCGCGGAGTACGAAGCCTACGCGCGCAATGCGATCGTGCAGCTCCGCCGGGTGCGCGAAGGCACGACGATCGAAGAGGATCACATGCGGAACCGTCAGCTGATCGTCCACTGGCTGCTGGCCAATTCGACGGCGATGGACGTGCGGCGGCGCGACGGCAAGACCTACTACGCCGTCGTCGACATCGAGGCGTTCCGTGAAGGGGCCGGCCGGCTGCTCGCAGAAGTGCAGCGCATCAAGTCGGAAGGGGACTACGACGCGGGCCGCGCGCTCGTCGAGACGTACGCCGTGCATTTCGATCCGGCGCTGCGCGACGAGGTGGTGAGGCGTGTGGCCACGCTCAACATGCCGTCGTATACCGGCTTCGTGCAGCCGAAACTCGAGCCTGTACGCGACGCGAGCGGCGTCATGACGGATGTTGCGATTTCGTACCCGCTGGATCTCGAGAAGCAGATGCTGGAATGGTCGGCGCATGCGTAGAGCGGCGGCCCCGCTCGCGATCGCCGCGATTGTCACGATCGCATCGTGCGCGATGCGGCCTGGCCGCGTGCAGACGCCCGAGATCCGGATAGATCGGCTGGTGCCGGCCCGCGCGGAGAAGGCGATCGACGTGATGCTCGCCGGGTTCGATTGGCAGGCGGCGATGGGGCACGTCGAGTTCATGAGCCGCTTCTGGAGGCTCGCCGGCAACGACGGCTTCGATCAGTCGCTCGATCGCATCCAGGAGCGCCTGCTGTCGTCGGGGTTCGCGCTCGATGCCCGGTCCACGCTCGCCGAAGGGCCCTATCGCGCTCCCGTCCGAGCGCACACGTATCCGAACCCGGGTCACGGATGGGACTACTCGGTCGGCACGCTGGGGCTGATCAATGACGATGGGAGCGAAACGCCGGTGCTGTCGAAGGCTGCCGACGGCGTCTCGCTCTGTATCAACTCCTTCTCGACGCCCGCCGGAGGACGCGTGCTCGCCGTCGTCGATGTGGGCCGCGGCGATCGCGCCTCGGACTACGAGGGGAAGCCGCTCGAGGGCGCGATCGTCGTCGGCGACGCGGACGCGGGACGTCTCTGGCGCGAGGCCTCGACACGCGGTGCGGCCGGCGTGGTGTCGACGGCACTCGGCGCCTACATCCGGCCCACGCCTCCCGGCGTGCCCGAGCCTCCGCGGGATCAGTGGGGCATCCTGCAGTGGTCGTCGATTCCGTACGACAAGGTCAAGCAGGGATTCGGCTTCAAGGCATCACCCCGCGCGGCGGCGGCGTTGCGCGCGAGGATCGCGTCAGGATCGGCGCGGGCCCGCGTGACGATCGCCTCGACGTTCACCGGGCGTCCGGCGCGGATGTTGATAGGCGAGATTCCCGGCGCGACGCTGCCGGCCGAGCGCATCGTGATCGCGGCACACGTGCAGGAGCCCGGCGCCAACGACAACGCAAGCGGATCGGCCACACTCGCGGAGATGGCCGCGGCCATGCACCGCGCGATTGTTGCCGGCACGCTGCCCCGGCCGGAGCGCACGATCACGTTCCTCTGGCTCGATGAGATCTCCGGAAGCCGCCAGTGGCTGAAGGATTTTCCCGAGCAGGCGAAGGGTGTGAAGTGGATGTTCTCGCTCGACATGACGGGCGAGGACGTGACGAAGACGGGCGGAACGTTCCTCGTCGAACGCTGGCCCGATCCTGGCGCGGTGTACGACCGCGCGTGGGATCCGCACAGTGAGTGGGGGAAGGGGGACGTCGACCCGAAGACGCTCAAGGGAGACATCATCAACGACCTTCACCTGGCGATCGCGCGTCGCGTCGGCACGCGCACGGGGTGGGTCGTGCGATCGAATCCCTATGAAGGGGGCAGCGATCACACGGTGTTCGGCAGCCAGGGGATTCCATCGGTCCTCGACTGGCACTTCACCGATCGCTATTACCACTCCAACTACGACACGCCCGACAAGACGAGCGCCGCCGAGATGCGCAACGTAGCCGCGGCCGTGGCGGCGACCGCGTGGCTGATGGGATCGGCGACCGCCGGTGAGGCCGCGGCCGTCGGGCGTCTGGTCGAGGAAGCGGGCCGCGTGCGGCTCGAGCGCGAGCGGGCCGACAGCGCGAAGGACCGGGACGCGGCGATCACCGCCTGGACGACGTGGTACGCGGAAGCGGTCGCGAGCGCGTCGCGCCTGATCACACGAAAGGATTCCTGATGCCCTGGCTTGCAGGCGCGGCCGTCATTGCACTCGTTTCCTCCGGCGCGTTTGCGCCGCAGGCCTCCGTCACGCGTGAGGCCATCGTGCTCGCCGAGGACAGGCGGGCGGCGCAGCCGGGCGACGTCGAGTTGCTCGTCTCTGCCGCGAGAAGCCGCGAGGCGGCGCTGCGCGCGCTCGCCATCCGCGCGCTGGGGCGTCTCGAACAATCGCACGCATCGCACGCGCAGGGCCGCGACACGATCCGCAAGGCGCTGGACGATCGCGATGCCGGCGTACGCCGCGTGGCGGCGTACGCGCTGGCGCAGTCGGTGACCGCCATGGACGCCGCGGCTCGCGCTCCGCGGCGCGCGGAGCTGATTGCCGCCCTGGCAGGCGAGCGCGACGATCAGGTGGCATCGGCGTTGATGGAGAGCGCGGCGCGGCTTGCCGATCAGGCGTCGGTCACGGAGGTCGAAGCGGCCATCCTTCTCCAGGCCGCCGCGCGCGGCCGCGGCGAGGGCGCGGCCAGCGCATTGGAAATACTGGCCCGGCGCGCGCGCAAACCAGGCGTGCTGTCGGCGGCGTCGCTGGCATGGCTGTCGGCCGCGGTGTCGGGTGACGCGCTGGCGCCCGTGTCTCGTCGCGCCGCCCTGCAGGCGATCGTCACGTCGGCCGCGCTCGATCCCGCGCTGGCCGTGATTCTCGTGCATGACGCAGCGAGGCCCCTGATCACTGGCGCCGTCATCACGCGCTGCATCGATGCCGCGGCGGAAGGACGCTGTGTCATCGCCGCGATC
>JALYRV010000092.1 GCA_030855205.1 Acidobacteriota bacterium | reverse complement strand
GGACAGGGGCGGCCCGGGGGCGGCAGGGGACGCCGCTCGCGATGAGCGCGCTCGCCGGCATGCACGGCCTCATCATCGGCGTGGCCAACAAGCGGTCGATCGCCTGGGCCATCGCGCAGAAGGCGTCCGCCGCAGGCGCGCGCCTCGCGCTGACGTATCAGGGAGAGCGCCTCGAAGAGAACGTGCGCGATCTCGCCGCCTCGCTGGATCAGCCGCTCATCCTGCCATGCGACGTCTCGAGCGACGCGCAGATCGACGAGGTCTTCGCCGCCGTCGATCGCGAGTTCGGGGGCCTCGACTTCGTGGTGCATGGCGCGGCATTCGCGCCGCGTGAAGAGCTGATGGCACCCTTCTCTGAAACCACCCGCGACGGCTTCCGCATGGCGCTCGACATCAGCGCCTACTCGCTGATTGCCGTCTCGAAGCGCGCCGCGCCGCTCATGGAGCGCAGGGGAGGCGGAAGCGTGCTGACGCTCACGTACCTCGGCAGCGATCGCGTCTTCCCGAATTACAACGTCATGGGCGTCGCGAAAGCCGCGCTCGAGGCGTCGGTGCGGTATCTGGCGAGCGACCTCGGGCCGAAGGGCATCCGTGTCAACGCGATCTCCGCCGGCCCGATCAAGACGCTGGCGGCCTCCGGCATTTCCGGTTTCTCGAACATCCTCCAGATCTATCGCGACCGCGCGCCGCTCCGACGCACAGTCGAGGCCGCCGAAGTCGCCGACGCGGCGATGTTCCTGATCGGCCCGTCGGGCCGCGCCGTCACCGGCGAAGTCATGATGGTCGACGCGGGCTTCCACGCGATGGGGATGTAAGTGCGATCACGTTACGATTTAAGTCTGGCCGGCGCACTGGTGGCGGTACTCGCGCTCGCGCCTGGCTGCGCCGCGTCGAAGACCGGCGTCACCTCGGCCGCCACCTCGCAGCAGTTCGCCGACGTCGAGCTCGTCGCGCGGGTGAAGACGGCGCTGCTCAACGACACACAGGTGGGCGAGCGGCGCATCGACGTGCACGCCGCGAACGGCGCCGTCACGCTGTCGGGCAGGGTGGCCTCGGCCGCCGAGCGGGATCGCGCCGTGGAGCTCGCGCGCGCCGTCACGGGCGTGCGCGGCGTGACCTCACGGCTCGACGTGAAGCCCTAGAAGATCTCCGTCCGGATTCTCCGCTCTTCGACGCCAAGCTTCATCAGCGCCTGCGGCACGTCCTCGACCAGCGCTGGCGGCCCGCACACGAAACAGAGTGTCTCTGGCGACTCGAGCAGGCCGGCGAGCCGCGTCTGATTGATGCGCCCGCGAGCGTGGCGCCAGCTCGCGGGGGCCTCGCGTGTCGCGGTCAGCAGTCTGCGCAGGCCGTGCATGTCCCCGAGCTCTCTCATGTAGGCGAACTCGCGCGAGCTCCTTGCGCTGTACGCCAGTGCGAGGCGCACGTCCGGGAGCGTCGTCGCGTGCAGCAGCATCGCGCGAATCGGGGCGATGCCCGTACCGCCTGCCACGAACAGGCACGCGCGCTCGTCGAACGCGTCCGGGAACACGAACGTGCCGGCCGGGCCTTCCACGTCGACGAGCGTGCCCGCTTGTACGCCGTCGAGATGCGGGCCGATCGATCCGTCGCGATCGGTGCGCACCAAGAACTCGAGTGTCTGATCCGTGCGCGCAGTGCCGGGCGGCGTGGCCAGCGAGTAGTGACGTCGATCGGGCTGGCCGTGCAGACCGATGAGGGCGGACTGGCCCGCGCGATACGGGAAGGCGCCGCCGCACGCCAGGCGAAGCACGCGGCTTTGCGGTGTCGCGCGTCGCACCTCCACTGCGGGAAGCGTCAGGAGCACGACTCGATTCTAGTAGGTCTAGGCGATGTCGACGAACGGATCGGCGTCGACGGCGCGGGGCGCGCTTGCGGCCTGGTGCTTGCGGCCGGTCTTGTTCCTGTACATCCGGCTGTCGGCCACGGCGAGCAGCGTTTCGTGGCTCTGCCCGTCGTCGGGAAAGACCGCGCAGCCGACGCTGATGCCGAGCGGCAGCAGCCGTCCGCCCCCCTCGAAGCGCATCGCGTCGACGGCCTGCTGCAGCTCGAGGCGTTTGCGCTCGGCGTCTTCGGCGTGGCAGCCAGACAGCACCAGCACGAACTCGTCTCCTGCATAGCGCGCGCAGATGTCGTACGGCCGGATCGCCGAGCGCAGCACGCGCGCGACCTCGGCCAGCGCGCGATCGCCGATGTGGTGACCGAGTGTGTCGTTGATCTCCTTGAATCCGTCGAGGTCCGCGATAAGGAGCGAGACCTGCGTGCCGTGCCGGCTCGCGCGCGCGATCTCCCGCGCGAGGTGCATGAAGAGGAAGCGCGTGTTCGGCAGTTCCGTCAGGGGATCGGTCAGCGAGTCGGACTGCGTCTGCTCGAACAGGATCGAGTTGTGGATCACCGCGGCCCCCTGCTCGGCCACGCGATCGAGCAGGCGCCGGTGGTCCTCCCGGTAGAACCCCGGCTCCGTGTGGTAAACCGCGAGCGTGCCGATGAAATGGTCGTGATAAATCAGGGGGCAGACGAGGGCCGACTTGAGCGCGAGGGGCGCGGTCAATGCTCCCGCTTCGAGGTCCGCTTCGGGGCGCGCGTTGACGAGACAGCGCCGGTTGCGCGCGACCCATCCGCTCAGTCCCTCACCGACCTTCACTTTTGCGCGCATCAGGAGGTCGGCGTCAGTGCCGATCGCATAGCGGCAACTGAGCGTCTCGCCTCCCTCGTCGAGCAGGAAGAGCGCCGAGGCTGTGAAGGGTACGATGTTCGTGAGCTTCGACGAGATGATCGACATGGTGTCGGCCACGCCGAGCTGTGATCCAAGGGCCTGCGCGATTTCGTACAGCGCGTAAATCTCGCGATGCGCGAGCGAGATCTCTTTCAGCACGGCGTGCGCGCGCGCCGCGTCGCTGGCCTCCGGCGCCGCCGTTGCGGTCGCGTCCGGGCCGGCGGGCGACGGCAGCAGATCCCGATCACGCGCCTCGGCCTCGAGCTGCGGCAACCGCGCGAGGAACAGCGCGACGATGCCGGGATCGAGCGCGCGTCCCGATTCCTGCCTGAGGAGGTCGAGCGCGGCGTCGCGCGGCATCGCCCGGTGATACGGACGATCGGTCGTCAAGGCGTCGAAATAGTCGACGACCGACAGCACGCGCGCGCCGAGCGGAATCGCCTCACCCGCGAGGCCCGCCGGGTAGCCCTTGCCGTCCCAGCGCTCGTGATGCGACAGGATCAGCGGCGCGACGGGATACGGGAACGGCACCCGCGCGATGATCTCCGCGCCAATCTTCGGATGCGCCCGAATCTTCTCGAACTCGTCGGGTGACAGCGGGCCCGGCTTCGAGAGGATGTGTTCGGGCACCGCGAGCTTGCCGATGTCGTGCAGCAGGGCCGCCGTGCGCACGCCCTGCACCTCGGGCTCCGGCATCCCCATCTCGGTCGCGAGGTGCGCGGCGTACAGCTGCAGCCGCCCGATGTGCGCGTGCGAGGTCTGATCCTTCGCGTCGATGGCGAGCGCGAGCGCTTCGATGGCCGACATGTGCAGGACGCTCAGCTCGCGTGCCTCCTGACGCGCCGCCTGGAGCTCAGCCCTGTGAGCCGTCCGTTCGCGCACCACGAGCCCGAGCGCCAGCATCCCTGCGAGACCCGCAGCCACGCTGCCCATCGGACCCACCGGAAGAATGAGGGGCGAGGCCAGGCCGAGCGCTGCAAACGCGAGCGCGCCGGCGGCCCAGGTCAGGGGGCGCCGTGAGGCGGATTTCGGGGGGCGCTGGGGTGAAGCCATGGGGTCGATCGGGACGAGCCGTAAAGGGCGCCCAATCGCAAGATCGCTGCCCGTGGGCCGGGCTTGGAGGTTCGCGTCGATAAGTTACGTGTTTGTTACAGCTTAGGGTTGGATGGCTGTTTCTGTGAACGGTCCCCGCTGGCGTCGGACGCGCCCGACATGTTCAAAAACAGCACATGCGATTACAGATCGGCGACCGGCGATGGGCGCAGGGCGTAGTCCGCGATCTTGCGATACAGGGTGCCTCGGCTGATGTCGAGGATCTCGGCCGTCCGGCGCTTGTTCCAGCCGGTGGCGTCGAGGACCGAGAGGATGTGCCCCCGCTCGGCGTCGGCGAGCGTGCGCCCGGGTGTCGATGCCGGCGCGCGGGCCGCGGCCGCCGGCCCGCTGAGGAACTCGAAGTCTTTCGCCGTGAGCGCCGGGCCTTCGGCAGACAGTACCGCTCGGGCGACGGCGCTGTCGAGCTCGCGGATGTTGCCGGGCCAGCCATACGCTTCGAGTGCCTTCATGGCGCTCGCAGAGAAGCGTCGCGCGCCGGTGTCGAGCCCGCTCGTGTGCCGCGCGAGGAAGCGCTCGGCAAGCATCGGAATGTCTCCGGCGCGCTCGCGCAGGGAGGGCAGCCGGATCGAGAACGCGTTGACGCGGTAGTAGAGATCCTCGCGGAATCGTCCTTCGCGCACCATCTGCTCGATCGGCCGGTTGGTCGCGGAAATCAGGCGGAAGTCGACGCCGATGGATTTCTGCGCGCCGAGCCGCTCGAACCGCTGCTCTTCGAGCGCGCGCAGCAGCTTGCCCTGCATCGGCGGCGCGAGCTCGCTGATCTCGTCGAGGAAGAAGGTGCCCTCGTCGGCCAGCTCCAGCCTGCCGATCTTGCGCGCGCTCGCGCCCGTGAACGCGCCTTTCTCGTACCCGAACATCTCCGACTCGAACAGCGCCTCTGGCACCGCGGCGCAGTTGACGGCCTCGAAGCGGCGCTCGCGCCGCCGGCTCAGCTCATGAATCATGCGCGCGACGACTTCCTTGCCCGATCCGGTCGGGCCAAGAATCAGCACGGCGATGTCGGCCTTCGCGGCCGTGCGCACCCACTCGAAGATGATCAGCATCTTCTCGTCGCGCCCCAGCATCTCGCGGAACCGCAGCGCGGCTTCCGACCGCTCCTCCTGCGACGGCTCGGCGCGGCGCGCGACGAACGCGTCGATCAGCGCGCGCAGCTGTCCGCCCGGCGGGACGTACCGATAGCCGCGGTTCCCCGCGCGCGCCGCCACGCCGAACCCTTCGAGCTCGGTCAGGCAGTTCTCGACGTCGAGCCGCATCCGCCCGAACGTGTGCATCAGGCGCTCGACGTCGAAGGTGTCCCCCTGGTGCGCGTGCAGGAAGCGGAGGAGCGATGCGCGCAGCGGCGACTGCACCAGCGACGAGAAGCGCGCCGCGAGCGGAGCGTCACGCATGCCGCGTGCGGTAATAGCCGGACTGGTGCTGCTCGACGAGCTCCTTGATGCGCGCCGCGTCCGCCTTGCTGTGCCCGTGGCAGGTCACGGTGCTCGTGCCGCCCGAGCTTTCGATCACCACGTCGGAGAACATCAGGTTCGTGTCGATGCGCACCGACGCGACATGCGCGATGTGGATCGAGTGCTCCTTGCGGCCGAACCATTCGGGCGTGTAGTGCATGATGCTCTGCGGCGTGATCTGGACCTGCGTCGGGAATATCCGGTTGCCGCTGCTCAACCGGCTCGCCCGAAACACATGCTCGCCGGGCAGCTTCCGCCCCTTGCGCCAGATCACCACCGCCAGCAGCACGACAACTCCGATGACGGCCGCCAGCAGAATGGCCGCGGCGTCATAGCCGCTCCCGGCGGAAACAGGTTGTGTCATAGCGGACGTAGCCTAACATCGAGCCCCCGTCAGAGCACCCGGCACCCGGCACCAAGCACTGCTAGACTGTGGCGATGGGCTCCCTGGCGTCGGAGTTGGCCCCGCTCGCGTCACGCCTGTCGGACGCGCCCCGCATCTATGCCGACGCGAATCTCCCCTGCCACATCGTCGAAGCCATGCGCGTGACGCTCGGTTGGGACGTGCTCTTCGTGCTCGAGCACGACGACCTTCGCCGCGCCGCCGACCTGGAACACTTCACACGCGCCCGCGATCAGATGCGCACGCTCATCACGCTCGATCGCGACTTTCTCGACGAGAAACGGTTTCCGGCCAGCCTCAGCGGCGGCGTCATCGTCTGCAGCGCGCCGGGCCACCGCGAGCTGCTGCGGCTGCTGGCGCGGCTCGATCGCGAGCTGTTCCGCGCCGGCGCGATGCTGTCCGCCCGCGACTGCGCCACCCCGCTTGTGCGACGCAAGCTCGAATGGCACGCGGGCGCGTCGATTTCATGATCGTGCTCTCCGGCGCCGACGTGGTGCTCGCCGATCGCGTGCTGAGCCCAGCCACGGTCATCATCGAGGACGATGTGATCGTCGATGTGGAGCAGGGGGCGCGACCGCCGTTCGACGGCGCCTTGCACGTGGCGCTCGATGGATACGTGATCGTGCCTGGCTTCATCGACGTGCACGTGCATGGCGTCGCGGGGCATGACGTGCTCGACGGCCCTGGCGCCGTGCGTGCCGTGGCGGAGCGGCTCCCGCGCTGGGGCGTGACGGCGTTCTGTCCGACGACCGTGGCCTGCGCGCCCGCGGCGCTCGCCACACTGTTCGGCGACATCGCGGCGATCCGCACTGGCGGCCTCGTCACGGGGGCGCGTGTGCTTCCCGCGCATCTCGAGAGCAACTTCATCAACCCTCAGTACAACGGCGCCCAGCCGCGTGAGTGTCTGCGCATGCCACCGAGGGTGTCACCGGTTGACGTCTCGTCGTGGCTCAGTGGCGGGGCAGGTGTCGCACGCAATTCAGGCGAGACCTGTCCCTCTCATACCCGCGACAAGTCGCACGCCAGTGGCACCTACACCGCCGAGGATCTTCTGCGCACGATCGGCGCGTACCGGTCCGACGTGGGCATCGTGACGCTCGCGTCCGAGCTCGAGGGCGGGCTCGAGCTGTTGCGCGCGCTGCGGGGGGCGGGCATCCGCGTGTCGCTCGGCCATTCCGGGGCGACGTATGAGGAGGCGATGGCCGCGATCGAGGCCGGCGCGCGTCACGCCACGCATCTGTTCAATCGCATGCGCCCGATGTCGCATCGCGATCCGGGCCTCACCGGAGCGATTCTCGCGAGCGAGGAGATCGCGGCGGAGTTGATCTGCGACGGCGTGCACGTGCATCCGGCCGCGATGCGCGTCGCGATTGCCGCCAAACGTGCCGAACGCATCATGGCCATCACCGACGGCACGGCCGGGTCGGGCCTGCCGCGCGGCGCGTCCGCGATGCTCGGGGGGTATCCGATCACGGTCGGCGCCACGGCCACCCTTGCCGACGGCACGATCGCGGGCAGCGTGCTCACGATGGACAGGGCGTTCGCGACGCTGGTCGGTCCGGTGGGCGTGCCGCTGGTCGACGCCGCCGCGATGTGCGCGACCACGCCGGCCCGCGAGCTGGGTCTGCAGGGCCTCGGCGTCATCGCGCCAGGCAGCAAGGCCGACCTCGCCGTCCTCGATCAGAGCCTCCGCGTCAGGCAGACCTGGCTGGGTGGCGTCATGGTGTTTTCGGAACCCTGACGCGCGGTACCCGTCTATAGCCACATGTCCAGAACACTGACTGCCGCCTTCGCGTTTCCCGTGCTTCTGCTCGCGTCGGGCTGTACGGTGCAGATGGACGCCCACGCCGTTGTCGAGCGGGAGGAGAAACGTTTTCCCGCGGGCGAAACCCCCGAAGTGAATCTCGCAACCTTCGACGGTTCGATTCAGGTACGCCAGTGGGATCGCCCCGAGGTCCTCGTCGAGATCGAGAAGCGGGGCTCGGACAAGGAGGCGGTCGCAGGCATGCAGGTCGTCAGCGACGCGAAAGACAATCGCGTCAGCGTCGAGGTCAGGCGTCCCGCCTCCGAGAAAGAGTTCATCGGCATCGGTTTCCATCGCTCCACGAGCGCCAGGCTGATCGCGTCGGTCCCGCGCGGCACGCGTCTCATCGTGGCCACGCGCGACGGGTCGATCTCCGTCGAGCGCATCGACGGGCGGCTCGAGCTCCGGACCGATGACGGCAGCGTGCGTGTGTCCGAAGCGGCGGGAGACGTGCTCGTGGTCACGCGCGACGGGTCGATCACGCTGGAGCGCGTTGCCGGGCGCGTCGACGCGCGATCGGGCGACGGCAGCATCCGCGTCACGGGGTCCCCCTCGTCGCTCGCGCTCGAAACGCGGGATGGATCGGTCGTCGTGCGCGCCGAGCGCAACACCGTGATGCAGGACGACTGGTCGGTGCGCACGGGCGACGGGTCGGTGGTGGTGGAAGTGCCCGAAGGCTTCGGCGCCGAGCTCGATGCCGAGACGCAGGATGGCACGGTACGAAGCCAGCTGTCGGTAGGAGGCAGCAGCGATCAGAGCGACCGCACGCGGGATGAGCGCCGCACGCTGCGCGGCAAAATCGGCGCGGGCGGCAAGGTCCTGAAGCTCAGGACGAGCGACGGTTCAATTCGGCTTCGGACCTCCTAGGTCCACCATCGACCGGTTCGCGTAGTCGGTCGGGTCCTCTACGCCGGCCTGCACGAAGCCGTCGTGCCGCTCGCGGCACTTGCTGCAGGTGCCGCAGTGACGGCCGCCGATGGGCGCCATGCACGAGATCGTGAGATCGAGCGGCAGCCCCACGCGCCTGGCTTCCTTCACGACATCCGCCTTCGTCCATGTCGAGAGCGGCGTGACGATCTGGATCTCGTGCGCGAGGCCGAGCGACAGCGCACGCCCTATCGCGGTCAGAAACGCGGGCGTGGCGTCGGGAAAGGGGTTGCCCTTGAGCAGCCCCATCGCAATGGTGGTGATGCCCATCCGGGACGCGAGCACCGCCGCTTTCGACAGCAGCATGATGTTGCGTCCTTCGAGATACACCGCCTCGTCAGCGGTGTGATACGCGGGCGCGATCCCCGTCAACGCCCAGTGTCCTTCGGGCGTGATGTCCCGCATGTCGCTGGAGATGGTCTGCAACGGGCGCAGGCGCGGCGCAATCCCGGAGAGCATGAGGCGGCGGATGCAGTGCGCCTCAGCCAGCTCCCATGCGTAGCCGCTGCGCACGTGGACCGGCGTGACCTCGTCGGTGCTTCCGACATGCGACAGCAGCACCGCGCTGTCGAGCCCTCCCGAGAGAAGTACCAGAGTCATGCGTTACGATGCTTCCAATGTATCTCGTTACCAAGCGCATCGACTTCTGCTACGGCCACCGGCTGCTCGACTACGACGGCGTCTGCAAGCACCCGCACGGGCACAACGCGCTCGTTGAAGTCGACGTGCGCACGGACAGTCTCGACCGGCGCAACATGGTCGCCGACTTCAGCGACATCAAAAAGATCGTCAAAGGGTGGATCGATCGGGAGCTGGATCACAAGATGATTCTGCGGCACGACGATCCCCTCGTCGCCCCGCTGCAGCAGCTCGGCGAGCCCGTCTACCTTGTCGAAAGCAATCCGACGGTCGAGCGCATCGCGAAGCTCATTTTCGACGCGGCCAGGGACGGCGGCCTGAACGTCGTCGCCGTGCGCGTGTGGGAGACGCCGTCATCGATCGCCGAATACCGCGGCGAGCAAGGCTAGAGCGACTTCAGAAACGCGATCAACGCCGCCCTGGCTCCGGTGCCGAGGCCCGCGAACGCGCGCTGCGCGCGGTCGGCTTCATTGCCGTGCCGGCGGATCGCTTCGTCGATCGTCGTCGCGCTGCCGTCATGGAGCAGTGGACGTCTGAACCGCAGGCCCCAGAGCGCAGGCGTGCGAATCTCGTGCTCGGTCGCCGCGCCCTGGGGGATGCCGTCGCCAGTACCGACATCGTGCAGCAACAGGTCCGAGAAGAGCGGCACGATCTTGCGGTCGAATACCGCGCTCGCGCTCGCCGCCGTGGGCAGTGCGGGCACGTGACAGGTGGCGCAGCCGATCTCGCCGAACACCCGCTCGCCCGCGCGTTCCATGTCGCCGATCGGGCCGCGCGGCAATGGCCCCAGAAATTTCATGAACGAGGCGAAGTTGTCGATGCCCCGCCGGCGCGTGACGGGGTCGATGCGATCCTCCGGGTCCGGAAACGGATCGCACGCCTTGATCTGCTCGGGACTGATGCCGAAGGCCACTTCCAGGGGGAACAGATCGTTCGTGATGCCCATCTCGTTGCGATACGCGTCGGCCCCGAACACGATGAGGGATGCGTGCTGTGATTTCCAGCCGAAGCGTCCGACGCGCGAACGGCCCGTCTCGACGTCACGCACGATCCCGGCGCGGCCGCTCACGCCGTCGCGGTCGCGATCATGCGGATCTTCCAGGGCCAGCAGCGTTTCGTCGGCGATCGCTTCGATCAGGCCCGCGCCGAAGAGCGGGATCGGCGCGCGTCGCGCAATCACCGTGGCCTGATCCGGAACGCCCGGCTGGCAGCCGTGCGACGGCGTGGAGAACAGGTGCATGAGCGTCTCGCCGGTCGGGTCGAACGTCCTGAAGGCGCCGCTCGCGTCGCGATAGCCCGCGCGCACCTCGAGAATCAGGCCGCCGCCGCCGATGGCGGGGATGTTGTGGCAGACCGCGCAGCTCGTGCCGTTGAACGCCGGGCCGAGCCCCTCCTCCGCCGTTTCCACTTCGAGGAAGTCGTCGAGCCCGAGACGGAACTCCGAGAACTCGCGCGGGGTGAGACCCGCCAGCGGACCGCCCGCGCCCGCGGGACGTTCCTGCGCGCGCGCGACCAGCACCGCGCCGAGCAGCAGCGCGGGCACGGCCCACGAGATGTGCCAGGCCGCCCGCCGTGCACGCGTCATCGCGCGCTCCGTGGCTTGACGTCGATCTCGCCGCGCATGAAGTTGTGGCCCGCGCCGCACATCCGGCTGCATTCGAAGACGATGCGCCCGGCTTGCTGCGGCGTGAACCGCACGATCACGTCTCCCTGCCCGCGCTTCGGGATCGCGACGTTGATGTCGGTGTCGAGAATGCGGAAGCCGTGGCCCGTGTCGTCGCTGACCAGACGGAACTGCACCTCGTCGCCGAGCGTCACGCTGACGCGCGATGGCGTGAAGGCGAAGCGCTCGGCGCGGATCTCGATGGGCTTCTGCGTCTGGGCAGACCCGCCCGCTCCGAGGAGCAGCATGATGGCGCCGATGGCCGCGACGCGCGTGAGCCCGGCCGTCGTGATCGTCGTCATCAGAACCACCACCCCAATCCGATGTTGAGCGTGCGCGGGAGCCGCACGAATCCGCTCGCGTTGTTGAGTTGCACGACATCGATTTTCACGGCGACATCCGGGTCCGGGTAGTAGGTGAGTCCCCCGACCCAGGCCTCGCGATCGAACTCTTTCAGTGGAAGGTATCCGTCCGGCATGCGGAACTGCGTGTCGAAGTTCTCGTACCGCAGGAAGGCCACGAGATCGCGCGGCGCGCCGGAGTTCCAGATGCGATAGGCGGCTTCCGTGTACCAGCCTCGCACCTGGCGCGCGATGTTGGGCGGCACGCCGGTCGAGCGCGCGACCGAGTCATTGAGGTTGGCGGCGTCGCTGATCGCGATGTGCGCGTACTGCGCGCGTGTCTCGAGCCGGCCGGCGCGATAGCGCGCGTCGGCTTCGATGATGCCGACGGTGCTGTCGAGCCGCGGCGCCGCGAAGCTCGATTCGCCGCGCCATCCGCTCACGCCGAGCTGCAGGCCCGGCACCCCGAGATACTCCACGCGGCCGCTGAGCGCGATGTTGCGCACCGTGGCGCGCGAGCCTTTCTGCCGTCCGTTGCGGATCCCTTCCTCCGCATCGAACGCCAGCGCGTTGAGGGGCGCGAAGACGAACGCCCGATAGCGCCATCCCGTGCCGAGCTCGCCGTGCACGCCCGCGCCGGCTTCGAACCAGGTCGACGGCACGATGACGGTGTCGACGAATGGCCGCTCGACGCCGTGATACACCGGCGGCTCGTGGCGCTCGTTGATGATGCCGATCGGCACGAGCATCATCCCCGCGCGGATGTTGAAACGGCGACCGATCAGGAAGTCGAGATACGCCTGTTCGAGCTCGAGCTCGCCCGCCTCTTCGAGCCCCTCCACGAACGCATGCTCCAGCTCGAGCTCGCCGACGAAACGGATGCGCTCGCTGAAGCGGTGATTGAGCAGGAGTACGAATCGATGGAAGTCCAGCACGCCGGGCTGATCCGCCGGCTTGTTGAAATGGAAGTCCATGTAGCCGGACAGCATCTGCGGCGGCGGTGCCGCCTGTTGCGCCGTGAGAGGAGCCGGCCAGCAGAGCAGACAGACCACGATGAGGGACGCGGACAACCGCCGGAGAAGTGTTTGGATAGCCATAGCTTTGATTTTGAGTAATCAAAATCTAAGGCTGCTGTGTGTGAAAGTCAAGCGCGAAGGAGGTCAGAGGCCCGTTAGACGGGGCTTACGAGGATCTTTGCCGCGGCCCGCGTACCCACCGTGGTCGTGCGCCCGTCGCTGTGGCGCAGGCTCACGCGGTCCGCGACATCGTCGCGCGCCTCGACCGTGACCTGCTCGCCGGGCTTCAGTGCACTCGCTTCCACGAAGTGGAGGAACTGGGGGTCCTGGTCGATGACGCGCGTGACGCGCACGGCCACCCCGACGGGGCACGAAAGCAGATCGCTCGCGGCGCTCGGCGCGACGTGACCCTCGGCCGTGGGAATGGGGTCACCGTGCGGATCGACAGTCGGCCTTCCCAGCATCTCGTCGATGCGATCGATCAGGCGCTCCGAGACGGCGTGCTCGAGATGTTCGGCTTCGTCATGCACCTCGGCCCAGCTCATGCCGAGCACGTTGACGAGAAACAGCTCGATGAGGCGATGCCGCCGCAGCACCATGCTTGCGAGCTTCTCGCCCGCCGGCGTCAGACGCACGCCCGCATACGGCTCGTAGTGCGCGAGGCCCGAATCGGCCAGCGCCTTGACCATCGTCGTCGCCGTGCCCGGCGTGACGCCGAGAGCGCTTGCGAGCTGGCCCATCGGCACGAGCTCGCGGTCGCCTGTCAGCGCCAGCTCGGCGAGATGAATCGACTTGAGATAGTTTTCGACGGTTTGTGAGGGCAGCATCGGCAGGGGAACGTCCGGTGCCACTACGATAACCCAGACCATGACAGGAAAGCCGCGGCTCGATCGGGCATTCGACTCGCCCGAGACCAAGCTGGCCTACAACCGCCGGCTCTTCACGACGATCGCCCCCCGCTACGATCTGATCACGCGCCTGCTCTCCTTCGGGCAGGACGCGCGGTGGAAGCGGCGTGTCATCGAGATCGCGCGCGCGCACGGCGGCGCTCGCGCCCTCGACCTGGCGTGCGG
>JALYRV010000288.1 GCA_030855205.1 Acidobacteriota bacterium | reverse complement strand
ATGTAGGCGCGGGCACGGCGGTGGCCGCGATCGATGAAGAGCACCCGCGTCCACACGTGGATCGCGTCCTCGTGGCGGCCGGCGAAATAGCGATCCAGACCCGCGATCAGCAGCTCTTCGATCTGCGGGCCAGCGCCTTCCGTGACGCCGGGCTCCTGCCGCGCTGGCTGCTTCGCGTCGTCTTGCATGGGATCATCGCAATTATACTTTCGGACACACCTATGGCTGTGATCGAATGCATTCCGAATATCAGTGAGGGACAGCGGCCTGAGGTCGTCGAGGCCTGCGCCGCCGCCATCAGCGCGGTACCGGGCGTGCGCCTCCTCGATGTGTCGTCGGACCCCACGCATCACCGGTCGGTGCTGACGTTCGCCGGCGATCGAGAGGGGGTCCGCCAGGCGGTCATCGCGCTGTTCGGGGCCGCGGTACCCGCCATCGACCTTCGCGCGCACAAGGGGGAGCACCCGCGCCTCGGCGCGGTCGACGTCGTGCCCTTCGTCCCGATCGAGGGCGTGACGATGGCGGAGTGCGTGGCGCTGGCGAAGGAGGTCGCGAAAGAAGTCGCCGACCGCTTCTCGGTGCCCGTCTATCTCTACGAAGACGCCAGCGGCAACCCCGCGCGCAAGAATCTCGAAGACATCAGGCGCGGCGAGTTCGAAGGACTCGCGGACAAGATGGCCAGGGAAGGATGGGCGCCCGACTTCGGCCCCGCGGCGCCACACCCGTCGGCCGGCGCGAGTGTCATCGGCGCGCGCATGCCGCTCATCGCCTACAACATCAACCTCAACACCGACCGGCTCGACGTCGCGAAGAAGATCGCGGCCGCCGTGCGCCATTCGAGCGGCGGCCTTCGCTTCGTGAAGGCGATGGGCGTCGACCTCTCCGATCGCGGCATCGTGCAGGTCTCGATGAACCTGACCAACTACGAGAAGACGCCCATTTTTCGCGTCTTCGAAATGGTGAAGCGCGAGGCGGAGCGGTACGGCGTGACGGTGCTCGAGAGCGAGATCGTCGGGCTCGTGCCGAACGCGGCGCTGACCGCCGCCGCGGAGTTCTACCTGCAGATCGAGGGCTTCAAGGCCTCGCAAGTACTGGAGAACACGCTGCGGAACGAGTGAGCCGATTATTCCCGGACGGGACCGATGCCGAAGCCGCGCATTTTCTTGTACAGATTGCTGCGCTCGACGCCGAGCACGTCGGCGGTGCGCGAGATGTTGCCGTGCTGCGCGGCGAGCGCGCGCAGGATGTAGTCGCGCTCGAAGCGATCGCGCGCTTCGTGCAGCGGCACCGTGTCGGCCGCGGCCTCCGTGTCCCCGGCGTGCGGGGCACCGCTCCCCTCCAGAAATCCAAGATCGGTCGATGCGACGACGTCGCCCGGCACCATGATCATCAGCCGCTCGATCGTGTTGCGCAGCTCGCGCACGTTGCCGGGCCACGGATAGTTGCCGAGGACCGACACCGCTGAGGGATCGAACGTCTTCTGCCGGCGCCCGTACTCACGCGCGAACTCGCGGATGAAGTGATCGGCGAGCCGCGCGATGTCTCCTTCCCGATCGCGCAGCGGGGGCACGAAGATCGGGATGACGTTCAGGCGGAAGTACAGGTCTTCGCGGAAGCGCCCCGCGCGAATCTCCCCCGTCAGATCCTTGTTGGTCGCGGCGATGACGCGCACATCGACCTTCACGCCCGTGCTGCGGCCGACGGGCTCGACGACCTGCTCCTGCAGCGCGCGCAGCACCTTGGCCTGCGTCTTGAGCGTCATGTCGGCGATCTCGTCGAGAAACAGCGTGCCGCCGTCGGCCGCCTCGAAGCGGCCGCGCCGATCGGCCACCGCACCCGTGAACGCCCCCTTCACGTGGCCGAACAGTTCCGATTCGATCAACTCCTCGGGGATCGCCGCGCAGTTGACCTCGATGAACGGACCGGCGCGGCGGCGGCTCATGCCGTGGATCGTGCGCGCGACGAGCTCCTTGCCCGTGCCGTTCTCGCCGTAGATGAGCACGCGGCCGTTGGTCGGCGCCGACATCGCCACCTGCTCGCGGAGCTGCGCCATCACGTAGCTCTCGCCGATCATCGCGAGCCGCTTGTCCATGCTGGCGCGGAGGCGGCGGTTCTCTTCCTCGAGCCGGCGCTGGCGCACGGCGTTGCGCACGACCAGCACGGTCTTCTCGAGCGACAGCGGCTTCTCGACGAAATCGAACGCGCCCATCTTGATCGCGCGCACGGCCGACTCGATGTTGCCGTGCCCCGAGATCATGACGACCTCCGCGTCGACGCGCCTCTCACGGAGCCGCTCGAGCGTGGCGAGCCCGTCCATCCCGGGCAGCCAGATGTCGAGCACGATCAGATCGTAGGGGCGGCGCGTGACGCGCTCGAGGCATGCTTCTCCCGAGTCGACGGCTTCGACCTGGTATCCCTCGTCGCGCAGGACGGCCGACAGCGACGCGCGCACGCCCGCTTCGTCGTCGACGATGAGTATGGAAGGGCTCGACATGTCAGAGAGGAAGCTCGATCACGAACGCCGTGCCGCGCGGCGACTGGTCGGCGGCTTCGATATTGCCGCCGTGCTCGGCCAGAATCCGCCGCACGATGGCGAGACCGAGCCCGCTGCCGCGCAGCTTCGTTGAATAGTACGGCATGAACAGCTTGTCGCGATCCTGCGCGGAGATCCCGGGGCCGTCATCGGCGACCACGAGGCGCGCGACGCGGTTCGCCTGATCGAGCTCGGTCGACAAACGCACGCGCCCCTCGCCTTCCGGCCCCGAGGCGGACCCGATGGCCTCGATCGCGTTGTCGACCAGATTGATGACGACGCGCCGCATCTGTTCCGGATCGATACGCACCGGGGGCAGGGTGTCATCGAACTGCCGCTCGAGCGTGATGTGCGGAAACAGCCCGTGGTACAGCGCGAGCGAATCCTCGACCAGGGCGTTGAGGTCCGTCGGCACCGTCCGGGGCGCCGGCATGCGCGCGAACTGCGCGAATTCGTCGACGAGATTCTTGAGCGCCTCGACCTCGGTGACGATCGCGCCCGTGCACTCGTCCACCAGCGCGCGCGCGTTGGGCGGCGCGTCCCGGAAGTGGCGCTGCAGCCGCTCGGCGCTGAGCTGAATCGGCGTGAGCGGGTTCTTGATCTCGTGCGCGAGCCGCCGCGCGACGTCGCGCCACGCGGCGACCCGCTGCGCCCGAATCAGCGGCGTCACATCGTCGATCACGAGCACGCGCCCTTCGACGTCGCCGCCCGCCCCGACGAGCGCGGTGGCGGCGGCCGCCAGATGCATCTCACGCCCCTCGCGGCCGATCGTCACTTCCTGCGCCGTCGCCTCGTGCGGGCGATCCACGGTCGCGTCGAGGAGCGGACGGAGCGGACGAAGATCCACGCGGTCGAACAGGGCAAAGGCCTGCTGCCCCACACTGTCGGGCGACATCTCGAGCAGGCGCGCCGCGGCGCCGTTGATCGTGGTGACAGCGCCTGACGCGTCCATCGACACGACGCCGGTCGCGATGCGGTCGAGCACTGTGGCGATGTACCGCCGGCGCTCCTCGACCTCGAGATGCTTGCGCTCGAGCTCGAGGCGCGAGCGGTCGAGCCGCCGCTGGCTGCCGCGCAGCTCCCCCGCCATCGTGTTGAACGCGTCGACGAGCGACCCGAGCTCGTCGGCCGACTCCGGCTCGATGCGGTAGTCGAGCTGCCCGGCGCCAATCGCGCGCGCGCCTTCCGCGAGCTGCTGCACCGGCTTCGTGATCCGCTTGGCGACGTACAGGCCGAGCCACGTCGCGCTCACGAGGATGACGAGCGTCATCATCAGAAAGAACGACAGATAAACACCCTGCAGGGGCCCGCGGAGCACCTTGGCCTGGTTGTACTGCTCGAACGCCGACGTGATGCGGCGCGCGTTGTCGGCGACCTTGGCGTCGAGATGCTCGCCCGCAACGACCGCGCCCGCCACGCCGCCCGATCCGTCGCGCACCGGGGCCGCCGCGCGCACCAGCACGC
>JALYRV010000287.1 GCA_030855205.1 Acidobacteriota bacterium | reverse complement strand
GTCGTGGCCCGATTTCCGCGGGGCGAATCGCGACGGCCACTACACGCAGACAGCGATCAAGACGGACTGGAACGGGCTGAAGCCGATGTGGACGCAGCCGGTGGGCGGCGGCTATGCGTCGTTCGTGGTCGCGGGCGGACGCGCATTCACGATTGAGCAGCGCGGTCCGCAGGAAGTGGCCGCGGCCTACGACGTGGCGACAGGCCGCGAGCTCTGGACCAATACGTGGAACGCGGCATTCCGCGAAATGATGGGCGGCGACGGCCCGCGCGCCACGCCCACGTGGTCGGGCGGCCGGCTCTACGCGCTCGGCGCGAGCGGCGAGCTACGCGCGATTGACGCGGAGACGGGCCGCACCATCTGGCGCGTCAACATCCTCGACGACAACGGCGCCTCGAACCTCCAGTGGGGCATGTCGGCCGCTCCGCTCATCGTCGACAACACCGTCGTGGTGATGCCCGGGGGCCCGGGCGGCAGGTCCGTCGCCGCATACGACAAGGCGACCGGCGCGCGCGCGTGGTCCGCGCTCGATGACACGGCATCGTACTCGTCGCCCATGCTCGTCACGCTGGGAGGCGTGCGGCAGATTGTCGTCTTCACGGCGTCGCGGCTCGCCGGCATCACTCCCGGCAGCGGACGCGTGCTGTGGGAGTACCCGTGGAAGACGAGCTACGACGTCAACGCGTCGCAGCCGCTGATGATCGGCGCCAACCGCGTGTTCGTGTCGACAGGATATGGCACGGGCGCGGCCGTCATCGAGCTCACGCCTGCCGGAGACCGGTTCACCGTGCGCGAAGTGTGGCGCAACATCCGCATGAAGAATCAGTTCAGCAGCTCGGTGCTGCACGAAGGATTCATCTACGGCCTCGACGAGTCGATTCTTGCCTGCCTCGAGGCCGAGACGGGCAAAGTGATGTGGAAAGGCGGCCGGTACGGCTACGGGCAGATCATGCTGGCGAGCGGCCATCTGATCGTCGTCACTGAAGGCGGCGAGCTCGCGCTCGTGCGCGCCACACCGGCGAGCCACCAGGAAGTCGCGAAGCTCGAGGTGCTCGACGGCAAGACGTGGAACCATCCCGTGATCGCCGACGGCATCCTGCTTATCCGGAGCCTCGCGCGGATGGCCGCGTTCGACCTGCGGCGCTGATCGGCCCGCCTACTTCACGCGACGGTACACAAGTTTCTCTTCGCGCACTGTGCCGGCGCGGTCCCGCAGGGCGATATACGCCTCGATGGTGTCGTCGCCGACGCGCCGGAACGTGAGGCCGCGGAAGTACGCGGCGCGCGGCTCGATCTTCAGGAGCGGGAACGTCACGAACACGGCTTTCTCTTCCCAGCCGGTCATGTCTGGATTGACGTGCTTCAGGCGCATCTCCACGCTGCCCTCGTGCTCGACGAGCGCGAGAAGCTCGTAGAAGACGGGCTTGTCCCCCTTCACCAGCCGGAAATGCCCGACCATCGCACCGCCGCTCGGCGCGCTCCAGACCTCGTCGATGACGCCGCCAAGCCCCTCACCCGCCCACTGCCCTTCGAACCACGCGAGATCGGACACCTTCGCCGCAGGGCGCGGAGCGCCGTCGGCAAGGGCATACGTATTCGGTGTGGATCCGGGCGTGAGCGCGCTCTGGCCGGCGGCCAGCAGGCCGGCTATCAACAATAGATGCATCACAATCTCCTCGCGGTTTCCGGCGCCCCTCGTGGGGCTCCCGGTTCAATGACGCGCGAAGACCGCGAGGATCGACATCGGATCGCTAGGGCCCGGCGTATTTCGCTTCCAGCTTGCGAACCGTCGTGATGTTGCGGAAGGTGGCCGGGCTCCCGAGGATGCGCTCGAGCACGGCATACGAAAACTTCGAATCGCTGACCCCCTGCGTCGAGAGCCAGTAGACCTCGCGCCCTGAGAACTCGAACGACTCGATGTCGTTGGCAAACGCGCGCACCTCCGTCCTGCTGACGCCGTCCGGCTCGGCCTTCAGAAAGCCGACGTAGACCGAAGTCGCGCCCGCCTTCTTCGCAAGGGCGCCGGCGCGCGCGACGATGGCGGTCAGGTCGGGGACGGAGCGGACGAACGTGGCCACCTCGAAGCCGAGGCGGGACGCGAAGAGCGCCTCGAGTTTCTTCTCGAGAGCCGGCGCCTTTGCAGCCGAGGAGAAGATCACGTTACCGCTCGCGATGAACGTCTCGACCCCGGTGAGTCCGATGCCTTCGCACATCTCGCGCAAGGGCGCCATCTTCACGACGCGGCCGCCGACGTTGATCGCCCGAAGCAACGCGATGTGCACGCTCATAGGGTCAGCGGCAGAAATCGCTCGTGCGAGATCCGGACCTTGATCCAGTCCGCGATGTCGCGGACGACCTCTTCGGCAACGTGGCCGGGCAGTGAATACTCGAGTGGCACGCTCCTGCCGGTGCCCGCGATGAAGAGATGATTGAGTGCCGGGTACGATTTGAACGTGACACCGGCGCGACCCGCGAGCGAGGTCTTCCACCTCTCATACTCTGCCGGCATCACCTGGTAGTCGCGCTCGCCTTGAAGCACCAGCAGCGGGCGCGTGATCACCCTGGCCGCCTCCGGCGCGTCGAAGCCCCGCAGGTCGAGCCAATAAGAGGCGGGCGCGCCGCCGATGTTCTCGCGCGATCCGGCGTCGGCCTCCGTGAGTGCGGCGACGCGGGCGCTGAGCGCGCGCATCGCGTCGATGCGCGCCTGCTCGTCGGCCATGACGACGCCGTCGGCGTTGGCGAGGTACTCGGTCTGCTCGAGCATCGCGCGCTCGAGCGCTCGCGCGGGCGCCGCCATCGCAATGAAGCCCGCGGCGCCAGGCGCGCCGGCGGCAATGCGCGGCAGCAGCATGCCGCCGAGGCTGTGCCCGAGCACGAACACGCGATCGCGGGCAACCAGCGGCGTCGACATCAGCAGAGCCACGCCCGCCACCGCGTCGTCGACTGTTTCGTGCTGCACGGTCATGCGCGGGATCGAGGCCATTCTCGCGCCGTGCACGCGCGAGCGCTTGTCGTACCGGAGCACCGCGACACCACGCGAGGCGAGTCCGTGCGCGAGATCGCGGAAGGGGCGGTTGGGCCCGATCGATTCGTCTCGATCATTGGGGCCCGAGCCGTGCACGAGCACAACGGCCGGGAACGGACCCGCGCCTGCCGGCGTCGACAGTGTGCCGGGCAGCTGCCATTCGCCCGAGCCGACGACGACGTCCCGCTCGGTGAACGATGCAGGATCCGCGTAGGCGGGAGGCGCGGATGGTAGTGGAGGCGGGGGCACGGGCCGCATGCCCAGTCCCCCGACCCGGCCGGCAGCATCGATGCTGATGCTGACGTCCGCCTTCATGCGCGCGAACGCCGAGCGCAGGATCACCGTGCGGTTGGCGCCGCGGGGCTCGACGCGCTCGCTCTCGTGCTTCTGAAACGCGCCGGCCTGCGAGATGACCGTCGTCCAGAACTCCTTCAGCTTCGCCTCCGGCATGGCCTTGAGCATGGCGTCGTTGAACGTGGCCACGGCGCCGGCGAAGTCCTGCTTCACGAGGAGATCGAAGAACGCCTTCGCGCGTTCGGCTTCCGACTGCGCCGGCGAGGCGGCGAACGCAAGCGCGATGACGAGGGCGGCCGCGACGGGCTTCATACGTCGATGATCGTCTCGAAGCTGCTGACCACCATCCGCTTCATGTCGAACAGCGGCGGATCGGGATTGAGCACGGTGAGCTTCGGATCCTTCTCGAGCGCCTTGTTGATGCGATCGCGCGCTGCAACCGACGGATAGCCGACGATGGCGGTCACGAGCACTTCCCCCTTGCGGAGCCTGATGCCGCCCGTGAACGGTTTCGCCCCGGCCATGGCCGGCTGCGCCGCGGTGAACTCGCGGTACTCGGTGACGCCGTGCTTGCGGAAGATGCGTCCGACCGCGCGCGACATGAGGCGGTACGCGTCCAGATCCTTCTGGCGCACTGGAAGGGCGTAGATATCGACGACTTTGGATGCCATGCGCTGATCCTAACCT
>JALYRV010000286.1 GCA_030855205.1 Acidobacteriota bacterium | reverse complement strand
GCGACCGCGAGGTGCTTCGCCACACTGCCGCGCGTTTCGGTGAGGTGCGCCTTTACCGCGTCGTGTGCAGTCCGCTTGAGGAGTTGGGTATCGAGCATGTCAAGCACCTCGGTGTGTCCCTTGATCGTCGCGGCCAGGTAGGAACAGGGCAAGACTACGTTAGGAATGTCGCTCGCCGATGTATGCCCGCTGACGTCATCGCAGCCCCGGATTTGCTAAGCTCTGCGGCATGGCCGCGAACAGGAAGCGCACGGGCTTCGCTTTCCCCGAGCACCGCACCTGTGTGACTCTGACAGAGCTGAGCACAGGGCAATTGCCCAGGGACGGGTCGATCGGCCGCCGCCGTGAGTTTCGGAGCGGCGCCGCGGTGTGGCAACCGGAAGACCGCGCTGATCGCATCTACTTTCTGGAACGGGGAGAAATGGGCATCTTCAGCGGCGATGCCAATGGGCGTGACCTCCTGCTGCAGATTGTCAAGCCGTTTGAGCCGTTTGGCGAATTGTGCTTTTGTGCGGAGGAAGGTGGTCTTCGGCGGACATTTGCGAGGGCGTGCGCGGATGCCGTCGTGGTCGAGATTGGCTATGACGCGTTCGTTGACTACCTGCGAAGGACCCCGGAGGCCGTAGCGTCGCTCGTATGCACCTTCTGCCTGAGGCTGAGCGATTGCGAAACGCGCTCGGAGGTGCTTGCTCACCGTGGTGCGCAGGAGCGGCTGGGTCGATTGCTGCTGCAACTTGCAGGAAAGAGCGTCAAGGCGAAGAAGCGCAGTGACGATGTGGTGGTTCACGCAACCCATGCGGAGCTAGCCCGTATGGCGGCAATGAGCCGCCCGCATGTGACTCTCACACTCGGGCATTTCCGGGAGCGGGGATTGATTCGGTACAGCCGAGGGGCTCCACTCGCTGTTCGTCAGGCGGCGCTCAGTGCCTATCTCGAAAACGCCATACGCCTGGCGCGCCGCAAAAACCCGTAGTGTCCGAGAACTCGGTCGAGAACTGTGGCGCGACGCGAAGCGTCTCGGTTTTGATCAGCCGCCGGTCCGGGCGTTTGATACCCTCCGCCCATGAATCCGCTCTCACTCCCGCTCCGGTTTCTCCTGGTGGCCGTGGCCGGCTATATCAACCAGCAGCAGCGCGACGTCATCGACTATTTGCAAGAGGAGAACCGGATGTTGCGCGACCAGCTCAATCCCCGCCGGCTCCGGTTCACCGACGACCAGCGCGTCCGCCTCGCCGCGAAGGCCAGGACGCTCGGTCGGAGCGCGCTGACAGCGATCAGGTCCATCGTGACACCCGACACCCTGCTCGCCTGGCATCGAGCGCTGATCGCCCGCAAGGACGATGGCCACCGGCGGCGCGGCCCAGGACGGCGGCCGCCGAGAAGATGATCGAGAAGTACGGAGAACCGGGCGAGGTCACGAGCATCTGGCACGACAACGGGCCGTGGAAGTACACCGAGATCATGAACAAGGAGATCGGCACGAGCGGCAAGAAGTAGCCCCGCACACGTGGTCCGGCGGCACGGTGGTGCTGCCGGATCAAGCTCCGCCATTTCACAGCAAATCGAGACCAGTGGGCATCGTCGACGCCCGCGACGACCTGAGGCGGCCCACGTGGCCGGCACGGCGAAACGCGGCCCAGATGCCACGGAGTCCCGCGGTGGCCCCCACCGCGCGGCGTGCCCGCTGGGCCGGAGGTCCCTGGAGCGCGTCGACTCCGTCGCGTCGGCACAGATCGAGGTTGACCGCCGCTTCGATCAGTGCGAGGTGCGTCAATGCCTGGGGAAAGTTGCCGAGAAACGCGTGCGAGGCCGGGTCCGCTTCTTCGGCGTAGAGCCCGACGTCGTTCGCCCGTGTGAGCAGGCGGCCGAACAGCGCTTCGGCGTCCGCGCGTCGCCCGACGAGCAATTGCGCCGAGACCAGCCAGAAGCTGCAGGCGAGAAACGCGCCCTCGGCCGGCGATCCGGGGTCGGTGGGGAAGCGCCTGACGTAATCGCCGTCGCGCAGTTCGGATTCGATCCTCGCCACTGTGCGCGCGAAGACTCCCGGCGGGCACGGGAAGCCCATGAGGCCGATGAGCAGCAGCGAGGCATCCATCGACTCGATGTCGGGTGCCGGCTTCAGTACGCCGTCCGGCGAAATCGCCTCCCGCCACACCGTGTCACGGATGGTTGCGCACTCGCGAGTGAGGTCACGGTTGCGGCCGAGCAGGTGGATGGCCCGGTCGAGCGAGACCCAGGCCATCACGCGGCCGAGCGTGTAGTGATGACAGGCGCCGCGGCGCTCCCAGATCCCGTGGTCGGGTTCCCGCCAGATGCGGACGACCCGCCGCGCCAGTTCCTCGAGCATGCCACGCATCTCGGCATCCAGCCTGCCGCCGAGCGCGTGATACTGCGCGGCCCACTCGAAGACTTCGCCGAAAACATCGAGCTGCGTCTGCTGATAGGCACCGTTGCCACGATGGACCGGCACGCTTCCGCGCCATCCCCGGACGCCGTGGATCACCTCCTCATCGAGGGCAGTCTCGGCCTCGAGTCCGTACATGATCTGGATGTCGAAGTGGGACGCGCGGCACGCGCGGACGAGAAAGCGACGAAAGGCGTGCGCCTCGCCGCTGTAGCCGAGCACCGACAGCGCGTACAGGAGAAAGACGCCGTCGCGCAGCCAGCAGAATCGGTAATCCCAGTTCGCCGGCCCGCCGGGGATCTCGGGCAGCGAGGAAGTCGCCGCGGCCACGATGGCTCCGGAGGGCGCATAGGTCAGAAGCTTCAGCACCAGCGCACTCCGCTCCACCATGTTGGCGGCCGGACCGTCGTACCGGGAGTACGCGAGCCACTCGCTCCAGAGTGCCCCGGTGACGTTGAACAGCCGTTTGATCGCTCGCGGTGACGGACGCCCGAGGCCGCTGCCGTTTGCCGCGACCACCAGATGCCGCACGTCGCCGCGGCGCATCGTGACGTCACACCCGGCGCCGTCGGCCTCCAGGCGCCATGGCAGGTCGCTGAACAGCGTCGCCCCCTTGTGGCCCACGATGCGTCCATGGTGCAGCGCGAGGCGGCTGCGCTGCCGGCCGAAGTCGTGAGTGGGGCGATAGCGGGCGAGCAGCGGCACCTCGCCGTCGAGTCCTTCGACGACGCGCACGATCCACCCCGGCGCCGCGAGCGTGACGTAGTCGTGCACGCCCGCGCCCCGTCGCCGGCCGACCGGCAAAAAGTCGGTCAGGCGCACGCGCCCCGACCGCGTGGCGAACGTGGTCTGAAGAATGTTGGTGCCAGGGAGGTAGGCGCGCGAGCTCTCGAACTCGCCGGCTGGCCGGGTCTCGAGCCGTCCGCCGGCATCGCCGTTCAGCAGCCCGCAGAAGAGAGGATCGGCGTCGAACCGGCTCAAGCACGCCCAGTCGATGCTGCCGTCGCGCGCCACCAACGCCGATCCATGGCAGTCCCCGATCATCGCGTAATCGGAGATCGGCTTGTCCATCAGGTCCTCGGCCGCAGCGCGGCACGCAGCTCCGGCCACACCGCCGGTACGGCGGCAAACGTCGCCCCGGCCGCGACCAGGCACCAGGTGCAGAAGGCGCGGTGCTTCGTCCATTGATCGACCGACAGCTTCGCGGCCTGAGCCGCGTCGAAACCGACCTTCGCCGCCAGCGCCACGGGCACCCAGCGGCTGGTCTCGTGGCGTCTCGGCCCGCCGATTCCGGCGAGCAGCATGGTCACGCTGTAGCTCGCAAAGCCGAGAAACGCATCGCCGACCGAGAACCGTGCGTACGCCTCCTCCGAGGCGTCGACCTTGTCGGCATCGGTGAGCGGCAGCGGCGGCTCGGGCAGGTGCTTGATGCTGCCGATCTGATACAGCGCGATGAGCCCCATGCACGCGGCCGAGGTCAGTCCGAGCGCGACGATGCGGCGGCGGTGCGCGGTGAACTCGTCGGTCGCCTGCCGGATGTCGCGGCTGAGTGCGGCCGGATGCGGCGTGCGAACGGCGACCTGATGCGGGTCGGTCACTTTGTCAGGC
>JALYRV010000285.1 GCA_030855205.1 Acidobacteriota bacterium | reverse complement strand
GGGCATCAATGACGGCGCCTCCGCGCTGGTGATTGCCTCGAACGAGTGGGCCGCGCGCAACGGCCGCACGCCCATGGCGTCGATCCTGTCGTATGCCGTCACCGGGGTCGATCCCATCGTGATGGGCATGGGGCCCGTGGAGGCCGTACGCAAGGCGCTCGACCGTGCCGGCCTTACCCTCGCGGCGATCGATCTGTTCGAGCTCAATGAAGCGTTCGCGTCGCAGTCGCTCGCGGTCGTGCGCGCGCTCGGCGCCGACCCGTCGAAGGTCAACGTGCACGGCGGCGCGATCGCGCTCGGCCACCCGATCGGCGCCAGCGGCGCGCGCGTGCTGACGACGCTGATCCATGCCCTGCAGCGCAGGGGCGGCGGTGTGGGCGTGGCGGCCTTGTGCGTCGGAGGCGGCATGGGTATCGCGGCGGTGGTGAAGGTTGGCTGACGTCCATCTGCTCAAGCTGCCCGCGGCGGTGCGCGAAGCGCTCGTCGCGCACGCGCAGCGCGAGGCGCCCATCGAGTGTTGCGGGCTCCTGATCGGCAAGGGAAACGCCGTCAGCGATGCGCATCCCGCACGCAACAAGGAAGGCAGCCACACGCGCTTCCAGATCAATCCCGCGGATCATTTCGCGGCCATCCGGAAAGCCCGCGCGGCCGGCCTCGACGTCATCGGCGCGTATCACTCGCACCCCGAGACGCCGGCGTTGCCGTCGGCGCGCGACATCGCCGAGGCGTCGGAAGGGGCGCCCGTCATGGTGATTGTCTCGTTGATGCCGCCCGAACCGGCCGTCCGGGCGTTTCTGCTGGAGCCGTCGGGCTCGAAGGAGATCCGGATCGTCAGCTAATCGTCACGGGAGCATGCCCCCCTTGACGGTGATCCTGAGCGCGGTGGAGCCGACGACCTTGCCGCGCTGCTTGAGGCGGAACTTCACGTCGTAGACGTCCTCGGCCGTGAACTTGTGCTGTCGCGTGTAGCGGCGGCGTATCTCGCTCTTGCCCGCCTCGTACGGCTCGCAGTCGTCTTCCGACTCCGCTGTCGTGCCGTCGTCCCAGTCCCACTCGATCGAGGCGCAGTAATAGTCGGCGAAATCGTTGTCGCCTTCCTTGAGTTCGGCCGTGAACGTGATGGTGGCCGGCACGAAGCCCATCGAGGCGCTGGGCCGGACGCTGAGCTTCGGCCGCTTGGCCTTTTCCTGCGCGGCGGCGCCGGCGCCCGACGCGAGCATCGCGAGCGCGGCGAACGTGGCAGCAAAACGCGTTGCAAAACGCTGCGGTATCATCATCGGCGGTCTCTGAGAGTATGCCTTCATTCGCTGAACCTGGTCCCGAACTTCTCTTCAGCTCTTCCGCCGCGTCCGCGGTCCGTGCAGACCTGATCGTCGTGCCTCTCTTTGAAGAAGACGATGCGGAGGAGGATTTGGCCGCAGGGGATGCGGCCCTGTCGAGCGCGATCGCGGGGGCACGTGCGTCGGAGGAGTTTCGCGGACGCCCTTTCGAGACGCTGTCCGAGCGGGCCGAGACGTGGCTGACCCGGCGCGTCCTGTTCATCGGATGCGGCAAGCGCGCCGAGCTCTCCATCGAGCGGGCCCGCCGCGTGGCAGCGGCCGCGGGGCTCGCCGCCAGGAAACAGCGCGCCGCGCATGTCGCCTTCGTCTTCACCCAGGCGTTTTCCGCGTCTGCCATGGCGCAGCACGTCGCTGATGGACTGACGCTCGCGGCGTTCCCGGCCGGGCGCCACAAGACGGAGCCCCTTCCCTCCGATCGGCTCGTGACCGCGACCTTCGTCATCGGCGCCGCAGGGCCCGGGATCGACAACCGGGATGCGGTGATCGAAGCCGCCGCCCGGCGCGGGCAGCTCATCGCCTGGAGCTGCAACCGCGCCCGCGCGCTCGCGGACGAGCCAGGCAACCACTTACCGCCCCGGGTTTTCGCCGAACGGGCGGTAACGGCGCTCGAAGGCGCGCCCGTCTCGGTCGAGATTCTCGACGAGCATCAGCTTGCCGCGCTCGGCATGGGCCTGTTGCTGGGCGTCGGCATGGGAAGCGCCGAGCCGCCGCGCCTGCTCGTCATGCGATACGAGCCCGCCGGTGCGCCGGTCGCGCCAGTCCTCGGCCTCGTCGGCAAGGGGATCACCTTCGACACGGGCGGCATCTCGATCAAGCCGGCCGAGGGGATGGAGCGCATGAAGGACGACATGGCCGGCGGCGCCTCCGTCGTCGCGGCCATGCGCGCCATCGCGCTGATCGGCGGACCGCATCGCGTGATCGGCGTCGTGCCGATGGCGGAGAACATGCCGGGGTCGCGCGCGATTCGTCCGGGCGATGTGCTCACGAGCGCGTCGGGCAAGACGGTCGAAGTGATCAATACCGACGCCGAGGGGCGCCTCGTGCTGGCCGACGGCCTCTGGTACGCCGCCCGCGAGGGCGCCACGCATCTGGTCGACGTCGCCACGCTGACCGGCGCCTGTGTGGTGGCGCTCGGACGCATCCACTCGGGCCTGTTCGGGTATCCCGATGCATGGCGCGACGAAGTCCGGGAAGCGGGTGCGCGCGGCGGTGACCGGCTCTGGCCGTTGCCGACCGATGACGACTACTTCGAGCAGCTCAAGAGCGAGATTGCGGACATGGCCAACGTGGGCGGCCGCCCCGGAGGCGCGGTTACCGCAGCGGTCTTCCTCAAGCAGTTCGCGGACGGACGGCCCTGGGCGCACCTCGATATCGCCGCCACGGCGTGGGCCGAGGAAGCGAAGCCGTGGCAGCCGAAAGGGGCCACGAGCGTTGCGGTGCGTACGCTTGTCGAGCTCGCGCTTACGAGCCGGACGTTTTCGAAAGGGTAGAGGCGGCCGCGAGCGGATGGATTGAGGGGGGCTGTTCGGCCTGCTGCACGCCGCGCCTGCGCGAGCGCAGAATCAGAATCCAGCCGAGCAGGGCGCCGAGCGCGACCCCCGCGATGGTCATCAGCGTGGCGATACTGAGCGCGCCGACGATGACATCGACGATCGAGATCTCGCGTGTCGGCTTTTCGATCAGCCGGACGATGAACGCGCCCTCGGTCTGCACGATCCGATGCTACCGCGTTTCGCCCATCGAGGCGATGGCGCTCACCTTCTTCAGCGACTGACGGTATTTCACGACGGCGTCGAAGAGCGCCTGGGCGATACGCTGCCGGTAGGCGGCCGTCTTGAGCAGCGCCGCCTCCTGCTTGTTCGTCACGAACGACACCTCAGCCAGCACGCTCGGCATCTGCGCGCCGATGAGCACCACGAACGGCGCCTGCTTCACGCCGCGGTCGCGGATCTGCGTGTTCTGCTGACGCAGCCGCCGGTACAGCGAGCCCTGCACGATATGCGCGAGGTCGCGCGATTCATCGAGCTTGTTGTTCAGCGCAATCTTCCTGACGATGTCCGGCAGGTGGTGCATGGCCATGCCTGAGCCCGCGTTCTCGCGGGCGGCCACGGCTTCCGCTTCGGGGTTCGAGGCGAAGTTCAGGAAATACGTCTCGACGCCGCGCGCCGTCGGATTGCGGCCCACGTTGGCGTGGATGGAGAGGAAGAGATCGGCGTCCTGGCGGTTCGCAATCGCCGTGCGCTCCTCCAGCGGCACGAAGACATCCGATCGACGGGTGAGCAGGACGTCAGTCCCCGGCTGCTTGAGCAGCAGCTTCTCGAGGCGAAGGGCGATGTCGAGCGTGATCTCCGCTTCCGTTGTCCTGTGCGCGATGGCGCCCGGATCGTGCCCGCCGTGTCCTGCGTCGATGACGATGCGCGCGACGCCGAGACCGAGTTGCCGCGCGAGCGAGTAGCTGCCGTTGCCGTTGGCGGCGGGCTGCACGGGCGCGCCGACGTCGCGCATTGCGTTGGGGGAGCTGGGCACGGTTGCGGTGATGGCGGGCGGGTCGGCTCGCTTTGGCGCCGGCTTCGGAGCCGCGAAAAGTGGCGGCGCAGCGTCCACCGCGGGGCGCGCGGGCGCCGGCGGCGCGCCGGCGCGCTCGACGGCCATCGGCTCGCCGTCGATGCGAAGGTTGGTCGCCGAGATACGGCCACCGCGATCAACC
>JALYRV010000284.1 GCA_030855205.1 Acidobacteriota bacterium | reverse complement strand
GCTGAGTGACGCGGAAGCCGCGTCGATTCCGGTGGTCTACATGACCGCCGCGATTGCGCTCTATCGCATGGCGAACGTCGCGGCCGGCGAGACTGTGCTCATTCACAACGCGGGGGGCGGCGTCGGGATTGCGGCCGCGCAGCTCGCGGGCCTGCGGCGCGCGCGCCTGATCGGGACGGCGTCGGCAGGCAAGCACGGCGCGCTGCAGCAGTTCGGCTTCGAGCACCTGATCGACTACCGCACGGCCGACGTGTTCTCCGACGTGAAGAGACTGACGGGCGGGCGCGGCGTCGACGTCATTCTCGATCCGCTCGGCGGCAGGAGCTTCGCGGCCAGCTATGCCCTGCTCGCGCCACTCGGGCGCATGGTGATGTTCGGCGTGCAGACGATCGCGCCCGGCCGCACGCGCAGTCTTTCAGCCATTCTCAGCACGCTCTGGGCAATGCCGAAGTTCAAGCCGATGTCGCTGATGAACCGCAACCGTGGCGTCTTCGGATTGAACGTCGGGCACCTCTGGAGCGAGCGCGAGAAGCTTGCGCCGCTGATGACGTCACTCGTGCGCGAGTTCGAGTCGGACCGGCTGAAGACGGTCGTCGCCAAGACGTTTCCACTCGAGCAGGTTGCCGATGCGCATGCGTATCTTCAGGGCCGCGCGAACATCGGCAAGGTCGTGCTCACGCTATAGCGGACTACACCAGCCCGAGCTGCCTGGCCCTGATCGCGGCCTGCGTGCGATCGCGCACGTCAAGCTTTGTCAGGATGTTCCAGCAGCTTCGCAAACGCCGCGACGACGCGGCCGGTCCGTGCTCTGGAGAAACGCCTCGCCGCGCGTGGCCGCGTTGATCGCCGCGACGAGCGCCCACGAGCACCAGAATCTCGAAGCCCCAGATCCCCATGGCGAGATACAGCACGCTCAGCGGCAGCAACTGCAGCCACGAGAACTCCGGCATCATCGCCGTGCGCGGCGTGAGCGCAATCAGCGTGAAGTACGCCGCCGCGACGATCACGACGAACGTGCGGTAGCCGACGATGGATCCGGCGGCGCGCTGTGACGAGACGGCTTCACGGTGGGTCGAGTATCACGCCGGCTCGCCTTCTTCACAAGGCACTGTGACTTTCGTGACTTTCGGCACATCCGGCTGTCCCGGCACGTCCGTAACATCCGGACATGTCCTTCGTGTTCGCGTTGCTGCTCTTGTGCGTGGCCGGCGCCTTGACTCCAAGCGTGGCCCAGGAGAACCGGGAAGTGCCGCTGGAGTTCACGCGCATCACCGCCCCCATCAGCGTGGACGGCGTGATGATCGGCGAAGGCAGGTCGCGTACACCATGCCCGCGGGTGCGAAGGTGCGCACGGATATGGACTTTCGCGCCGGCACGTACTTCGACGGACGCCGCACGCAGCTCATTCTCGGGCCGACGTGGAACGTCTCGCGCCACCTCGAGCTGGGCGCGGCGTATCAGATGACGCGGCTTCGATTCGACGTGCGCAATGAGAAAGCCGACATTCACCTGCTTCGCCTGCGCGTGCGCACCGCGCTCGATGCGCGCGCCTCGGGCAACGCGTTCATTCAACACAACTCCACGACCGACCGCCTCGACCTCAACGTGCGCCTGCGCTACAACGTGACTGAGGGGACCGATCTGTGGCTGGTCTACAACGAGGGGCTCGATACCGAGCGCGACCCGCTCGGCGAGGCGCGAGGCCTGTCGGCGCAGCGTTCACCTTTGTCGCTGTCGCGCGCGCTGATCCTGAAGTACTCGCACACCTTCACGTTCTAGCGCTCTGAATTTCCGAACCCCCCGAACCCCCGGCCGCCCCCGCAGAGAGCGGCCCCGCCCCAAAGCGCGAGGCGCGCCGGGGTGCACGCGCGATGATCGTCGCGTGCGCATCGTTCCGTATCGCGCGAAGCACGCCGACGCCTTCGCCTCGCTCAACCGCAACTGGCTGGTCGCTCACGATCTCTGGGAAGAATCGGACGCCGAGGATCTTAACGATCCCGAGGGGACGATCCTGGCCGAAGGCGGGCGGCTCTACGTCGCGGAGTGGCGCGGGACGGTGGCCGGCACCTGCGCGGTCATCCCTCGCGGCGAGGGCGTGATGGAGATCAGCCGGCTCGCGGTGCATCCCGAGTGGCAGCGGCTGGGCATCGGGCGCCGGATGCTTGCGCGGTGCGTGGGTTACGCGCGCCGCCACGGCGCGTCGCGCGTGATGCTGCTCTCGAGCTCGCGCCTGACAAGCGCGCTGCGTCTCTACCGGTCGTTTGGATTCGAACAGGTGCCGGTGCCCGCCGGCGCCAAGTACAAGACCGCCGACGTCTCGATGGAGTTGACCTTCCGCCCAGTCACTGCGCCTTCCACGCCTGAAGTGCGAGTGTGACAACCGCTCCCGGACGGCTGTTCACGAGCTGCAGATAGGCACGCCCGTCGGGCAGCGTTCCGGCCGTCACCGGCGTGCTCACACGCGACAGCGCGTAACCGGCCGGCAGCACGATCGTGGCGCGCGGCTCCGTGAACGTGCGCGACCATGTGAGCGTGTCGCCCCGCACGGCCAGTTCGGCGTCCCGCATCGAGCCCGTCACTCGCACGTGCGCGGTGGCCGGCGTCCCGTCGAGCACGACATGCCCGCGCGTCATCTTCAACGGAAGGCCCGAGTCGATGTCAGTCGCGCGCGCGTCAGCCGTCTCGAACACCGGCGCCACGCTCACGCGTCCCTGCCGTCCGTCTTTCACGGCTTCATGGCGGAAGGCGATCGTGCCGGCGCCATCCAGTTCATAGAGCGTCTTCTCGTACGTCGATGCGGGCGTCGGGCCGCCGCCGGTGAACTGTCCTGACGCGCCTTTGACCGCCCGGATACTCACGTCTGACGCGTAACCGTTGACGTTTTCGAACGACAGCCGCACGCGTCCGCCGTCGACGCTGTCGACCATGGCCGCGACGTTGGAGGCGGCCAGCTTGAATCCCTGGGGCAGCACGACGGCATTGCGGCCGATGCCGAGCGATCGCGCGAACGTGATCGTGTCGCCGCTCTGCGAGTAGCTTTTCTCGTCGGCGTACGTCTTCTCGATCCGCACGCGCCCCTCGCCGCCGGCCGGTACAGGCCGCGTCAGGTGCGCACGGATGTAGTGCTCCTCCGGTGCGAGACGCCCAGGTACACCCTCGTCTGCGAGCTCCTTGCCTGTCTTGTAGTCGAACTTCAGAGGCGCGCCCGTGCGCGGGTCGCTCACCGAGATGTCAGACCCCGCACTCCCCGACCGCGTCTGGTTCAGCACGTACGCCAGACCCGCCTGCCGCTGGTTCAGAAAATAGACGATGTGGAACTGCCCGGAGCCCGGCGCGAGCAGGTGGTACTCGGTGTAGTCGTCATGCCAGTGGAATGGGGCCGGCGCCGCCGGAGGTGGAGGCGACTGCCGTGCGGCAATGGGGGCGGCCAGGCACAGGGTGAGGAGTGTGAGCAGTCGCGTCATGCCGCATATACAATCACGCCCAGAGGGCCTATGAACAGACTGCTGCCGGTCGCCGTTCTCTTTGCACTCGCCACTCCCGCGCTGGCGCAGGAATATCAGCACGGCATGCCGCCACCGCCGGCACATCAACGGCCGCAGGTGCCTCCGCCCGCGCCCACCCCGCCGCCCAGGCCGCAGACCCCCGGCGAGATCATCACCACGACCTTCGGCCCGAGCGCCGGCATCGCTGCCCGACCCGCCGCAGTCGTCGGCTACATCGTCAAGGGCGCGACCGCGATTAAGTCGTTTGGCAGCGTGACGCTCCCCGCGCAACCGGCTCAACCTACGCCACCGACCGCGACCTCGGTGTTCGAAATCGGGTCGATCACGAAGGGCTTCACGGGTCTGATCCTCGCGGACATGGTGCTCAACGGCGAGGTGGCGCTCACCGACACGCTCGAGAAGCTGCTGCCCGAGGGCGCGACGTATCCCGAAGCGGTGCGCGCCGTGACGCTGCTACAGCTCGCGACGCAGTCATCCGGCCTGCCGCGCCTGCCCGGCAATCTCTCGTTCGGCATGAAGGATCCGGCCAATCCCTACGCGCACTACAGCCCGAAGGAG
>JALYRV010000283.1 GCA_030855205.1 Acidobacteriota bacterium | reverse complement strand
GTAGTGCGCATGTCGTGGTCGCGAACAGGTGGCACGTCCCGGCGCCCGGTGGTGTCGGTGGAGGACCACTTGTATCACACGGAGGAGCTGCTCGACGCCGCCTCGCGCGTGGCACCCGCGCTCCTTGCGTCGCTGACCGTCTGCGCGATCGAACGCGCGGGCGCCGATACCACGCGCACCGTGCGCGGATGGCTCGAGCGCTTTCCCGAGCTTCAGGTCGCCGCGCTCGTGCCCGGCCAGGCGCTGTCCGAAACCCTGCGCCCGCGGCTGATTACGATCGACCCCGGGGCGCTCGACGCGATGGCCGCGTTCGCTCGCGTCGTCGCGTCCCTCCTCCGGCCGGGCGGCCTGCTGGTGCAGGACGTCCATCTCGAGACGCTGGGATTCGTGCCGCGCGACCGCTGGTGGGAATCGATCTACGCCGGCGCGACGGTGCGCGGGCTGTTCGGCGACCGCCCGATCGGCGTGCGGTTTCTCTCGAACAAGCGGGGCTACTCCGCGACGTTCGGTCGCGAGCTGATGGACGCCGGGTTCGATCCGCGCGACGTCATGGACAAGGCGGAGCTCGAGTCGTCGGTCGTCCCGTCGATCGAGGCGGAACTGTCCTCGCGCTTTCCGCTGAGGATCGAAGCGAGGCATGGCGCGTCCCGCATCGCGGACATCGCCGGCGCCAGCGACGCGGCACGCACAGAGATCGACGAAGACATCGACATCGTCGACTGGCGCGTCGCCGGACGGCAGGAGCTCGGCGGTCGCGTCGTAGCCGCCAGTCCGGACCGTGTCGCGTTCCGCTCGGGATCGCAGGAGGCCGCGACGTGGCAGGCGCTGGTCGCCGATCGTCTCGACGACGGCGCGGGCGTGTCGATTCATGACGTGGGCACGCGGCTCGCGGAAGAGGGCGCGGAGCGCGCGGAGATCTCGAACCTCGCGGCGCGGCACATTCATGGACTGCGCGCACGCCTGTCCGACCCTTCCGCCATCCTCACGGATGCAGGCGCCTATCGCCTGCACGACCGGCTCAGCGTCGCGCGCGTCGACCGGCGCTGATCTCGCGCCTCCCCCGACCTTCCGATTGCACGCGGGCGAAACCGGAGGCGCCGGAATAGCCCGCAACACGCCGCATTCCCTACTCTCGCGGTATGTCCATCTTTCGCACGAAGCCGATTGCGCAGCTCGTCGCGGGCGCCGAACACGCGGGCGGCCTCAAGCGGGTGCTCGGCCCCGCCAATCTCGTGTCTCTCGGCATCGGCGCCATCATCGGCACCGGGATCTTCGTCCTGACGGGCCACGCGGCCGCCGCACACGCAGGCCCGGCGATCGTGATCTCGATGATCGTCGCCGGCGTCGTCAGCGCGCTCGCGGGGCTCTGCTACGCGGAGCTCGCATCGACGGTGCCCATCGCCGGTTCCGCCTACACGTACGCGTACGCGTCGCTCGGCGAGTTCATCGCATGGATCATCGGCTGGGACCTCGTCCTCGAATACGCGCTCGGCGCGGCAACCGTCGCTGTCGGATGGTCCGCCTATCTCCTCAGCCTGCTGCACGACATGGGGATTCCATTCCCCGCAATGTTCAGCGCCGCGCCTGGCACGCTCGTACCCGCGGCCGACGGCACGATGGTCACGGCCATCTTCAACCTTCCCGCCGTCGTCATTGCGGCACTCGTGACCATGCTCCTCGTGCGCGGCATGCGCGAGTCAGCCTCATTCAACGGCGTCGTCGTCATCGTGAAGCTTGCCGTCGTGCTGCTTGTGATCGCGGCCGGCGCGTCGTTCGTCGATGCGAGCCGGTTCACGCCGCTGGTGCCGGCGAACACAGGCGTGTTCGGCGAGTTCGGATGGTCTGGCGTCATGCGCGGCGCGGCCGTGATTTTCTTCGCCTACATCGGATTCGACGCCGTCTCGACTGCCGCACAGGAAGCGAAGAACCCCGGCCGGGACATGCCGATTGGCATTCTGGGATCGCTGGCGATCTGCACCGTGCTCTACATCGCGGTTGCGATCGTCATGGTCGGAATCGTGCCGTACGCGGAGCTCGGCGGCGCTGCCCCGATGGCCGTGACGATCGACTACGCGCGGCGCGCCGCGGAAGGCACCGCGCTCGAGGGTCTCCTGAGCGTAATGCCACTGCTCGTGAAGCTCGGGATCCTCGCCGGCCTGACATCGACCATCGTCGTGCAGATGATGGCGCAGCCTCGCATCTTCATGGCAATGAGCCACGACGGCCTGCTGCCGAAGTGGATGGGCACAGTACACCCGGTGTTCGGCACGCCGCATCTGACGACGATCATGACGGGCGTGATTGTGGCGCTGGCCGGCGGGCTGACGCCGATCGCGACGCTGGGCCAGATGGTGAGTATCGGCACGCTGTTCGCGTTCGTCGTCGTGTCGATCGGCGTGCTCGTGCTGCGCCGCACGCAGCCGAATCTCGAACGGCCGTTCCGGGCGCCGTGGTCGCCGTTCGTGCCGGCGCTGTCGGCACTCGTGTCACTCGCCCTGATGCTGAGCCTGCCGGGCGAGACCTGGTTGAGATTGATGATCTGGATGGTGATCGGCGTCGCGATCTACTTCGCGTACAGCATGAAGCGGAGCAAGCTTGCCTAGGTCGTCTTCTTCCGTGAGTGCCGGCGGATCCTGACAGGCTTCAGCCGCTCTTCACCGACCAGCAGCGGTTGTTCCGGATCGCGCAGCAGGTTGAAGATCCGATCTTCGATGCGTACGAAGATCTCCATGCCGTCGGTGAGCAGGGTCATGCGCCCGGTGTTCTCGAGCGTCTCGTGCGGCCGCGCGCCGAATCGCGTGCGGAGCACCTCGATGATGCGGCGGATATCGTCGACCGAATACTTGCGGCGGCGCAGCTCCGCGAGCACGAGCAGATCGAGCGTGTCGAGCGGCGAGTAGCGGCGCTCGGTGAAGCCGCCGCGGACGGTGCGCTTCGGGCTGACGGCGGGAGGGAAGACGCCGTGCGTGTCCCACCACTGCAGCTGGCGCGCCGACAAGCCGGTGAACGCCGACACTTCACGCGCGCTGTAGCTGCCTTTCAGCTGCATCGGCGATCAGGACTTCTGCGCGGTCGACTGTGGCGTCGAGGACGCGATCAGGTCGGACGTCGCGGCGCCGTCGAAATCCTTCTGCGTGATGCCGCCGTCGCTGTGGGTCGACCAGTTCACCGTGACCTTACGGAAGCTCCACGCCACGTCGGGGTGATGATCATTGGCCTCCGCGTCGAACGCGAGCCGCACCACGAACGCGACCGCGTCGGCATAGGACCGGAACGCGAACGTGCGAGTGAGCGCGTTGCCCTCTCTCGCCCATCCCTGCAGCTTCGGCAGCCGCGCGTTGATCTGATCGTCAGTGAGTCTTGGCATGACATCCCTCTAACACGTGATCCGCGACGAGTTTCGCCGTGAGCGGCGCGAGCAGCACGCCGTTGCGGAAGTGGCCTGCCGCGATCGTCACGTGCTCGTGCGACAAAGACGGCCCAATTTCTGGCAGCGGTCCATCTGCAGACGGCCGCAGGCCCGCGCGCACATCGACGAACGCCGCCTCTTTCGCCGACGGCAGCAGGAGCGCCGCCGCCTCGAGGAGCGACGACACGGCCGCGGCGGTCGGCCGCTCGTCGAAGCCGGCATCCTCCATCGTGGCGCCGACCAGGAGCGTGCCGTCCTGCCAGGGAACCATATAGCACCCTTCGGACCAAAGCACGCGCGTCGCCGGGGGACGTTCGAATCGCAGGCGCACGAGCTGGCCTTTGATCGGGCGGATGGGCACGCTCCCGGCTTTGAGCCGATTCGACCAGCTGCCCGCCGCAAGCACGGCGTGATCGAAGACCTGTGGTGTGCCGCTCACGTGAAGACGCACGGCGGCGCCGGGTGCGGGCTCGATTCTGGTGACGTCCGCGGGTGTGTGGAAGACGGCCCCGCGCATGCGCGCGGCGGTCGCGAGCGCATCGATCATGGGCGGCATGGCCGTGAAGCCATGGTCGTCGATCCGCAGGCCGCCCAGCACGTGCCCGCTCAGCGCGGGTTCGAGCGCGCGCGCGCCCCGCGCGTCGAGCCACTCGGCTCGGACGCCGGCGGCGCGAAG
>JALYRV010000282.1 GCA_030855205.1 Acidobacteriota bacterium | reverse complement strand
TGTCGCTGACCGTGTCGATCGCCTACCTGCTGCTCAAGGGCGTCGGCATCTGGGGCAACAACGTGCCGGTCGGCTGGGCGTTCGACATCATCAACTTCGTCTGGTGGATCGGCATCGGCCACGCCGGGACGCTGATCTCGGCGATTCTGCTGCTCTTCAAGCAGGACTGGCGCACGTCGATCAACCGCTTCGCCGAAGCGATGACGCTGTTTGCCGTGGCCTGCGCGGCGATCTTCCCGCTCTTCCACACCGGCCGTCCGTGGCTGGCGGCGTACTGGCTCTTCCCGTATCCCAACACGATGAGCCTGTGGCCGAATTTCAAGAGCCCGCTCATCTGGGACGTCTTCGCGGTCACGACGTACGCGACGGTGTCGGCGCTCTTCTGGTACACGGGCCTCATTCCCGACCTCGCGACCTTCCGCGACAAGACGAAGAGCCCGGTGCTGAAGAAGGTCTACGGCGGGCTCGCGCTCGGCTGGCGCGGATCGGCGCGGCACTGGGAGCGCTATGAGAAGGCGTACCTGCTGCTCGCGGGCCTATCGACGCCGCTCGTGCTCTCCGTGCACACGGTCGTGAGCTTCGACTTCGCGGTGTCGGTGCTCCCCGGCTGGCACGCGACGATCTTCCCGCCCTACTTCGTCGCGGGCGCGATCTTCGCCGGCTTCGCGATGGTGCTGACGCTCGCGATTCCGCTGCGCAAGATGTACGGGCTCGAAGATTTCATCACGATGCGCCACATCGACAACATGGCCAAGATCACCCTGGTGACGGGCCTGATTGTCGTCTACGGCTATGCCTGCGAGGCGTTCTACGGCTGGTACAGCGCGAATCAGTACGAGCGCTTCATGCTGTGGAACCGCATGAACGGCCCGTACGGCTGGTCGTACTGGATGCTGCTGCTCTGCAACTTCGTCGCGCCGCAGATTCTCTGGTCGCGCCGCATGCGCCACAATCTGCTGGTCGTCTTCATCGTCTGCATGTTCGTGAACGTCGGCATGTGGCTCGAGCGCTTCGTCATCATTGTGACGAGCCTTCACCGCGACTTCCTGCCAGGCTCGTGGGACATGTACTACCCGACGATCTGGGACTTCTCGACGCTGCTCGGCACGATCGGGCTCTTCGTCACGCTGATGTTCCTCTTCGTGCGCGTGCTGCCGATGATTGCGATCTTCGAGATGAAGATGATGCAGGCCGACCGCAACAAGGCGCTGCCCGACGTCGCCGGCGACGAGCAGACCGGTCCCAAGGGGGATCACTGATGGCTCACGCGACCACCGTGGAAACGCCGTTCTACGGCCTGATGGCCGAGTTCGAGACGGCCGACGGCCTCCTCGCCGCGTCGCGCAAGGTGCGCGACGCCGGCTTCACGAAGTTCGAGGCGTACTCGCCCTTCCCGATTCACGGGCTCGGCGAGGCGGTCGGCTTCAAGGAGAAGCTCGTGTCGAAGCTGGTGCTCGCCGGCGGCATCACGGGCCTGCTCGTCGGCGCCGGGCTCGAGTACTGGTCGCAGGTGATCGCGTATCCGATGAACATCGGCGGCCGCCCGCACAACTCATGGCCGATGTACGTGCCGCCAGCCTTCGAAACCACGATTCTCTTCGCGGCCATCGCCGCGGTGTTCGGCATGCTGGCGCTCAACGGGTTGCCGCAGCCCTATCACCCTGTCTTCAACGCGCCGGGCTTCGAGCGCGCGAGCCAGGACCGTTTCTTCCTCGTCGTCGAAGCGGGCGATCCGAAATTCGACGCAGACGGGACGCGCCAGATGCTTTCTTCTCTACAGCCGCGCGAGGTGGTCGAAGTTGCGCACTAGGAACAGCCGGCTCACGGCTCACGGAGCACGGACCGTGGCGCTCCGCGTCATGGTCGTGATCCTCGCACCTCTCGCGCTCGGCGCGTGCCGGCAGGACATGCACGACAACCCCCGGAGCGAGCCGCTCGAGGCGAGCCGCGTGTTCGCCGACCGGTCGGCGTCGCGCACGCTGGTCGAGGGCACCGTGCCGCGCGGGCACCTCAATGACGATGATTTTCTGCATACGGGCAAGCAGAACGGGCAGCCGGTCACGACGTTTCCCTTCGCGGTCACCCGCGAGGTCCTCGATCGCGGCGAGAACCGCTTCAACATCTACTGCGCCCCGTGCCACAGCCGCATCGGAGACGGCAACGGGATGGTGGTGCAGCGCGGGCACCGGCAGCCGCCCTCGTTCCACATCGATCGGCTGCGCGACGCGCCTCCCGGCTACATGTTCGACGTCATGACGAGCGGCTTCGGCGCTATGCCCGACTACCGCGCGCAGATCTCGCCGCGCGATCGCTGGGCGGTGGTCGCCTACGTCAAGGCCCTGCAGCTCTCGCAGAACGCAACCATGGCGGACGTGCCGGAAGCCGACCGCGGCAAGCTGTCGTCCGGCGGCGCACCCGGCACCCAGCACGGAGCTCCGAGCACTCCGTCGGGCGGAGGACACTGATGGCCGAGCATCACCAGCTCACGGATGCCGAGCTCGCAGAGCGTCCCGACGCCGCGATCGACGCCGTCGCCACAAAGAGCCTGATTGCCGGCGTCATCGGCCTGATCGCGCTCGGGGCGGGGTACTTCATCGACCGCTCGCAGTTTCTCGACTCGTATCTCGTCGCGTTCGTCTTCGTCATCTGCATCGTGCTCGGGTGTCTGGCGCTCACGATGGTGCATCACCTGACGGGCGGGGCGTGGGGCATGATCTGCCGCCGCATCTGGGAGGCCGCGTCGCGCACGATGCCGATCCTGGCGCTGATGTTCCTGCCGATCGCGTTCAACATCGAGCACATCTACTCGTGGGCGATGCCGGGGGCCGAGAGCGATCCGATCATCCAGCTCAAGAAGTCGTACCTCAACGAGGGGTTCTTCTTCGTCCGCGCGTTCGTCTTCTTCGCGGTGTGGACCGTGCTGGCGTATTTCCTCAGCCGCTGGTCGAAGGAACAGGACACGACTCCGGCGCAGCCGGCCGGTGACAGGGACAGCCGCTTCCGCGTGCTGTCGGGGCCCGGGCTCGTGCTCTACGTGCTGACGGTGACCTTCATGGCCGTCGACTGGATCATGTCGCTCGATCCGCACTGGTACTCGACCATGTTCGGCGTCATCTTCATCGGCGCGCAGGGTCTGGCGGCGATCGCGTTCTCGATTCTCATGGTCTCGACGCTGTCGCACACGCGGCCGCTCTCGCACGTGCTCACGCCGACGCACCTGCACGATCTCGGCAAGCTGATGCTCGCGTTCGTGATGCTGTGGGCGTACTTCAACTTCTCGCAGTTCCTGATCATCTACTCGGCGAACCTGCCCGAAGAGATTCCGTTCTACCTGCGGCGCCTGCAGGGCGGCTGGGGCTGGCTGTCGATCGCGCTGGTGGTCGGGCACTTCGCGCTGCCGTTCGCGCTGCTGCTGTCACAGGATCTCAAGAAGAACCGCCGCAAGCTGATGTCGGTCGCCGCGTTCGTGCTGGCGATGCGCGTCATCGACCTGATCTGGAACATCGGCCCGATGTTCCATCACGAAACGGAGCGCGCGCCGATCCACTGGATGGACTTCGCGGCCGTGCTTGCGCTCGGCGGCATCTGGATGTTCTTCTTCGCCCGGCAGCTCAAGGGACGCACGCTGGTGCCGTACAAGGATCCGTACTACAAGGAATCGATGCATGTCGCACATTGACGCCGGCGGCGATCCCAACAGCATCCGGGCCGGCCGCGAGCTGGCGGACGTCAGTCCGTCATCGCTCGTCCGCCAGCTCGTCTACCTGACCATCGTCTGTGTCGTCGTGTGGCTGTCGATGGTCGGCATGTTCAAGCTGTTCATGGGACAGCTCGAGCAGCGTGACGGGCCCGTGTCGGCGCTCGCGCGTCCGGCCGGCGAAGTGCCGCCGGGCCCGCGCCTGCTGACCGACGAGCCCGGCGCGCTCAGTCAGTTCCGCGCGCGGGAAGCCGCGACGCTCGATCATTACGGCTGGACCGATCAGGCCGGCGGCAAGGTGCACATCCCCATCGACCGCGCGAAGGAGCTGCTGCTGCAGCACGGCTTGCCTGCGCGCGAGGCCGGTGCCACGCCCGCGCCGTCCGTACC
>JALYRV010000281.1 GCA_030855205.1 Acidobacteriota bacterium | reverse complement strand
AGATCATCGAGACGCCCATCACGGCGAACTTCCGTGAAGGCCTGTCGGTGCATCACTACTTCATCTCGACGCACGGCGCCCGCAAGGGTCTGGCCGACACGGCGCTGAAGACGGCCGACTCGGGCTACCTGACGCGCCGTCTCGTCGACGTCGCGCAGGACGTGATCATCCAGGAGCACGACTGCGGCACGCTCGACGGCCTCGAGCTGCGGGCCATCATCGAAGGCGGCGAGATCATCGAGCCGCTGCGCGACCGTATCGTCGGCCGCGTGACGCTCGAGAAGATTGTCGACCCGTTCAACAACGAGACGATCGTCGGGGCCAACTCCGAGATTACCGAGGAGCTGGCGTCGGAGATTCAGGAAGCGGGCATCGAGAAGGTCAAGGTCCGCTGCGTGCTGACGTGCGCCGCCAGGCGCGGCGTCTGCGCGAAGTGCTACGGTCGCGACCTCGCGACCGGGCGTCTCGTGGAGCTCGGCCTCGCGGCCGGTGTCGTCGCGGCGCAGTCGATCGGCGAGCCGGGTACCCAGCTCACGATGCGCACGTTCCACATCGGCGGCGCGGCGTCGCGTGTCTCGGAGCAGTCGACGCTCGAGTCGAAGCACAAGGGCACGGTCCGCTTCGAGAACCTGCAGGTCGTCGAGGGGCGCAAGTCCGGCGAGGCGGCAGGCGCGCTCATCGTCATGAACCGCAACGGCGCGCTGATTGTCGCCGACGAGAAGGGGCGCGATCGCGAGCGCTACCCGGTCGTCTACGGCGCGCGCCTGAAGGTCAAGGACGGCCAGCCGGTCGAACCCGGCCAGGTGCTGGTCGAGTGGGATCCGTACACGTTCTCGATCCTCACGGAAGAGACCGGCACGGTGAAGTTCAAGGACATCATCGAGGGCATGACCGTCCACGAGGAAGTCGACGAAGTGACGGGCCTCTCGCGCCTGATCATCATGGACTCGCCCGACGAGAAGAAGCAGCCGACGGTCGAGATCAGGGGCAAGGACGGCAAGGTGTTGCGCAAGTACAACATGCCGAGCCACGCGCATCTGATGATCACCGAAGGGGACCAGGTCACGCAGGGAGACGTGCTCGCGAAGATTCCGCGCGAGACGACCAAGACCAAGGACATCACGGGAGGTCTGCCGCGTGTCGTCGAGCTGTTCGAAGCGCGCAAGCCGCGTGAGACGGCGGTCATCTCCGAGATCGACGGCGTCGTGAAGCACGGCGGCATCGTCAAGGGCATGCGCAAGATTCTCATCGTCCCCGACGAGGGTGGCGAGCCGAGAGAGTACTCGCTGCCCCGAGGCGTGCACGTCAACGTGCAGGAAGGCGACAAGGTCCGCGCGGGCGAACCGCTCATGGACGGTCCGTCGAACCCGCACGACATCCTGGCGGTCCTCGGTGAAAAGGCGCTGCAGGCGTACCTGGTCAACGAGATCCAGGAGGTCTACCGCCTGCAGGGCGTCAACATCAACGACAAGCACATCGAAGTCATCGTGCGCCAGATGATGCGGTGGGTGAAGGTCGAGGAGGTTGGCGACACCGAGTTCCTGCACGAGGAACAGGTCGACCGCTTCCGCTTCATGGAAGAGAACGAGAAGACGATTGCGGCCGGTGGCCGTCCGGCGAGCGGCCGTCCGCTGCTCCTCGGCATCACCAAGGCGTCGCTCTCGACCGAGTCGTTCATCTCCGCGGCGTCGTTCCAGGAGACCACGCGCGTGCTCACGGAAGCGTCAATCTCCGGCAAGGTCGACCTGCTACGCGGGCTCAAGGAGAACGTCACGATGGGCCGCCTGATTCCGGCGGGCACCGGGTTCGACTTCTACCGCAACGTGCGGATCCCGGTGGACGAGCCGCCGCCGCCTCCGCCGCCGAGCCCGGACGAGTACGAGATGGATCGCGACATGGAGTACTTCATCGAGCCCGACGAACTGCCGGTCGGCAGGGATCGGGACCTCGACGAGTAGGTCGCGACTCGCTGATCATTGACACACGCAACGGGCGGCTTCGCAAGGGGCCGCCCGTTGTGCTTGTGAGGCATATGACCCTTCAAGCCCGCCGCATCGCCGCTCTCGACGTCCTCCGCGGCATCGCGGTCGGCGGAATCCTCTTCGCGAACGTGCTCGTGTTCTTCGGCATCATCTTCATGCCGCAGGATCTGGCGGCCGCGCTGCCCACCGCGCAGGGTGACAAGGTCGCGGCTCTCTTCGAGCGCGTCTTCGTCGAGGGTAAGTTCTATTCGGTCTTCTCACTGCTGTTCGGCATTGGCTTCGGTGTGCAGCTCGCGCGCGGAGGCGACGCGGCGCTGCCGCGATTCAAGCGGCGCCTCCGCATCCTTCTCGCGATCGGCGCCATTCACGCGTTCCTGATCTGGGCGGGCGATATCCTGATGCTGTACGCGCTGCTCGGCCTGACGATGCCGTGGTTTGCGCGAAAGACGGACAGGGACCTTCTGCGGTGGACGCTCGTGTTGTTGGCTATTCCGTCGGCGCTCTATGCCGTCGCGCTCGGCGTATCGATGCTCGCGGGCGCCTCGCCCGCCGCTGGGCCCTCGGCCAATGGCCTGCCGCCGCAAATCCTGGCGATCTTCGAGGGCATGGGGCGAGGCGGCGTAAAAGAGTCGATGATCGGAAACCTCGTGCAGCTGGTAGGCCGCTGGATGGACCTGTTCATCACCGTGCGATTCCCGAAAGTGCTGGGGATGTTCGTGCTGGGTCTATGGACAGTGCGAACAGGTATCGCACAGGCGCCTGAAGCCCACCGGCCGACGCTGATCAAGTGGATGCTGCTTGGCTGGGGTATCGGACTGCCGGCGAACGTCCTCGGCGCGTGGGCGTTCGAGCACGGAAGCTACCTGCCGCCCTCCGCGATAGGTTTTGCCGGCGTGATCGCGCAGGGCATCGGCTTTCCGCTCCTGGCGCTCGGATACGCCGCGACCGTGGCGGTGCTCGTTGTCGACGGCCGCAGGATCATGAACGTCTTCGCTCCCGTCGGACGGATGGCCCTGACGAACTATCTCCTGCAGTCGATCGTATGCACCGCGCTGTCGTATGGGTGGGGCCTGTCGCTCTGGTGGACAATAGGGACCTCGACCGCCATGGCGATTGCTGCCGCGATATTCGTGGCGCAGATTCCTCTCAGCGCGCTGTGGCTTTCGCGCTTCCGGTTCGGTCCCGTCGAGTGGGTGTGGCGGAGGCTGACGTATCAGGAGAGGCTCTAAGGGATGGGATGCTCCAGGTGAACCGCTCCATCTTCCTCATCGCCATTGTCGTGCGCGACTATGACGAGGCGATTGCGTACTACACGGAGAAGCTCGGGTTCCGGCTGGTTGAGGATACCTACCAGCCGGAGCAGGACAAGCGCTGGGTCGTCGTGGCGCCGGGTGGGAGTGAGACCGCTGGCACGAACATCCTGCTCGCGCGGGCGACCAAGCCTGAGCAGGAGCGCGCGATAGGGAATCAGACCGGCGGGCGCGTGTTTCTCTTCCTCGGCACCGACGACTTTCACCGCGACTACGAGCGCATGACCGCTGCCGGCGTGACGTTCGTGCGGCCGCCGCGAAACGAGCCTTACGGCACCGTTGCCGTCTTCGAAGATCTGTACGGCAACCTCTGGGATCTGGTGGAGCGCAAACAGGGCGCCTGAAACCTGGACGTGTTCTCAGATAGCGCTTGATTCTAGAATCATTTTGATTCTAGAATCACGCATGGCCCTCAAGCCCCTCGTCTTCGAAACGCTGCTCGCCCTGTCGGCAGGCGAGCGCCACGGCTGGGCGCTCGTGCGCGAGCTCGAACAGCGCACCGGCACGACCGTCCTCCCCGGCAACTTCTACCGCACCCTCCGCGCCATGCAGGCCGAAGGCCTCGTCGAAGAGATCGACGCGCCGCCGGCAGCACGCGTGAAGACGCTGCCCGAAACCGGACTCAACGCCGAACGGCGCCGCTACCTCAAGCTGACCGAGGCCGGGCGCGACACGGCGCGCCGGGAAGCGCGCCGGCTCGACGGGCTCGTCGCCGAGTCGCGCGCCCTCCGTCTTCTCTCGGATCGAAAGCGCGGCTGAATGTCGGCCGGCGACCGTGTCTATCGGGCGCTGCTCCTGGC
>JALYRV010000280.1 GCA_030855205.1 Acidobacteriota bacterium | reverse complement strand
CCCCAGACCAGCGTGTTGCCCCAGACCAGCGTTGAGCCGTCGACGTCCTGGCTAGAGGGCGAAAACGCCAACCCGCTTGGCACAACGGGTGTCCCCGCGACGAGCACTGTGGGAAGCGCTTTGTCCGGACCGAAGCGCGCGACGAACACGGCTAGTGGAACGTTGATCTCGCCGGTGCCCATTTCGATCAGGCCCGCACCCGCAATCGGAGACGCCGTCAGTTGCAGCGCGGTCTTGACCTGCGCGGGCGTCAACGATGGAGCGGCCTCGAGCAGCAGCGCCGCAGCACCGGACAGCACGGCGGCCGACATGCTCGTGCCGCTCAGTTCAAGGCGTCCGCGCACTCCGGATCCGCCAGCGCGACGGTCCACAAGACTGCGCCACAGCGTGGAATCCTCGACGGCTGCGCCGATGATACGGTTGCCCGGCGCGAGCACATCGGGCTTGATCAACCCGTCGGGATGCGTCGGGCCGCGCGAGCTCCACGTCGCCACCGTGTCATCGGCCAGCGACGCGGTGCCGCGCGTATTGGCGCCGCCCGCCGTGAGCGAAGCCGCCGACAAACCGGGCGACACGATGCCGCCCAGGATCATCCGCCCGTCGTCCGTCTTGCCCAGATTTCCGGCGGACGCAACGACGAGCAGACCGGCCTGCACCGCGCGCTCAACGGCCTGGCAGAGCGGATCGTCGGCCGCCTTCTCCTGCGGCGCGTGGCCCAGCGAGAGATTGATAATGCGCAGGTCGTAGCGCTGGCGATGCTCGATCGCCCAGTCGATGGCCTCGATGACGTCCGCAACAGTGCCGCGTCCGTTCTCATCGAGCACGCGCAGACTCACAAGATGCGCACCTGGCGCCATGCCGCGCAAGCCCCCCTTCCCTGGCTCGTCGGCCGCCATGAGACTGGCGATGTGCGTGCCGTGCCCGTAAGGATCGACGCCGAGGCGGGACGTCCGGCGCCCGCCGTTGACGAAGTCAACGCTGGCGACCACACTTCCAAGCAGCGACGAGTGCAGCGCGATGCCGGAATCGATGACCGCGATCCCGACGCCGCGTCCCGTGAAGCGCGCCGCGCGCGAGTCGGCCTGCTGCACCTGATCGGCGCCCGTGGCTTCGCGCGTCACACTCATCGTGCTGACGACGATGTGGTTGCCTGAGATGTGAGGGATCTCGGGATCCTGCGATAGCGCGCGCAGGGCCTTGCCGTCGGCCTCGAGGACGGCGCCGCGCGAGAAGTGACGCTTGACCCGCGCGCCGTGCTTCGCGGCGAGACGCTCGATGGCGTCCTTCGACAGGTTGTCGACGATGATGTCGCCACGGCTGTCGGCGACGGCCAGCCGCGCCTGGAGATCGCGCGAGAGCCGTGGGCCTTGTCCCTGCGCGCCGGCCGGCGGCGGCAGGAGGAACACGCACGCGAGAGCGGCACTGGCTATCAACAGCCAGCGACGGTCTCCGGGCAGAGAGACAGTGTCAGGGGATGTCGTCAACGTGGGCATGTACGATGTCCGGTCTGAAGAGGGGAAGCAGCCTTCGGGCTGCCGTAAGGCATGGCTGGTGCCACAGCCGAGCCTGCGACGAAGCGGGATGACACAAGCAGACTATCGGTGGCAGAAACAGCGATCGGGAGGGGGCAGGAGGTGAAAGTGGTGGAGCGCGCCGGCTGCGGAGAGATCGCAAAAACAGCCAACATCTTGGCCAAGGCCGCCTTCGGCCATTCTCGGGTAGCAACTACCCCGTTATTGCTCGCAATCTGCGGGCTTGTCAGAAAGGCCAATCCATTGGCCGGGCGGTCAACTCTTGGCTAGATTACTGAAACTCGCTGCAGTCATTGGACTTCTCGTCGGTCTCGCAGCCGGCGCATGGTGGTTTCTTGCCCGCCGATCCGCGCCGCCCCCCGCACTCGGGCCTATCATCGCCACCCTCCGGACCGAACCGGAAAGTTTTAATCGTCTGGTCACAGCGTCAGCCGCCGTCGACGCCATCACCCCCCTGATTCACGCGCCCCTCATTAAGGTGGACCGCACCTCGGGCGACCTGACCCCCTGGCTCGCCGAGAGCTGGGACACGCTCAGCCCCACGTCCTACCGCCTCCGGCTGCGCTCCGGCGTGCGCTTCTCCGACGGCACCCCTTTCACGTCGGCCGACGTCCTCTTCACGTTCCGCGCGCTCTACGACGCGCGCGTCAACAGCGCGCTCGGCAACGGCATCCGTGTCGATGGCCTGCCCCTCGCCGTGAGCGCGGAAGACGACCACACGATCCGGATCGACTTTCCCGCCGTGTACGGCCCCGGCCTCGCCATGCTCGATGCGCTCCCGATGCTGCCGCGGCATCGGCTCGAACAGGCGCTCGACGAAGGCCGGTTCGCACAGGCATGGGCCGCGTCGGCGCCTCTCGACACGATCAGCGGACTCGGACCGTTCACGATCAGCGACGTGAAGGCGGGGGAGTCGATGACCTTCCGCCGTAATCCGCTGTACTTCCGCAGCGATGCGGGAGGCGTGCTCCCAGCGGCCGACGAGATTGTCGTGCGCATCGTGCCTGATCAGAGCGCGGAGATGCTGCAGCTCGAATCGGGTGCGGCCGACTTCATCACGGGTGGACTGCGGGCCGAAGACATGGCGACGCTGCGCTCACTCGAACAACGCGGCGCCGTCCGGCTGCACGACGTCGGCGTCGGTCTCGATCCCAACGCGCTCTGGTTCAACCTCAAGCCCGGCGCCACGGCCTCCCTCGATCGTCCCTGGCTGCAGCGCGTCGAGCTGCGTCAGGCGATCTCGCGCGCGGTCAGCCGCCAGCGGATCGTCGACACCGTGTTCCTCGGCGCCGCCTCTCCCATCGTCACGCCCGTCACGCCCGGCCACGGCCCATGGCACGCGCCGGACGTCACGCCGCCGGCCCACGACGCGGCCGAAGCGGGCCGCCTGCTCGCACTCCTCGGTCTCGAAGACCGTAACGGCGACGGCACGCGCGAAGACGCGCTGGGACGCGAAGCGCGCTTCACGCTGCTCACCCAGCGAGGGCACACCGTGCGCGAGCGCATGGCCGCCGTCATTCAGGAGGATCTGCGGCGCAGCGGCCTGGCCGTCGATCTCGTGCCGCTCGAAGTCGGCGCCCTCATCGCGCGGATCGGCAGCGGCGACTACGACGCGGTGCTCTTCGGGCTGCAGGCCAGTGCGATCGATCCGGCCGTCAACCTCGACTTCTGGATGCCCGGGGGGGCGTTCCACGTCTGGAATCCCGCGCAGCCAGCGCCCGCAACCGAATGGGAAGGCAGGCTCGCGGCGCTGATGGAGCAGGTCGTGCGCGCGACGGATCAGCGCGAGCGTCACCGCCACTTCCACGATGTACAGCGGCTGTTCGCACAGGAGCTTCCCGCGATCTACTTCGCCGCACCGCGCGTGGTCCTGGCCACCAGCGCGAGGCTCGGCGGTGCGAAGCCGGCCGTGCTGATGCCGCATCTCCTCTGGTATCCCGACACACTGCACCTGATGCCGCGCTGACAACGGGTCCGCGTACAATCGCCGCTCATTGCCGTGAGCTTGCCGCGCGTCCTTGGCCGAATCGCTGCCGCGATACTGTTCATCGTCTTCGTATCGACGTCGGCCCTGGTACTGGCGCGCCTGGCGCCGGGTGACTACACCGACACGATGCGCGGCGCGCGCCTGCCCGCCGACGTTATCGCGCGGGAGCGCCAGCGCCTCTCGCTCGACCGATCGCTGGCAGGGCTGTCGTGGATCTGGATCTCGGGGTTACCGACGCTCGACTTCAATGTCTCGTTCCGCTTCGACCGGCCCGTCGGCTCCATGCTGATCGAGCGCGCACCGCGCACGGCGGCGCTGCTGGCCTCGGCTTTCGCCTGCTCGCTCGCGGCAGGCGTGCTCTGGGGCACCCTCCTCGTGCGATCGCGTCCGTCCGTCGGCCTGATGCTTTCCGGGCTCGCCTGGATCGCGCTCTCGATGCCGTCCATTGTGCTGCTCTTCGCGCTGCTCCTCGCCGGCACACGCGGGTGGTCGCCGTTGTCAGGCCAGCATTCCGCTTCCGCCATGGCGCTGTCTGTCATCGCACTCGCGCTGCCGTCGGCCGCCGCGATGGCCGGCATCCACGCGCAGGCCCTGCGCGAGGCGCTGGCGCAGCCCTGGGC
>JALYRV010000279.1 GCA_030855205.1 Acidobacteriota bacterium | reverse complement strand
CGCCAAGAGCAGTATCGACCGCATCATCGACGGCCTCGTGGCCGGAGGCAGCGTCCGCGTCTTCTCCGATCGCACCGTCTCGCCGACGTTTGCGATAGACGCGGCAGCTGCCATCGTGCGCTTGCTCGAGGTGGGTGCGCCGGCCGGCCTCTATCACTGCGTGAACAGCGGCTGGACGACGTGGGCGGGCCTGGGAGCAGAGATCCTGACCCTGACCGGCGCGCGCGGCGCGGTGGATCCTGTCCCCATGGCATCGATTCCGATGGCCGTGCGTCGGCCCTTGTATTGCGCCCTGTCCAACGCGAAGCTTGCGAGCGCCGGTATGGGGATGCCCTCGTGGCAGGACGCATTGCGTCGGCACCTGGCAAGTCGTGGCTTGCTCGCGCGCACCTAGAGCCGCGCGTCCTCCACGATTCTCGCGACCTCGTGGGCGATGGCCAGGCTCGCCGTCAACCCAGGCGAGTCGATGCCCGCAGCGTGAATCAGTCCTTCCCGTTCGCGATCCGCGCGAATGACGAAGTCGGCGAACGATTCCTCCGGGGGATGGAACTTGGCGCGCATGCCCGCCCCTCCTTCCACGAGGTCGCCGGCCCTCAGACCAGGAAGGAGCCGCCTCGCGGCTGTCAGGAAGTCGTCGAGAGTCAGCCGGCCCGATTCGAAATCCCCTTTGTCCTCGACGTAGCGGATTGTCGGTCCGAGCAGAACCGATCCCGCCGTCGTCGGCGTGATGTGAACCCCGAGCCCGTGCCCTGTCGGATCCGGGAGCGGATAGATGGGGACATGGATCTGCTGGCGCACCGACCGGCGGAATTCCGCGTAGTCGCCGCGGCAGGGCCAGATCCGGAAGGACTCGCCGCCGAGCGCGCGTGAGACGTCGTCGGCGAACAGCCCGGCCGCGTTGACGACGAGCCTCGCCGCGATGCGCTCGCGCGGCGTGGTCAGCATGAAGCCGCCGGAGGCCGTCACGTCGGCGCCGACCAACGGAGTTGACGCAAGCAGCACCGCGCCGTCGCGCCTGGCATCGCCGGCGAGTGCCACCACATAGGCATCGACATCGACAATGCCCGTGCCGGGTGACCACAGCGCGGGCACGTCGTCCAGCCCCGGCTGGATGTCGCGGACCCGAGCGCCGTCCAGGAGTTCGAGCGTCACGCCGTTTGCCGCCGCGCGCTGCCGCAGGATCTCGAGCGCAGACGTGTCGTCCGTCGGTGGGACGATCAGCTTGCCGGTCTGCCGATGCGGAATGTCATGGGTCGCGCAGTAATGGTAAAGGCGATGGCGACCCTCGACACACAGCCGGGCCTTCAGCGACGTGGCGGGGTAATAGATCCCGGCGTGAATGACGCCGCTGTTGTGCGTGCTGGCGCCCTGGCCGAACCGCGGACTGCGTTCGAGTAGACACACGCTGCGTCCGTCCCGCGCGAGGGCCCCGGCAGACGCCAGACCCACCACCCCTCCGCCAATCACGACGATGTCGACTTCGGTAGCGGATGAGTCCGTCATGCGATTGACAGTTCTCGTGACGGTAGCATAATCTCCCTCAGATCACCCCGTCCGTAACCACCCTATGAAGCGACGCGCCCTCATCACCGGTATCACTGGCCAGGATGGCTCTTATCTGGCCGAGTTCCTGCTCGATAAGGGGTATGACGTCTACGGAATGGTGCGCCGCGCGAGCGTGTCGAATCATTGGCGCATTCAGCACATTCTCGATCGCATCGAGCTCCGCCCTGGGGATTTGCTCGATCAGCTCTCGTTGATCCGGTTGATCGCCGACGTGAAGCCGCACGAGGTGTACAACTTGGCCGCGATGTCGTTCGTGCCGGCGTCCTGGGACCAGCCCATGCTGACCGGCGAATTCAACTCGCAGGGCGTCACGCGGATGCTCGAGGCGATCCGGCAGGTCGATACCTCAATCCGGTTCTATCAGGCGTCATCGAGCGAGATGTACGGCAAGGTGCGCGAAGTCCCTCAAACCGAGCAGACGCCGTTCTATCCGCGCAGCCCTTACGGCGTGTCGAAGGTGTTCGGTCATTACATCACCGTGAACTACCGCGAGAGCTACAACCTCTTCGCGGCCAGCGGGATCCTCTTCAATCACGAATCGCCCCGCCGCGGGCTTGAATTCGTTACCCGCAAGGTCACCGATGGCGTCGCGCGAATCAAGCTGGGCCTGCAGAAAGATCTGAAGCTCGGGAATCTCGACGCGAAGCGTGACTGGGGTTTCGCGGGCGACTACGTGCAGGCCATGTGGCTCATGCTGCAGCAGGACGCCGCCGACGACTATGTCATCGCGACAGGCGAGAGCCATTCCGTCCGTGAGCTCGTGGAGATTGCGTTCGGGCACGCCGGTCTCGACTGGGAGAAGCACGTCGGACTCGATCCGGCGTTCTTGCGGCCTGCGGAAGTCGATCACCTCATCGGCGACTCGAGTCGCGCGCGCGCGCTGCTCAAGTGGCAGCCAAAGGTCAACTTCAGAGGGCTCGTAGAGATGATGGTCGACGCGGATCTCGCGCGGCTGTCCGCTGGCGACGGCGCGGCCGCGCGACGGGGCTGATGTCTGCACCCTCCCGGGTGCTCGTCGCTGGGGCTGGCAGTGCCGGCCGGCGGCACCTTCGCAACCTTCGCGCGCTGCTTCCGTCGGCGCACCTGGCGTGCTGGCGCATGGCCGGCACCGCTTCGGATCCGGAGCTCGACGGCCTGGCCGACAGCGTCGTCTTCGATGAACGGGCCGCACATGCCCTGGCCCCGGACGCGGTTGTCGTCGCGGGCCCTGCGCCTTCTCACGTACCCGTCGCATTGCCGTTCGTCGCGCGCCGCGTGCCCGTGTTGATCGAGAAGCCGCTGTGCCACCGGCTCAGCGACGCCGACGCGCTGATAACGGCGGCCGAGCGCGCGGGCGGCGTCGCTCTCGTCGGCTACATGCTGCGGTTCCATCCTCTGCTGCTCGCGTTGCGTGCGCAGCTCGCGGCCGGCGCGGTCGGTCCCGTTATGACCGTCGATGCCGAAGTGGGGCAGTCGCTGACGGAATGGCGGCCGTCGAAGCCCTACACGGAGACCGTCTCGGCGAGGAAAGCTCTCGGCGGCGGAGCGCTCCTCGAGCTCAGTCACGAATTCGATTATCTGAGCTGGCTTCTCGGGCCGGTCGAGCGCGTCGGCGCGTTCACCGCGACGTTGAGCGGACTCAAACTCGACGTCGAAGACTGCGCGGCGCTCGCGGTGCGGTTTGCCAGCGGCGCGCTCGGGACCGTGAGCATGGATCTCGTCCGGCGCCCGATGCGCCGGGGTTGCCGCATCCACGGCCGCGAGGGAACCCTCGAGCTCGATCTCGTCGGACAGCGGCTTCGCATCGGCCGCGCCGACAGTGCGTGGGAAGTCCTCGACGAACGGCCGGGATTCGACCGGAACGATCTGTTCCTCGGTGAACTCCGCCACTTCCTTGCGTGCGTGAGCGGCGATGCCGAGCCGGCTGTGACTCTGCGCGAGGGACGGCACGCTCTCGCGATGGCTCTCGCGGCGGCCCAATCGGCGTCTGAGGGAAGGATGATCGATGTCTGACGGGTCGGTCGTCGGCGCAGTCTTCGCCCGCGGCGGCTCGAAGGGTGTGCCCGGAAAGAATCTGCGGCTGCTCGGGGGAAAGCCACTGCTCGCGCACTCGCTGGACGCGCTGGCAGGCGTGCCGGGTCTTGCACGCCTCGTCGTCTCGACCGACGACGAGGCGATTGCCCGTGCCGCGCAGGCTTGGGGGGCGCAAGTGCTCGAGCGTCCGGCGCCGCTCGCCACGGATACCGCTCCCGAATGGCTCGCGTGGCAGCATCTGGCCGACTCGCTCGGGCCTTCGTGGGGCACGAGTCCCGGCGACATCATGCTGTCGGCCCCCACGACGGCGCCGCTACGGTCGTGCTCCGACCTCATCGCCGCGCTTGATCGCCTGCGCGCCACGGACGACGACATCGTCATCGCGGTGACGCCGGCCGCGCGAAACCCGTACTTCAACATGGTGACGCTGACACCCGAGGGCTCCGCGGCGCTCGTCATCAGACCGGACTCCCCCGTGACGCAGCGGCAGCACGCGCCGATGGTCTACGATGTGACGACGGTTGTCTTTGCCCCCCGCGCGCGGTACATCCGTGCGGAACATGCG
>JALYRV010000091.1 GCA_030855205.1 Acidobacteriota bacterium | reverse complement strand
GCATCGACGCGCACGCGCCGGTGACCGCCGTCGCCCCGGCCGCGGCCGGCGTGCGTGAGGCGGTGGCGGACCGGCGCTTCCTGCTCCGGGTGCTGGCGCTCTTCGCGGCGATCGCGCTGGGCCTCGGCGCGATCGGCATCTACGGTGTCACGGCGTATGGCGTCGCGAAGCGCAGACGTGAAATCGGCGTGCGGCTCGCGCTCGGCGGCTCACGCCGGGGCGTGATCGGCGAGTTGATTCGCCAGACCGCAACACCTGTCGCGGCGGGCCTGATGCTGGGGCTTGCGGGCGCGATCGCGGCGGGCAGAATGCTGCAGGGAATGCTGTACGAATCGAGCGCCGACGACCCGCTGGTGCTCGGCACCGTGGTCGGGCTCCTCGCCGCGACCGCGCTCGCGGCCACGGTGGTGCCCGCCTTTCGCGCCACGCGCCGCGATCCCGCGTCCGCGCTGCGGCAGGATTGATTCGAAGGCCCGCTGAGCCGACGCTACTGCACGGTGATGGTCAGGGCGCCGGCAATGCGATTGCCGCTGCCTGTCGTCACGACGGACGGCGTGGCGGTGATGACCGCGCTGCCTCGGGCGACACCCCTGACTGCCCCGCGCACGACCGTCGCGATGGCGGCATCGGACGTGCTCCACTCCACCGGCCCCATGGTCGTCGGCGTCAGCAGGCGCGTTTCGCCGTCCGAGTAATCGAGCCTGACCGTGAGCTGCACGGTGCCGCCGACCTGCACCGTGGCCGGGCCGGAGACAATGGCGGTGACATCGCGCCTGTACGTGCCGGGGGTGCAGGACGCCGCTACCGCGAGGAAGACACCGATTGCGCACGCGCGCGCGAGCCGCGTCATTCGATTCGCCTCGCGCTGACGATCGCGACAGGAGGATCGAGCCGCTGCGCTTTCGCCGGTTGTTGCTGGATGCGCCGCACGACGTCCATGCCCGAGATCACGCGCCCGAACGCCGCGTATCCCTGCCCGTCTCGCGATCGCTTCCCGCCGAAATCGAGCACTGGCTGATCGCCGATGCAGATGAAGAATTCGTCACGCGCGCTGTCGGCCGCCGCCGACCGGGCCATCGAGATGGTGCCGTCGGCATGCGTCAGCCCGGTCAGGCGTGTCCGCTCCAGCGGAATCGCGCCCCACGCTTCGCTCTCACGCGCGCCGTGCATCGCCGCCTGAACAATCTGAACCGGCACGTCCGGCCGGGTCTCGTTGCCGGCATGCACCGTACGGTGAAACACACCGCCGTCATAGAAGCCGCCGTCGACGTATCGCAGGAAGTTCGCCACGGTGCCAGGCGCGCGCGCCGCATCGAGCTCTACGACGAAGGCGCCGGCGCTGGTGTCGATCCGTACGCGCACCGCGGATGGCGGGGCGGCCACCTGCAGGGCGCAGAAGAGGAGCAGCGCGGAGAGCTTCACGGAAACATCTTTCCCGGATTGAGGATGCCGTGGGGATCGAAGGCGGCCTTGACGCGCTTCATCAGCGCAATCTCCTCCTCCGACAGCTCGATGCCCAGATACGGCGCCTTGGCGAAGCCGATGCCGTGCTCGCCGCTGATGGATCCTTCCAGCATCACGACCCCTTCGAAGAGCGCGCGCTCCGCAAGCGCCGACCGGCGCGCCTCGTCTTCATCGCCGGGCGTGAGCATGAAGTTCACGTGGATGTTGCCGTCGCCGACGTGACCGAAGCACGGCATCCTGAGGCGGTACTCCGTCCGCAGCCGATCGACCAGCTCGAACAACTCGGGAATCCGGCCCTTCGGCACCACGACATCATGGTTGTGCTTGATGGGCGTAATCACTTTGAGCGACGGTGACAGCTCCCGGCGCACGCGCCACAGCTCCTGCCGGTCGGCTTCACTCGCGGCGCGCAGCAGCTCGGTCGCGCCGGCATCCTTGCAGGCGGTGGCCACGCGCTCGGCCTCCCCCGCCACGAGCTCGGCCAGTCCGTCGACTTCGATCAGCAGCAACGCACCCGTGCCTTCAGGCGCGAGCGATCGCACGTTGAGATGACGCGCGACGGCGTCGAGACACTCCCCGTCGATCAGCTCGAGCGCCGCCGGAATCACGCGCGCGCGCAGCAGCCCGCTCACAGCGGCGACCGCGCCCCTCACGTCGCGGAACGTCGCGCGCAGCGTCGCCTGCACCGGAGGCTTGGGAATGAGCTTGAGGATCACCTTCGTGATGATCGCAAGCGTGCCCTCGGAACCCACGAGCAGATGCGTCAGGTCGTAGCCGACGACGTTCTTCACGACCTTGCCGCCGGTGTTGACGATTTCCCCGGTCGGCAGCACCGCTTCGAGTCCCAGCACGTACTGCTTCGTGGTGCCGTACTTGAACGCGCGCGGACCGCCGGCACACTCCGCGACGTTGCCGCCGATCGCTGACTGCCTCAGGCTCGCCGGATCCGGAGGATAGAACAGGCCGACCTTCTCCACCGCGTCCTGAATGTCGCCGGTGATGACGTTCGGCTCGGCGACCACGAGCAGGTTCTGCTGGTCGATCTCGAGAATTCGGTTCAACCGATCGAGGGCGATGACGACTCCGCCGTGCACCGGCACCGCACCGCCAGTGTAGCCGGTGCCCGCGCCGCGCGGCACCATCGGGATGCGCCGCTCGTGACAGAGTTTCGCGATGGCGGAAATCTCGAGCGCGCCGGCGGGAAAGACGACGACGTCCGCGGGATGCCCTTTCTTGAGCGCGTCCGTGCCGTACGTCAGCCGCGTCTCGGCGTCGACGCGCACGTGCGAATCGCCGCAGATTCGACGCAGCTCGTCGAGCGCGGGCGGCTCGATCATCGCGCGCCCGCGCCGGGACCGCGGCCCGCTTCAGCGGCGCGCAGGAATTCGAGGAGCCGCGTGATGCCCTCGCGGAGCGTGTCGAGGGACGTCGCATACGAGATGCGCACGTAGCCGGGCGCGTCGAACGCTTCACCCGGTGTGAGGATCACGTGCGAGGTCGCGAGCAGCCGATCGGTGACGTCCTGCGAGGTACGCAGATCCGCCGGAGACAGAAAATCGAGCACGGAGGGAAACAGATAGAAGGCGCCGGCAGGGGTCTGGCAGCGTAGGCGCTCGTCTTCCCCGAGCCACGCGAGAACCTGGTCGCGCCGCCGCTTGTACTCCGCGCGCATCTCGGTTACGCAGTCCTGCGGCCCCGTCAGGGCGGCGATCGCGGCCATCTGCGTGATCGAACACACGTTGGAGGTGCTGTGGCTCTGCAGCGCGCTGCTCGCCTGCACGACTTCGCTCGGACCCAGCGCCCAGCCGCAGCGCCAGCCCGTCATGGCGTACGCCTTCGACGTCGACCCCGTGAGCACGACGCGATCGCGGGCGCGCTCTGTCAGAACCTTCGGCAGGTTGTGCGGGTGGTCGTCGTAAATCAGCCGCTCGTAGCAGAGGTCGACGAGAATCCAGAAGCCGTGCTTCGCCGCCGCGTCGGCGAGGGCCGCCGCGTCCTGCTCGGAGATCAGTGCGCCGGTCGGATTGCCAGGCGAATTGATGACGATGCCCTTCGTGCTGGGCGTGACAGCGGCAAGCAGCCGGTCGGCCTCGAGGCGGAACCCCACTTCGGGTCGCGACTGCACGATGACCGGCTTTGCGCCCGCGAGCTTGATCTGCTCGACCAGGGTGGGCCAGCCCGGCGCGTGCGTGATGACCTCGTCGCCTGGCCCGAACAGCGCAAGCGCGGCGTTGTACAGCGCCTGCTTGCCGCCCGCGCTGAGAATGACGTCCTTCGCGTCGTACACGACGCCGTAGTCGGCGCGGTAGCGCGCGGCCACCGCTTCGCGCAACTCGGCCACGCCGGCGTTGGCCGTGTACTTCGTGAAGTTGCGCTCGAGCGCGGCGTGCGCCGCGGCCGTGATGTGCGCGGGGGTCGGAAAGTCCGGCTCGCCGGCGCCGAGATCGACAACCGCGATCCCCTGCCGGCGGAGCTTCTCCGCCTCCATCGTCCCCTTCATCGTCGGCGACATGCCGACGTGCTGCATGCGATCGGAGAGCATCACGCTTTCAGTGTCTTTCTCGCCAGGCGTCGCTCGACCAGCCTCGACTCGACGATGGGGGGCACGAGGCCGCGGACGGAGCCACCCAGGCCGGCGACTTCCTTGACGAGCCGCGAGCTCACGTACGTGTACTCCTCGGCGGGCATCATGAACACCGTCTCGACGTCTGGAGACATGTGCCGGTTCATGAGGGCCATCTGCATCTCGTACTCGAAGTCGGACACGGCGCGCAGCCCGCGCACGATCACGCCCGCCCCTTTCTGCTTCATGTAGTCGACGAGCAGGCCTTCGAACGTGTCGACGTCGACCGACGGCGTGTCGTCGAAGACATCGCGAATCATCGCCGCGCGATCCGCGGCTGAAAACACAGGCGCCTTGTCGGCGTTGAGCAGGATGGCGACGATGATGCGGTCGAACATCTTCGCGCCCCGCCGGATGATGTCGACGTGCCCGTTGGTCAACGGGTCGAAGGAGCCTGGATAGACGGCGATACGCGACATGCTGGGATCAGCCATTCCGCTTCTCGTAGAAGCTCAGCGAACTGTCGCCGGCCTTGACGGTCCTGACCCGCAGGAGGCCGCCGGCCGGTTCGGGAGGAGCGATGCGTGTCGCGTGCTCGAGCACCACGAGTCCATCATCGCTCAGAACGCCTCCGGCCGCGCCGAGCGCCTCCGGGAGCGCGGGATCGTCGTACGGGGGATCGATGATCACGAGATCGAACGGCTCATTGCGCCAGGCGCCTGCTCCCTCGAGGAAACCGGCGCGGATGATAGTACACGCGTTCTCGCCGGGCTTCATGCCCGCGCGCTCCAGGTTCGCGCGAATCAGTTTCAGCGCCCTGTCGTCCTTCTCTATGAATGTCACATGCGCCGCGCCGCGGCTGAGCGCCTCGATACCGACGGCGCCCGTGCCTGCATAACCGTCGAGCACGCGCGCGCCCTCGATGCGGGGCGCGAGGATGTTGAAGAGCGACTCGCGGAGGCGATCGGATGTCGGGCGCAGGCCATCCCATGTCGGGGAGTCGAGCCGGCGCCCTTTCGCGCGTCCCGCGATGACGCGCATCAGCCGACCTCGGCGAGCCCGAAGCGCGCCTTCCACTGATGGCGCAGGCGGCCGGCGAGCTCCGCGACCCCCGCGTCGGTGGCAATCCAGTCGGTCGCTTCGCGCCGCGCCTCCTCCATGATCAACGCGTCGCGCCCGAGATCGCCCACGCGGAACGTCGGAAGGCCCGACTGACGCGTGCCGAAGAAATCCCCGGGACCGCGCAGCTCCAGATCGCGTTCCGCGATCACGAACCCATCGTTGGTGTCGACGAGCGCCTGCAGCCGCGCCTTCCCCGTCTCGGTGAGCGGCGGCTGATACAGCAGCATGCACTCGGAGGCCTCGGCGCTGCGGCCGACGCGGCCGCGCAACTGGTGCAACTGCGAGAGACCGAAGCGCTCGGCGTGCTCGACAATCATCACGGTGGCGTTCGGCACGTCGACGCCAACTTCAACGACCGTGGTCGAGACGAGCACGTGGGTCTCACCCGCCGCGAAGCTCGCCATCACGTGGTCTTTCTGATCCTGCTTCAGACGGCCGTGCAGCAGCGCGACGCGGTACTGCGGGAACACCGCGCTGGCGAGATGCTCGGCCATCGCCGTGGCGGCGCGCAGGTCCACCTTCTCGGAATCCTCGACGAGCGGATAGATGATGTACGCCTGCCGGCCCGCATCGACTTCGCGATGGATCGCGCGATAGGCCTCCTCGCGCCGCGACTCCGGTTTCGCAGTGGTTCTGACCGGCTGGCGGCCGGGCGGCATCTCCCGGATGATCGACACGTCGAGATCGCCATAGAGCGTCATCGACAGCGTGCGCGGAATCGGCGTGGCGGTCATCACCAGCACGTCGGGATTGGCGCCTTTGGCGCGAAGCGCGGCGCGCTGCACCACGCCGAAGCGGTGCTGCTCATCGATCACGATGAGTCCGAGCTCGCGAAACGCGACCGCGTCTTCGGCCAGCGCGTGCGTGCCGATCACCATGTGAATCGATCCGGCCTGCAGCTCGGCGAGGATCTCGCGGCGGCGCCTGGCCGGCACCGCGCCGGTCAGCGACGCGACGCGGAAGCGCGAGGCCTCGAGCCGGCGGCGAATCGTCATGAAGTGCTGGTCGGCGAGAATCTCGGTCGGCGCCATGAAGGCGACCTGGAAGCCGTTCTCCATGGCGACGAGCGCCGACAGGAGCGCAACGATGGTCTTGCCTGCGCCGACATCGCCCTGCAGCAGCCGGTTCATCGGCTCGGGACGCGCCATGTCGTCGACGATCTCCTTCACGGCGCGCTTCTGATCGCCGGTAAGGCGGAACGGCAGCACGGCGCGCGCCGCGTCCCGCACGCGATCGTCGATCACGACCGATCGCCGCTTGCGATCCGCGCGCTGCCGCCGCCGCTTGAGGAGGAGCCCCGCCTGGAACAGGAAGAACTCTTCGAAGATCAGCCGCTGCTGCGCCGGCGTGCGAAAGGCGTTGAGATCGTCGGCGCTGGCCCCCTCCGGCGGAAAGTGCGTGGCTTCGAGCGCCCCGCGCCGCTCGGGCAATTGCAGCTTGCGCCGGAGCGCCGCGGGCAACGGGTCGTCGACCTCGGCGCCGGGCGGGCCGAGCGACTGCAGCGCCTGATGCACGAGCGCGCGCTGCATCTTCGGCGTGAGCGTGCCCGCCTTCTCGTAGATCGGCACAATGCGCCCTGTGTGCACCGTCTGGTCGTCTTCGCCCGCGCTCTCGGCGCCAGCCTCACCCGACAGGATTTCGTAGTCAGGACTCGCGAGCTGAAGGCCGGTGCCCGGGCGCAGCTCCACCGAACCGTAGAGGATGACGCGCTGATGCGGCTTGAAGACGTCCTTCAGGAAGGTCTGATTCGGAAAGACCGCGCGGATCGATCCGGATCCATCGCGCACGACCATTTCGAAGATGCGGAAACCGGGCCTGCGCGTGGGACGCACATGCGCGCTGAGCACTTCGGCCTGCACCGAGGCGCGCGCGCCGGGCCGGAGCGTCGCAATCAGCGCGAACTGCCCGCGATCTTCGTAGCGGACCGGAAACCTGCACAGCAGATCTTCGATCGTGGTCAGGCCTATCTTCTCGAGATCGGCGGCGCGGCGCGGGCCGACGCCTTTCAGGAACTGAAGAGGCGTGCCGAGGACATCCGTGGGCACGTTACTGGATGACGTGCGCGAGCCCTTTGCCAACCTGGATCTCCTTGATCCTGGCCGGCAACTCGAACGTCTCGTCGAGATTGATGCCGTCGGCGTCCTCCGGCGAGCGCGAGTAGTACGAAAGGAGCTCCTGCAGAAAGACCTTCGGCACCGCGATACCGCCCACCGTGGCCGTCTCGAGTTCGAACTTGCCGACGCCGTTCTTGGTGTGGAGCACGCCGGTCGCGGTTACGGGCAGGCGTCCGGTGAGATACGCGGCCGGGTCGAGCCAGCCGCGCTTCTGCGAGGTGCGCACGCGATCGAGATCGACCGTGGCGCGGCCGCTCACGCGGCCATTGCCGAGAATCGTGACGTGCGGGCCAACGACGCCTTCGGGCAGATCGCCGGCCGTGTGGTGGCGCAGGTAGCCGTTGACCTCGGCCTCGGTGATAGTGGTGGACTGGCGCCTCGCCCCGGGCGTCAGGCCGCGCTGCGAGATCTGCGCGAGCTTCTTCTGCATCGCGGCGCCATCGCGGGTCGACTGGGCCTCAGGCACGCGCGCGCCCGCGACGGCTCCTGCCGAGAGCAGGCAGACGGTGAAGAGCAGGTGTGCGCGGGTCACGTGTGTCTTGTGGTGTACGGCACGACACGTACAGTTTACCCGCTCGAGTGCCGCCGGGGGCGGTTAACGCCGCGCGCCCTGGCGCGCCCGGAACAGCATGTCGAGCTTCTTGCGCTCGAGCTGCTCCTCGAGGATGCGGAATCGCGCACGCTGGCGCGGCGACAGAACTTCGTCGACTCCGGCGTGCGCCTTGTGCAATTCCTCGAAGGTGCCCCGATCGTGATCGTCGACCGCCTTGACGACCGCTGCCATCTGCACGTCGTCCGCGCTCTGGCGGATGCGGTGGTTCAGGTCGGTCATGAGCCGGTTGCGCTCCACCTGCCGCCGGCGTCTCGCCCCCTGCAGCGCGCGCATGCGCCGCACGAACTGCGGATACTGGTCGTCGGAGAGCTGCAGCGCATCCTGCGCCTGCACGATGGCGTACGCGTCGAACTGGTCCTGAATCTCGGCCTGCGACAGCGACTCGCGCTGCATCGCGCCGCCGCGTCCCGGAGCGCCGGGGGGCATCTGCGGGCGTCCGGTTCCCCGTCCACCCTGCGCATCAACCGACGTGGCGCCGGCCACGACCACGAGTGCGACCACGACTACGCGAGACCTAAGATTCACCGGACTCGTCCCCTTTCAGTTCCACCCGCATGAGCGCGACGAGCTCCGCGCGCTCTGCCTCGTTCATTGCACCGAGCACCGATTCCGACCGCCCTGGCTGCAAGCCGAAGCCGGCCGCGCTCACCGTCTCGAAACCCGCGGACGCGGCAACAGATGCAACCACGTCCCACGCAGGATCGTCTGCAAGGTCGCCAATCGGCTCGACCGGGGCGGCTTGCGCAACTGGCTCGGAGACCACCGGGGCGGCGGGCACACGCGCATCGCCGAGCGCCGGCTGGATGACGTAGACACCGGCCGCGAGCACGACCACGGCGCCGGCCGAGACCAGCGCGAAGACAGGACGGCGCCACCACGCGGGCGCTGTGGTTTCCTGCGCCGCGACCGCCGCACGCACGCGCGCCGGGAAGTGATCCCAGAACAGCGGGGACGGCTCCGGCACATCGAGCGCGGCGGTCACGCGCGCGATCAGCTCGCGCTCCGCCTGTTCGTCGTTGTCGAATGGCTGTGTCATGTCGTCGTCAATATCTTTCTGAGATTCGCGAGCGCGTGAAAGAAGTTGGCCTTCACAGCGCCCACCGAACTGCCGAGGATGCCGGCAATCTCTTCGTGCGGCAGCTCACGGTACATCCGCAGGATCAAGGTCGCGCGCTGCTTCGGCGGCAGCTTCTGAATCGCGCGCCGCACGCGCACCGCGTCCTGGTCGCGCATCAGCGCCGCGTCGGGATGCTCGCCGCGCGCGTCAAGCCGCGGCGCGGCGTCGAGCGGCTCGGTCAGCGGCTTCTTGAGCGCGAGCCGGTTGAGGCACGTGTTGACGCCGACGCGATAGAGCCAGGTCGTCAGCGCCGCGTCCCCCTTGAACTTCTTCAGCCCCCGATGCGCGCGGATGAACACATCCTGCGCGAGGTCCGCCGCGTCTTCATGGTTGTGCATGAAGCGGTAGCACAGCTGATACACGTGGCGCTGGTGGCGCGTGACGATGGCGTCGAAGGCCGGAGCGTGGCCGGCCTGGAAGGCGGCGACGAGGGTGCGGTCGTCGGCCGCTGTGAAATCGAGCGCGCCCTCGCCAGCCGTCACGGGGTCTCCGTTGGTGACGCGAATCCGCCATCCGAGGGCGCCGCTGAGCTCGCCGGTTTTTGTCTGCACGCGTTAGCCCGATCCACTGACTGAGAATTTAGACCAGGGCGGGGTCGGATTAGTAAAGAAGGATGCCGTCCGTCCTCGCGCCAGCCCCGGATGAGCTCCATCAAGAATAGGCCGTCGGAGCCGGTTGGGTACGTCGTTTGCGGGTAAATCGTCGAAGTGACTTACTCGGGCGCCGAACGGCGAAAGCAGCCACAAACCGGGGAAGACCTGGAGCCGGTGGTGCTGAAAAAGAAGTTTGCGGAAGTTCTCGACGGCATCGTGCTGGCGGGTTTCAAGGTGGGCGATCGGATGTGCCTTGTCCGCGAACAGGCGGCTCTGCTGATCGCGGAAGGCTGGGCTTGCCCGGTCCCTCTCGGCAAGCGGCGGAGGGTGAGCCGGGGGCATTGAAGTTGCCACCCTCCCACGCGCCCCATTCTGAAATCGTCGATCTGCATTGAATCGTCAATCCCAGATCATCAATCTTCAATCCTTCTCTTCTTCTTGCGCGCGGACGGATGCTCATACAGCGAGAGCCGGGCGAACCTGAGCGCAGTGAAGAAGCTGTAGCCGTTGCGTCTGGCCATTCGATAGCCGGAGATCAACACCCACGGCATCAGCGCCACGCGCTTCGCTAGACGCATGTGTTCAACCCGAGCCTCAGGGCTTGCCGGCAATTTGTTTCAGCAGCACGACGATTTCGTCCATCTGCCCGGATGCTTTTCGGCTGTTGCGATACATCACGCCCACGCAGCTCCATAGCCCAAGGAGTGCGATGCTCGCCCAAATGTCAAAGACGTTCATAACCGGGGAGTCTACTATCGCTACTCGTCACATGTCCGTCACAAGAGACGCCACGTGCCCAAACCCGTCTGCTAAAGTACTGCTTGCGTGCCAGCCGTCGAAGTCCTCACCCGCATAGAAGCCTACCTGCGGGAGCATCCAGGCGGGTTCTGTTACCTGTGTCTCGGGATGCTGGCGGGCGTGGAGTCCACCGACCTTGTCCATGCCGCGTTAAGGCCGCGCCGGAACGCCCCATACGACTTCAACACCTGCGATTGTGCTCACTGTGGCGAACATACGTTCTGCGTCGCTTACGCAACCAGCGCCCTTTAGCGGAGGACGTTACTCAAAGGTTTGCGTCCGTACGTTGCCTTACGAGGTCCCTACGGTAGAGTTTTCGCCGTGCCGCAGCCAGACGACGAGAGCTACCAACAGGTTCGCAGGTTCCTGGAGGCGAATCCCGCCGCGTACTGCTATGGCTGTATAGCCAAGTGTGCGGACGTGCAGCCGGACCTCGTCCACCGCATCCTCAAGCCGCGTTCCGACGGCCCCTTGTCCTTTACGTCGTGTGACTGCGCGGACTGTGGCGATTGGACGTGGTGCGCGGCGTACGTGGGCTAGCGCGACTTCCGTTGCGCCTTGGGTCTGTGAACGCACCAATGCCCCCTCGGATTGACTTTCGCTTTTCTTTTGCGTAAAGTCAGCCGAAAGAAAGGGGCTGCCGTGCTACCGCTCACCAAGCGCCAACGCGAGATTCTCGACTACCTCAACGATTTCATCCAGCAGCATGGCTATGCGCCGAGTCTCGAGGAAATCGGCCGCAGGTTCGGCCTTTCTTCGCTCGCCACGGTGCACAAGCACCTGACGAACCTCCAGGAGAAGGGCTTCATCAAACGCTCATGGAACCGCAGCCGCTCCGTCGAGATGATCCCGGCACGCATGGGCACGCGATCGGTCGAAGTCCCGCTCCTCGGTTACGTCGCGGCCGGCTTCCCCATCGAGGCCATCACCGGCGTTGAAACCATCAACGTCCCCGAGGATCTCGTCGGCAAGCGCGACACGTACGTCCTGCGCGTCAAGGGAGACTCGATGATCGACGAGCAGATTCGCGACGGCGATTTCGTCATTGTCGAAGATCGCAAGACCGCGGAGAACGGCGAGATGGTGATCGCGCTGGTCGGCGGCGCCGAAGTCACGCTGAAGAAGTTCTATCGCGAGCACGGGCGCATCCGGCTGCAGCCCGCCAACCCGGCGATGCAGCCGATGCTGTTCGATCCCGAGCAGATTCAGGTCCAGGGCGTCGTCATCGGCGTCATGCGCAAGTACTAGCGCCGCGGAGTCCTCATGTCTCAGAACAAGCAGATCAACTTCACGATCGTGCCCGAGGAAGGGCACGAGCCTTCGCGCGTCTATTCGAATTTCTGCGCGATCGCCCACACGCCGTTCGACATCACGCTGTCGTTCTGCGAGGTGCTGCCGCTCTCCGAGCGCGACATCACGGAAGCCGCCGCGGACCATGTCGTGCGGGCGCCCGTGCGCGCGCGCATCGTGGTGCCGGTGTCGGTCGTACCGGGTCTCATCACCGCCCTGCAGGAGCACCTGCGCGCCTACGGCGACAACACCGGCGTCAAGATCCCGGTGCACTGAGGACGCGCCGCCGTGATCGCGCACGTCCAGCTGTCAGACTTCTTCGTCGCGGTAGAGCGCGCCGCGCATCCTGAGCTCGCGGGCCGCCCGCTCATCATCGGCGGCTATGCAGCGGGCCGCGGCCTCGTGGCGGTCGCGTCGGAAGAGGCGCGCAGTCGCGGCGTTCACACCGGCATGCGCATGATCGATGCGCTCGCGGCCGTGCCTGGGGCCGTGCACCTTCCCGGCTCGATCGAACGCTACCTCGAGGTCTCGGCGCAGATCGACGAACGGCTGCGCACGCGCGCGCGGTCGATTGAATGGATCGCACTCGACGAAGCGTGGGTGCAGGTCGACGGCGCGGGCGCCCGCAGCGTGCGCCCCTTCCTCGAAGACCTTCGCATCGAGCTCGCGCACCGACTCGATCTTCGCGTGGCCATCGGCGTCGGCTCCACGAAAGCCGTCGCCGCGATCGCGTCGCGGCTCGTCTCACCGTCGGGCATGTTGATCGTGCTGCCCGGCTACGAGGCCCGGCTCCTCGCGCCACTCGACATCTCACGCCTGTCAGGGCTCTCCACCGATCATCTCGCCGCGCTGCGCACGCGCGGCGTCTTCACGCTCGGCGAGCTCGCGGCACTCGACGAAGCCGCGGTTGGGGAGCTGATCGGGCGCGGTGGCAGCGTGCTCGTCCGTCACGCGCTGGGGCTCGACGACCGGCCCGTCACGGGCTCCCAGGCGCCCAAGGGCATCGTGCGCGCCGAGATCTTCGGGGCGTGCGGCTCCACGCAGGCGCGCGGCGCCATCGTGCGCCTGGCCGAACTGGCCGCGGCCGGCCTGCGGCAATCGGGCCACGGCACGCGACAGGTGCGGCTGCGCGTGCGCGACCAGGCCGGCGAGCGCATGCGCGCCCAGCGGCTCGATCCTCCGGCCGCGACGCCGCAGGAGATCGTCGAGCAGATCGACGCGCTCGCGCGCCGCCTGCTCCATCCCGGACGCGAGCTGCACGAAGCCGCGGTCTGTTTGACCTCGCTGACACCCGTTGCGCCCCAGCTCCCCCTCTTCTCCGCCCCACACACGCACAAACGGCCCGCTTAACGCGCTACGATGCGTCGGATGGCGAACGCGCCGACAGCCTCGACACGCAAACGCAAGGAGATCTGGCGGCCTGAAACGGCCAAAGTCAGGCGCGTGATCGCCGCCCTCTCCAAACAGCACCCCGGGGCCTGGACGGAGCTCCACTTCAACAACGCCTACGAGCTGCTCGTCGCGACGGTGCTGTCGGCGCAGTCATCGGACGCGCGCGTCAACGGCGTCACGCCCGCATTGTTCAAGCGGTATCCCGATGCGCGCGCACTGGCGCGCGCCACGACCGGCGAGCTCGAGCCGCAACTGGTGCCCACGGGATTCTTCCGCGCCAAGTCGCGAGCGCTCGCCGGTCTCTCGGCGGCACTCGTGAGCGAGCATGGGGGTGACGTCCCCTCCGATATGGAGCACTTGACGGCGCTACCCGGCGTCGGCCGCAAGACGGCCAACGTCGTGCTCGGCCACGCCTTCGGCGTGCCGGGTCTGCCGGTCGATCTGCACGTGCTGCGTGTCGCGAATCGCATCGGCATCGCGAAAAGCGACGACCCCGTCACCGTCGAGGCGCAGCTCACCGGCGCGCTTCAGGATGAGAAGTGGGTGCTCGCCTCAGACGTAGTGATCCTTCACGGCCGGCGCATTTGCCGTCCGAAGCCCCTGTGCGATCAGTGCGCGGTGCGCAAGGACTGCGACTACTACAGGGCGCTGGGCCCGAAGGCCGCGCCCTCGCGCACGGCCGCGCGGAAGGCTCGCGCCACGGCGCCGGCTCGCGCCGCCAAGCGGAGCGGGGCCGCGCAGAGCGACAAGCGGAGCGGGAC
>JALYRV010000090.1:4683-13829 GCA_030855205.1 Acidobacteriota bacterium | reverse complement strand
CCGGCCGCCGCCAGTTGGAGCGTCTTGTCGAGCGCGAGCGAACGGTCTCGACCCGGAACGAGGATCGATCATGAAAACGTCACTGCAGGGACGGCATGCGGTGGTCACCGGCGGGAGCCGGGGGCTTGGGGCTGCGATTGCGCGTGTGCTCGCGGCGGCAGGGGCGGACGTGACGATCATGGGACGCACGCCCGCAAAGCTGCAGCTGCAGGTGGAATCGATTCAGGGACCCGGGCGAGCGCAGGCCGTGCGCTGCGACGTCTCGGACGCGGCGTCTGTCGCGCGGGCGTTCGCGGAAGCGCACGCGGCCTTCGGGCCGGTCGGCATCCTCGTCAACAACGCCGGAGAGGCGTCGGCGGGGCCGTTCCAGCAAGTCGCGCTCGAGGATTGGCAGCGCCTGATCGGCATCAACCTCACGGGCCCCTTCCTCTGCATCCAGCAAGTTCTTCCCGGCATGATCTCCGCCAGCCTCGGCACCATCGTCAACATCGCCTCGAGCGCCGGGGTGCGTGGCTACGGCAAGGCGGCGTCGTACTGTGCGTCCAAGCACGGCGTTGTCGGGCTGACGCGCGCGCTGGGCGCTGAGCTCGCGCGTGACGGCATCACCGTCAATGCGCTCTGCCCGGGCTACATCGACGGCACCGACATGTTTCACTCGGCGGTTGACAACGTGATGAAGCTGACCGGAAAGCCGCTCGAGGATGCGCGCGCGGCGCTCGCGAAAGGCTCGCCGGGCGGACGCCTCACATCGCCCGACGAGGTCGCGGACGCCGTCGTGTGGCTCTGCTCACCTGTCGCATCCCAGATCACTGGCCAGGCCATCGCGGTGCCGGGCAGGGAGAAGCTCTAGTGAGGCTGACGCCCGAACACGTCGGCTGGCATGTCGATGGCCGTGTGGCGACGCTGACACTCAATCGCCCTGACCGCAAGAACCCTCTGACCTTCGAGTCGTATGCCGAGATGATCGACATCTTTCGCGCGCTCGCAGGAGATACCGAGGTTCGGGCCGTGGTCATTACGGGCGCGGGCGGCAATTTCAGTTCCGGCGGCGACGTGCACGAAATCATCGGGCCGCTGGTCGAGATGAAGGAGCGCGGCGACACGGCGGGGCTGCTCCGCTTCACGACGATGACGGGGGAGCTCGTGAAGAGTATGCGCGCGTGTCCGCAGCCGATCGTGGCGGCCATCGACGGCATCTGCGCGGGAGCAGGCGCGATCCTCGCGATGGCAAGCGACCTGCGGATCGGCACCGCGCGCAGCAAGGTTGGATTCCTGTTCGTGCGTGTGGGGCTTTCCGGCGCCGACATGGGCGCGTGCGCCCTGCTGCCACGCATCATCGGCCAGGGCCGCGCGAGCGAGCTGCTCTATACGGGACGCTTCATCGGCGGTGAGGAGGCCGAGCGCTGGGGCTTCTTCAACCGTCTGGCCGATGCCGGCGCGGTGCTCAGCGACGCCGTGACGCTGGCGCGGTCGCTCGCAGACGGACCCTCGGCCGCGCATGCCGTCACAAAGCGCTGTCTGCACGACGAGTGGGCCATGAGTGTCGACGAGGCCATTGATGCCGAGGCCGCCGCGCAGGCCGCCTGCATGGAGACGGAAGACTTCGCGCGCGCGTATCGCGCGTTCGTCGCGAAGACGGCGCCTGTGTTCGAGGGGGACTGAGTGACGCGACACAAGAGGCGCTGATGGCGGACCGCAGTTATCTCGACTGGCCGTTTCTCGACGATGCGCACCGCGCGCTGGCGGGGGAGATTGCCGCCTGGCGTGACGCGTCGCTGTCCGGCACACACGAGACCGATCCTCGAGAGGCGTGTCGCGCGTACGTCGCGCAGCTTGGCGCGGCCGGCTGGCTGCGATACGCCGTGCCGGGCCCCTTTGGCGGCGCGCGCGAATCGATCGACGTCCGATCGATCTGCGTCATCCGAGAGACGCTTGGATATGCATCCGGCCTCGCCGAATTCGCCTTCGCGATGCAGGGGCTGGGCTCCGGCCCCATCTCGCTGTTCGGATCCGATGCGCTGAAGCGGAAATACCTGCCCGCCGTCGTCTCCGGTAGTTCCATCGCGGCCTTCGCGATCTCAGAGGACGGCGCCGGATCCGACCTTTCGGCCATGCGCACGTCAGCGCGGCGCGAAGGCAACGACATTGTCATCGACGGCGAGAAGACCTGGATCTCGAATGCGGGTATCGCCGGGTTCTACGTCGTGTTCTGCCGCTGGCCCGAGGGAGGGGAGCGCGCATTCGTCGCCGTCGTCGTCGAGGCCGGCACGCCCGGACTCGAGATCGGCCCGCCGATCGACGTCATCGCGCCGCACCCGCTCGGCACGCTGACGTTCACGCAGTGCCGCGTGCCCGCCTCCAACCTCGTCGGCGAACCGGGCAAGGGGATGCGCGTGGCGCTCGGCACCCTCGACGTCTTCCGCACGACGGTCGGCGCCGCCGCGCTCGGCTTCGCGCGGCGGGCCCTCGACGAGGCCGTGGCGCACGCGCGCACGCGAATCGCGTTCGGCAAGCCACTCGCGGAGTTCCAGCTGACGCAGGCGCGGATCGCAGACATGGCGACGGCCATCGACGCGGCGGCACTGCTGGTCTATCGCGCGGCGTGGGCGCGCGACCGGGGCGCGGCGCGCGTGACGCGCGAGGCCGCCATGGCCAAGCTGGTCGCCACCGAATCGGCGCAGCAGGTGATCGATCAGGCGGTGCAGCTGCTCGGCGCGCGCGGCGTCGTGTCCGGCGAGCCGGTGGAGCGGTTGTATCGCGAGATCCGGGCGCTGCGCATCTACGAAGGCACGAGCGAGATCCAGAAGATCGTCATCGCCGGACAGGTCATGGCCGAGGATGCCGCTTCATGAGCGCGCGCGTCACCGCCCACATCGATACGTTCGTCCATGACCGTCTGCCGCCGCCCGAGCTCTGGCCGGATCTCGATCGCTCGGGCGTGCCCGAGCTGCAGTATCCCGACTGGATGAACGCCGCCGCTCCGTTGCTCGACCACTGGGTGCAGAGCGGCGAGGGAGAGCGCATCGCGTTTCACCACGCGAGCGGAGCGTGGACGTACCGGCGCGTCTTCGAGACCGCTAATCGCATCGCGCACGTCCTGGTAGACGACTGCGGCCTCGTGCCCGGAGGCCGCGTGCTGCTGCGCGCCGCCAATCAGCCCATGCTCGCCGCGTGTTGGTACGCCGTGCTCAAGGCCGGCGGCGTGGTGGTGGCGACGATGCCGCTGCTTCGTGAGCGGGAGCTCAGAGACATCCTGGATCAGGCGAACGTCACGATTGCGCTCACGGATGCGCGCGTGGCCGCCGATCTCGACGCCGCGATGGCAGGGCGCGCGGGTGCCTGGGTCGTGCGCTGGAGCGGTGAGCCGGGAGATTTGACGGAGCGGATGGCGGGGAAGCCTGCTGAGTTCGCCAACGTTGAAACGGCCGGAAGCGATCCCGCCATCATCGCGTTCACGTCGGGCACGACCGGACGCGGCAAAGGCACGGTGCACGCGCATCGCGATCTGCTTGCGGTCACCGACACCTACGGCCGTCACGTGCTGCAGCCGCAGGCCGACGACATCTTCGTCGGCACGCCCCCGCTCGCATTCACCTATGCCCTTGGCGGGCTCATGCTGTTTCCGATGCGATTCGGCGCATCGACCGCCCTCGTCGAGCAGCTCACGCCGGCGCTGCTGCTCGACGCCATTCAGTCATTTCGCGCGACGATCGTGTTCACCTCGCCCACGGCGTATCGCGCCATGCTCACCGAAGCGAGTGCATTCGACCTGTCGAGCCTTCGCAAGTGTGTGTCGGCGGGGGAGACGCTGCCTGCCGCAACGTTCGACGCCTGGCGCGACGCGACGGGCATTCGCCTCATGGACGGCATCGGGTCGACGGAGATGCTCCACGTCTTCATCGGCTGCGTCGCCGCGGAAGGAAAGGCGGGTGCCACCGGCAAGGCTGTGCCGGGTTATCGCGCGAAGGTCGTCGACGCGCACGGCGTCGAGGTGCCGCGCGGCGAGATCGGGCGTCTCGCGGTCAAGGGACCGACCGGTTGCCGCTACCTCGGCGACATCGACAATCAGAAGAAGTACGTGCGCGACGGCTGGAACCTGACGGGGGACGCGTACCGGCAGGATGAGGACGGCTACTTCCGGTACGAAGCGCGTACCGACGACATGATCATTTCGTCGGGCTACAACATCTCCGGCGTCGAGATCGAGAATGTCCTGCTCGCGCACGCGTCGGTTGCGGAATGCGCCGTGGTCGGCGTGCCCGACAAGGCGCGGGGGCACCTCGTGAAGGCGTTCATCGTGCCCGCCGCGACGGCATTGGCATCCGACGCGCTCTCGCGCGAGCTGCAGAACTTCGTCAAGTCACAGCTTGCGCCTTACAAGTATCCGCGCGCGGTCGAGTTCGTTCGCGAGCTTCCACGCACGCTCACCGGCAAGCTGCAGCGCTTCCGCCTCCGCGCGGCAGATGGCGCCTCACGCAGCCCACGCCCGCAGGAAGGAGCCGTCGTGCAGGTTCACGAACCCGAGGGATGGGCGAGGCCGGCGGGCTATGCGAACGCCGTCAGCGCCGAGGGGCGCGTGGTGTTCACGGCAGGGCAGATTGGGTGGGATCCGGTCACGCTGCGGTTTCCGGAAGCGGGCTTCGCGGCGGAGGTCCGCCAGGCGCTGCAGAATGTCGTGGCGGCCCTCGCCGCCGCGGGCGCGCTTCCGGAGCACATCACGCGGCTGACTTGGTACATTACCGACCGGGACGCGTACCTGCGCGACCGCAGGCAGATAGGCAAGGACTATCGCGACGTGATCGGCCGCCACTTTCCGGCGATGTCAGTCGTGGTCGTGGCCGCGCTCATCGAGGCGAAGGCGCACGTCGAGATCGAAGCGACCGCGGTGGTGCCTCACTCGTAGCTCGTCAATTACGCAGAGTGGCGGGAAAAGCGACTTCCACGAAGCATCCGCGTCGCCGGATTCTCGAAAAACAATTGATCTCCCGGCTAGAATGACGCCGGTGACTGTCGAGCGTGCCGCTTCCGAACACCCGCGTGTCGTCAGACTGTCCGAAGTTCTCTCAGGTTTGTCGTTCGCCCTCGACTTGACCGAGGGGCACCCTCGCGGTCACTCCGCCCGCACCTGCCTGATCGGCATGCGCGTCGCCAGGGAGCTGGGCCTCTCGGTCGAGCGCCAGTCCGACCTGTTTTACGCGCTGCTGCTCAAGGACGCGGGCTGTTCGAGCAATGCCGCGCGCGTATCGCAGCTCTTTGGCGGCGACGACCAGACGCTCAAGCACGAGGTGTGGCTGCGCGACTGGCGGAAGTGGCGCGAGCAGTTCGCCTACGGCCTGGCCGCCACCGCGCACGAGAAGTCGACGCTCTCGCGCGTGAAGCGGCTCCTCATATTGGCGCGGGACGGCCCGGGCGCGCGGCGCGAGTTGTTTCAACTGCGCTGCGATCGCGGCGCGGAGATCGCACGCACGCTGGGTTTTCCGGAGCGGACCTGGCGGGCCGTGCGCAGCATGGACGAGCACTGGGACGGCGGCGGGTTTCCCGACGGAACCGCGCGCGACAGGATTCCGCTGGAGGCCCGCATCATCAACCTTGCACAGGTGATGGAGATCTTCTGGAACGAGCGCGGCCGCGACGCGGCGCTCGATGTCGTCGGTGCGCGCAGCGGCAAATGGTTCGATCCGGAGCTGGTACGCGTCGCGGAGCACATCGCGAAAGACCCCGCCCTCGCCGAGGCCATGCAGCAGACGGATCTGCCGAGAGCGGTGAGCGCGGCCGAGCCGCACGAGCGCGAGCTCGCGGTCGACGAGGAGCGGCTCGACTGGATCGCCGGCGCCTTCGCGCTCGTGGTCGACGCGAAGTCGTCATTCACCTTTCAGCACTCGGCGCGCGTGGCGGGGCTCGCGGTCTTCATCGCCGAGCGGCTCGGCCTTCCAGACGAGAACCGCGTCCGCCTGCGCCGCGCGGGGCTGCTGCACGACATCGGGAAGCTTGGCGTGCCCAACCGCATCCTCGACAAGCCCGGGAAACTCGACTCTGCCGAGTGGGCCGTGATCCAGCGGCATGCCTACTGGAGTGAGCAGATTCTCGAGCGCGTGCCGGTGTTTGCCGAGTTCGCGCGCGACGCCGGCGCGCATCACGAGCGGCTCGACGGCAAGGGATATCACCGCGGCGTGGCCGCGAGCCATTTGTCGACCGACGCGCGCATTCTGGCGGTGGCCGATCGCATCGACGCGCTGTCGGCCGACCGCCCGTATCGCGGACGGCTCGACGCCATGACCGTGCGCCGCCTCGTGGATGAGGACGCGGGGCTCGGCCTGTGTCCCACGATCGTCGAAGCCGTCCTGCCCGCGCTGCACATGCCGATCGAGGGCTTCGCGGAATATTCTTCCCGGAAGACTGTTTAGCCGCGGCGCGCTTTGGTCCTGAACGCCTTCAGCAGCGCGAGCGTGACGGGCCCTGGCGTGCCGATCCCCACCGGCCGCCCGTCAATCTCCACGACCGGCGTCACCTCGCGCGTCGTGCCGGTGATGAAGGCCTCGTCGGCCGACTGCACGTCCGAGGCGATCAGCCGGCGCTCTTCAACAGGCACGCCCGCCTCAGCACCGACCTCGAATACGAACGCGCGCGTGATCCCGGGCAGCAGTCCTGCCGACAGCGGCGGCGTCAACGCGCGGCCGTCCTTCACCACGAAGAAATTCGACTGCGAACATTCCGCGATCTCGTCCTGCTGATTGAGCATCAGCGCTTCTTCCGCGCCGAGCGACAGCGCCTCCTGCATGGCCAGCGCGTTGTTGAGCAGGTTGTTGGACTTGATCTGCGGATTGAGCGCCGACGGGTGATTGCGGCGCACGCTGACCGTCGCGACCTTGATACCCTCGGTAAAATGCTGCGGCGGCGGCTCGGGAAACGGCTTGACGATGATGACGGTCGACGGCAGGGGTGTGGCCGCCAGGTTGTATGACAACTCGCCGACACCGCGCGTGATGAGGATGCGGATGTACGCCTCGAGCAGCCCCGGTTCCGCCGCCATTGTGAGGCGAATCTTCTCCATCATCTCGTCGTCGGTCCCTGGCACGTCGAGCGCGATCATGCCGGCGGAGCGCCGGAGCCGCCGCATGTGCGGCTCGAAGAGAAACGGCTCGCCGGCGTAAGTGCGCAAGGTCTCGTAGACCCCTTCGCCGTAGAGAAAGCCATGGTCGAACACAGGGATGACGGCGCTTGCCGCATCGGTGACGCGGCCATTCACATATACAACAGGCACGGGGCGAAAGTGTATCAAACGCCGCGGGCCGGTATGATCGGTGTCATGCGCGTCCTTACTTCCCAGCAAATGCGCGAGGCCGACCGGCGCACCATTTCAGATATCGGCATCCCCGGCATCGTCCTGATGGAGAACGCCGGGCGGCAGATCGTGTCGGCCATGGAGGCGCACATCGAGGGCCTGCACGGCGGAGACGTGGCCGTGCTCGCGGGCCGCGGCAACAACGGCGGAGACGGCTTCGTCGTCGCGCGCACGCTCGTGCAGCGCGGCATTGATGCCAGCGTCTTCCTCTTCGGACGCGTGGGCGACGTCACCGGTGACGCCCGCGTCAATCTCAACATCCTCGGGCAACTGGGGATTTCAGTGGTCGAGATCGCTGACGCGCAGGCATGGGAGCTCCACAGCGGCGAAGCCCTCGGCGCCGATGTCATCGTGGATGCCATCTTCGGCACGGGACTGCGCGATCCGCTCAGTGGCCTGCTCGAGACGGTCGCGGCCGACGTCAACGCGGCAGGCAAGCCCGTTGTCGCCGTCGATCTGCCATCGGGCCTGAGCGCCGACAGCCCTGAGCCCCCCGGCCCATTCATCGAAGCGACGATGACGGTGACCCTGGCTGCGCCGAAGGTGCCGCTGGTGCTGCCGCCGGCCGAGGGAGGTGCGGGCGACCTGGTGATTGCCGACATCGGCATCCCGCACGACGTCATCGACGACCTCGAAGGCCCGAAGCTGTCGATCCTGACCCGCGAGTCGATGCGCACCCATCTCGAGCCACGCGCGCAGGATTCGCACAAGGGAGACTACGGCCGCGTGCTCATCGTCGCCGGCTCGATCGGGAAGACGGGTGCGGCGTTTCTCGCGGGCATGGCGGCGCTTCGTTCAGGCGCGGGGCTCGTCACGGTCGCGACACCCAGAAGCGCGCTGCCGATCCTTGCGTCGATGGGCCCCGAGATCATGACGTTGCCCCTCGACGAGACGCCCGAAGGCACGGTCGACTTCAGCGCCGTCGACGAGGTGCTGGCGTTCCCGGCGGACGTCATTGCGGTGGGGCCCGGTCTGGGCACGTCGCCCGGCACGACGGCGTTCGTGCACGCGCTCGTCGAGCGCTCCGCGACGACGCTCGTGCTGGACGCCGACGCGCTCAACGCGTTCGCCGGCGAACCGGATCGCCTCGTGGCACGGGAAGGCGTGGACATCATCGTGACGCCGCATCCAGGAGAGCTCGCGCGGCTCATCGGGCTGTCGACCGACGATGTGCAGCGCAGCCGGCTGGAGCTGGCGCGCGACTTCGCCGCCAGTCACCGCGTCACGGTCGTGCTCAAGGGGCATCGCACGATCATCGCCACGCCCGACGGCTCGGCCTATATCAACCTCACCGGGAATCCCGGCATGGCCACGGCAGGCACGGGTGACGTGCTGACAGGCATGGTGGCTGCGTGGGCCGCTCAGCTCATGGACTGCGAGGCCGCGTCGCAACTGGCGGTGTATTTGCACGGATTAGCAGGGGATCTCGCGGAGGCCGACGACAGCGACGTCTCGCTCATCGCGAGCGACGTCATATCGAGATTGGGAGATGCGATGGCCGAGCTCACGGCGCGCAAGCGCCGGCAGCCGGCATCATGACGACGTGAAGGAAACGCATCAGACGAGGTCGGAGGCCGAGACAGAGGCGGTCGCGAGCGCCTTCGCGGAACAGCTCCAACCGGGCGACGTGCTTCTGTTGGAAGGCCCGCTCGGCGCCGGCAAGACGGCGTTCGTGCGCGGTCTCGCTCTGGGCCTGGGCATCCCGCCGGAGACGGTGACGAGCCCGACGTTCACGCTCATCCAGGAATACGCAGGCGGCCGCCTGCGCCTGCATCATGCGGACCTCTATCGTCTGACGGCCGCC
>JALYRV010000090.1:0-4673 GCA_030855205.1 Acidobacteriota bacterium | reverse complement strand
CGGCCGCCGAGGCCGATGACCTCGGCCTCGACGAACATGGCGACAGCGGTGTGCTCGTGGTCGAGTGGCCCGATCGCTGGACGCGCCCGGTCGACGGCCATGTGCGCGTCGTGATCGAGCGCCGGGACGGCGACGCGCGCACGATCACGATCCTGGCGCCGCACACGCCCTAGAAGATTCCGCGATTCTCGATCTTCAGGTTGATCTCGACATGGTCGACGCCGGCGCGCTGCGTCACCGGCCGCACGCCGCCAAACATGCCTGCTTGCCGCGACAGGTCCCGGTCGCGCGCGGTCATCTTCGGGTCGTCAGCGAACTGCAGCTCCGTCGTCCATCGCCGGGGAAGCGACGGACCTTCGAGATGCAGATGCACGTGCTGGGGCACCGTGGCGTTGGGATACGACGCGGGGCGGATGGTGCGGAACTCGAAGCGCCCGTCGGCGCCAGTGAGCGCCCAACCCTTGAGGCGCCATGCATGGGGGCCGGCCGACGGCACGTCGTACACACCGTTGCGATCCGTGTGGTACGCAAACACCGTGACGCCGGGCGCGAGTGTGCGGCCGTCGGCCCGGTACACGTGTCCGGCGATCACCAACGGCCGTCCGGGCTCGCTCTCGGGCGCGATGCGCGCGACCGATGTGAGCCGCTGCGGCTTCAAGGCCTGCGCGCGTTCAAGGGCCTGCTCGTACTCGCGATCCTGGAAAGTGCTGAACGCAACGACCGAGAGAAAAACGGCTGCGGTCTTCATGATGTGTGCTCCACGGTGACGGCGCGCAGGTGAATGCGGACGGTGCGGCCAATCAGGCGCCCCATCACCGTCCCGCCCGAGATGCCGAAATCGTAGCGGTCGACCTCGAAGTCCGTCTCGAAGATGAGATGAGCCGCGGATCCGCCGTGACGGACGATCAGCGTCTGCTCGCGCGTGACACCGCGCATGGTGAGCTGGCCGGTGACTTCGAGACGGCCCGGGCCCAGCGCGCGGACGCGGGTGCTCTCGAACATCAGCTCGGGATGACGCCGCGCGTCGAAGTATTCCGGCCGCTGCAGCGCGCTGTTGCGGTCCCTCGAATCGGTCGCGACCGACGCCACCTTCACGCGCCAGCGAACGAAGCCTGCTTCAGGTTCGGGCGCATGCCATCGGATCTCGCCCGACATGTCGCGGAAGGTCCCCGGCACGTCCTCGAAGCCGAGCTTCGTCACGGTGAACTGCGCGACGCTGCGCGAGGGATCGATCCTGAAAACGGGGGAGCCGCTGCGGGCATCGGCTGGCTGCAGAACAATGGCCGCGAGGACAAGCGCGAGAATCGTGGTGCGCATGAAATCTCCTTCTGGTGGAAGGACGCGCGCTGTGGCCGATCTGTTAACGACCGATCGAGAGCGGCATCGCGTCGCGCCAGTTGCGCCACCAACTGCTCTTGGGCGACGGCAGCGGCAGCGAATTGGCCCACTGCCACAGGCCGTTGCGATCGCCCCGCACGATGCCGCCGACGGTTACGTCGCCAGGCGGCGGTGACAGCTCCGCCGCCCGGCGAAGGATCGGTTCCGCCGACGCTGGATGACGGTCGGCGAGCTGCAGCAGCGTGTACATGTCGCGCACGCGGGCCAGGCTCAGCGCCGCGCCGGGCATCGGGCCTCGCTCATCCTGCTCGAAGCTTCGTATGGCTTCTCTGAACCCCGCCGCGGCATCGTCAAACACCGGCACGCCGGGAGGGGCGGTCCCGTTCATCTCGGTTGACGCGCCGGCAGGCACGAGCACTTCGTCGATGGCGTTCTCGAGCTGCACCCAGCCCGAAAGCACCTGCACGCGCGTGACCGTGTCGCTGACGGTCAGGAGGAACTCGCACCCCATGTCGATGACTTCTCCCACCGGGGTTTCGACGACCACGCTTGCGGGGGGCGCCCAGACGCGCACGTGCATGTTGCCGGTGGACATGCGCAGGCGATGGCGCGTGCCGCGCGTGTAGCGCAGCTCGAACGAGGTGCCGCCGCCAAGCCGCATCGTGCCGATGCGGCCGATGTTCGCGGTCGCCTGTCGCGGAACGGTCATGCCGCGTCCGACCTCGAGCGCCTCTTCGGACGACTGCGAGCGCACGGTCCAGGCGCGACCTTCGGGCCAGTTCAGGCGCCATGTCCACAGGCCGAAGCCGGCCGCGATGAGCAAGGTCGCCGCCACCGCGAGCGGCACGAGCGAGCGCCGCCACATCGGCCGCGCCGATGGCTGCGGCAGCGCGAGCGGTCTGGCGTCCGGATCGAAGCTGACCTCGGACAGCCGGCGCTCGAAGGCGGCAACGTCCGGATCGGGCTCCGCGCCCGGCTCCCAAAGGTAGTCCTGCAGATTGTCGTCTGAAGTCATGGTGTTGCCCCAAGCCGCTCGCGCAGCAGCTTGAATCCTCGATGCAGGTTGACGCGAACCGACTCGGGCGTCAGGCCCGTTACCGCGGCGATCTCGGGCCCTGAGAGTCCGTCGACGAGACGAAGCGCCAGCGTTTCGCGATAGGCCTCGGGCAGCTTCTGAATCGCAGCCACGGCGGAGGCCGCTTCGGCGCTGATGTCGGGACGATCCGCGGACGCGAAGGTATCGGTCAATGCATTCGTTGGACGCGCGCGCCGGTGATGATCCATCGCGCGGCGCCGCGCCATCGTGCAGATCCAGCCGCCGAACGCCGCCGGCTCGCGCAGCTCCGCCAGCCGCGGCCACGCGTGGATGAAGACCTCCTGCACGAGGTCGTCGGCATCCTGCGGCGGCACGCGCGCCACGAGCACGCCGTGCACGGCGCGCGAGAAGCGTTGATAGAGTTCGCCGTAGGCGTCGCGGTCTCCGCCGCGCGCGGCCGCCACGAGCGAGACGTGCCCCGGGATGTGCGAGCTATCGATGGATCACACTCTCAGGTGAAGGACGTCCGCCGCGGCCGGAGTGTTAACAGCGCAGAGGGACAGGCGAAGACGACAGACGAAGACGGACCGGCTGAAGCGAACACGGACAGGCTGAAGCCTGTCCCTACTCAACGCGGTAATTCGGCGCTTCCTTCGTGATGATGACATCGTGCACGTGGCCCTCGCGCTGGCCCGCCGGCGTCACGCGAATGAGCTGCGCCTCGCGCTGAAGGGCCGGGATGTCGGGGCAGCCGCAGTAGCCCATGCCGGCGCGCAGGCCGCCGACCAGCTGGTGGATCATCGCCTGCACGCTGCCCTTGTGCGCGACGCGTCCCTCGATGCCTTCCGGCACGAGCTTGTCGGAGCCGTCGGTCGGCTGGCTCGAACCACCGGTGCGCTTCTGCGCGTCGAGATCGAACTCGTCCTGGAAATAGCGATCGCGCGAGCCCTGTCGCATGGCGCCAATCGACCCCATGCCCCGGTATTCCTTGAAGCTGCGTCCCTGATACAGGATGATCTCGCCCGGGCTCTCGTCGGTGCCGGCGAAGAGGCTGCCGATCATGCAGGCATTGGCGCCAACGGCGAGCGCCTTGACGATGTCGCCGGAGTAGCGGATGCCGCCATCGGCAATCACCGGCACGCCGCGGTCCGCGGCCGCGCGTGCGCACGCCGCCACCGACGTAATCATCGGCACGCCCACGCCCGCGACCACGCGCGTCGTGCAGATCGAGCCCGCGCCGATCCCGACCTTCACCGCGTCGACGCCGCGATCCACGAGCGCGCGCGTCGCGTCGGCCGTGGCCACGTTGCCCGCCACGACGTCGACCTCCGCGTACCGCTCGCGCAGCTTTTCCACCATGTCGAGCACGCCCTGCGAATGGCCGTGCGCCGTGTCGAGTACCAGCATGTCGACGTGCGCGCCGACCAGCGCATCGGCGCGCTCCATGGTGTCTTTCGTCACGCCGATGGCCGCGCCGCAGCGCAGACGGCCGAGCGCGTCCTTCGACGCGTTCGGGTACTTGATCAGCTTCTGGATGTCCTTGACGGTAATCAGGCCCTTGAGCCGGAACTCCGCATCGACCACGAGCAGCTTCTCGACTTTCGCCTGATGCAGGATCTCACGGGCGTCGTCGAGCGTGGTGCCGATGGGCACCGTGACGAGGCCGTTCTTCGTCATGATGTCGGAGATCGGCCGGTTGACGTTCGTCTCGAAGCGCAGGTCGCGATTGGTCAGGATGCCGACCAGCCGTCCTTCCTTGCTGCCATCGTCTGTGATCGGCACGCCGGAGATGCGGAACTGCCGCATCAGATCGAGCGCTTCGAAGATGCGGTGGGTGGGGGAGAGGGTGATCGGGTTGACGATCATCCCGCTCTCGGACCGCTTCACGCGATCCACTTCCTGGGCCTGCTCCTCGATGCTCAGATTCTTGTGGATGACGCCGATGCCGCCCTGCTGGGCCATCGCAATCGCGAGGCGCGACTCCGTCACGGTGTCCATCGCCGCGCTCAGCAACGGCACCGTGAGGCGGATGCGCCGGGTCAACTGCGTGCCGACCGTGACCTGACTGGGGAGAATCTGTGAGTGCCGCGGCACCAGCAGCACGTCGTCGAACGTGAGCGCCACCGCGAGTCCCGACTCAATCTGACTCGCGGGTCCCTGCGCGGTTTCCATCAGTCGGTCGGTGACGGGATTCATCTACGCTCCGGCTCCATGACATTTCTTGTATTTCTTGCCGCTGCCGCAGGGGCACGCGTCGTTGCGCCCGACCTTCGGCTCGTCGCGGCGCACCGTCTTCGGC
>JALYRV010000089.1 GCA_030855205.1 Acidobacteriota bacterium | reverse complement strand
ATTGCCGGCTTTCACCCTGTCGCAGATACCGGGGCCACGACATCGCTCACGGTTGAAGGCGTGGGCCGCTTCCTGAATGGTGGAGACTTTCCGACGCCAGGCCGCAAGATGATGTGCTCAGGCGCGATGGGCCTTCTTGGCGCGACCATGCTGCATGGCCGCGATTTCGAGGGCCAGGATCGCCTTCGAACCCAGCGGATCGCTATTGTCAACGAAGCCGCCGCGCAGGCTTACTGGGGACGCTCCGACGTTGTCGGGCGCCGGTTGCGCTTTCGGCGCCTCAATGAGTCGGAGCAATGGGCCACGATCGTCGGCGTCGTGTCGAACATGCGACATGAAGGGCTTCGTGGGCCGATGAAACCTGAAATCTATCTGCCGCTCGGGAATGAAGCCTTCTCGATCGGCAGTACCTATGTCATTTTCCGGACAGCATCCGCCGATGCGCGAGCCATCGAGACGGCCGTAAGACGGCCTCTTGGCTTCCTTCCGCTACGTAATTTTCAGCTGAAAGAGGAAATTCGCAAACCGTTCGCGCACATCATCGAAACTACACGTAATCTTGTCGCCTTCGCAGCCGCCGGCCTTGCTGTCTATTTAGCCTGTCTGCTCGCACTCACTCGCTTTCTGCTCGTGTCATCTCGTCGCGCCATTGGCGTCCGTCTCGCTCTTGGGAGCACTGCGGGAGGTGTCAAACGCTTTTGGTTGCGTCGGCAGCTGCTTTGGGATCTTCCGGTCGCCCTCTTCGGAGTCGGTGTTTCCATCGCCGCCATGCGTCTCCTGCAATCGTCGCTGGTCGACATTGCCCCTCCGTCCCTCAGCACCCTGCTGATTCCCGCCGGGGCCTACGTCGCCATCGTTGGGATCGCTGTGTACTTCGAGGTGGCGCGCGCAACGGCGGATTCGCCCGCCAGGTTACTCAAGGGGTAAAGCGACCTTCAGAACCTGAACGTCCCCCCCTGTTTCGGATCGAATAGGTTCCAGCGCAGCCCGGAACCGCGTCGCGCGCTTCCGTGACATCGGGACACCATTGCTTTCACCCCGAGGGCCGCGAGCTCTACCTAGACCTATCGTGCTCCAGGTGGCTTCGAATCGGTTATCGGTCCTTCTTCGAGCGCTCCCCGCTAACCGAGCCGCCCGAGCGGGGCGCCACAAAGCATCATAACCGCCTCGCGCTTGAGATATAACCGTCTGAATTAACCGAATCCCCCGGGGGGATTTGCCGCGTGCAGGACATCGGGCCTTCTAAGCCGGGGGTCGAAGGTTCGAGTCCTTCCGGGCGCACTTGTCATGACCGTTGTCCCCCGTGGAGGCTCTGCGCACCTGAGGCGCGGGGCTCTGGATGATCAGCCTCGCGGTCAGGAGCAGTTGGCGTGGATGAAGCCGAGCCAGTTCGCGTTCTGCGCCGTCAGGCCGGCCCGCATCACGGGCTCGCCAGATGCTCCGACATGCACGTCGAGGTAGCCACGTCCCGATCCCAAGAGCTCGTAGCCTTCGGACCATTGCGCGATCGCGCCGCTATGGGGGCGCCTCGTGAACGTCTGGGTGATGACATCAGCAGGTGCGTTCGCGTTCTCGAGCGGAATCTGGAACAGCAGCCGATTGGTATCGCGTTCGTGCACGTGAACAGCGGAGACCGTTGACCGAGGAACTCTTCGTCGGATGTGCGTTTGGTCCGGTAGTCCCGGGCCTCGTGCAGGGTGACGAGGGCGGTGCCGGTGTTCGTCCCCGTGGAGCCGGTAGGTTCCAGAGTGCCCCCTAACGAAAGATTGCGCGTTTCGTTGGTACAACTGCCATCCAAAGGATTCGCGCAGCCGACCGCCACCGCCACCGCCACCAGAACAATAGTCAGAGCTCCCATACACCAACCTGCGTTGTCGCCAGCAAGATCGGCTCACGAAACCAGGCCGGCGTTCTGCCCGCGCCTGAGCTGTTGCGGCCGCGCCGCAGCTCGAGAGTTCTCAGGTGTGGCGGCCCCTTTGCTACTCGGATTGCGGGTTCGGCGCACTTGCCGCCTTGAAGAAAAATTGATCTCAGTTGAGGTGCTCATGACTACTGACGGAAAGTACAAAGATGACTCGGTCGGCGAAGAAGCTTCCGCATTCGGCGAACGAGTGAAGGGCGCCACCAAGGATGGGATTGGCGCCGTCACGGGCAACCGGTCCCTCGAGCGCGAGGGAGAGCGGGAGAATGCCGAGGGTCGGCAACGGCAGGCCAACAACAACGTCCTCGACGAGACTGACGGCGTGCGCGGGCGTACCGTCGGCGGCTCCCGGAATCTGGTCACTGGCATGTACGACAGCCCGGAATCCGCGGGCAAAGCCTATGACGACCTGACGAGCCGCCACGGGTACAAGGCCGATGACATCAGCGTGGTGATGTCCGATGAAACTCGAAAGCGCCACTTCGGCGGCGTCAAGCCTGGCGAGGAATTCAAGGAAGGCAGCAAGGCGGCCGAGGGTGCGGGTATCGGAGGCGGCATCGGTATCGGTGTCGGGGCCGCGCTTGGAGCGGTGGTCGCGGCTGCGACGGCCATCGCGATTCCCGGTCTCGGTCTGATCGTTGCCGGCCCGATCGCCGGAGCGATCGCAGGCGCCGGTGCCGGCGCCGCGACCGGGACCCTGGTCGGCGCGCTCATCGGAGCGGGCATTCCCGAAGATCGCGTCGCGGACTACGAGCGCGGCTTGAAGGAAGGTGGCATCGTCATCGGCACTCGCGCCCGTGATGAGGCGCATGCCTCGTCACTGGAGAGCGATTTCACAAGCCACGGAGCACGCAACATCCTTCGGTAGTGTCGAAGCAGGGGCGCCGGTTCAACCGGCGCCTCTCCCCAATCCTGCTACTCAGCCCGCAGCGCAGCCGTCGGCTCCACGCGTGAGGCTCGCCACGCGGGGATGGCGCCCGCGAGAACACCAATCGCCAGAAGCACGCCAATCGAAAACGCAATCGTCGAGGGATCGCGCGGCGAGAGCCCGTAGAGCAGCGTGCCGACAAGACTCATCGCCGGCAAGGCGATGACCAGACCCGTAGCGAGACCGGCGATCACGAGCATCAGCGTCTCGCGCAAAATCATCCATCGAACCGTTGAGACCGATGCGCCGAGCGCCAGCCGGATGCCGATCTCGTTCGTCCGGCGCGACACCGAATACGACACGGTTCCATACAATCCGAGGCACGCGACGGCGACGGCAAGCAGCCCGAACACGCCGGTGAGCCGCGAGACCAGGCGCTCGCGTGACACCAGGCGCTCGTTGAGCTCCGCGATCGAGACCACCTCACGCACGGCGAGGTTGCCGTCGGCGGCCGTCACCGCGCGCCGCAGGCCGTCGCGCGCGGCGTCGGTGGCGCCCGCCATGCGGATGTAGAGATTGTTGCCGTACGCCTGCGGATACTGACGTAGCGAGTAATAGACCATCGCCGGCTCTGCGCCGCGAGGTCCGTCGACTTTCCCGTTGGGGACGACGCCGACAATCGTGTTCGTGGGATCGCCGAACCCGATCCCATGGCCCATCGGATCCGCCGTGCCGAAGAACTTCTTCACGAACGCCTCGTTCACGATGACGACCTTGGCGGCCGCTGGCCCGTCCTGCGGACCGAACGCGCGGCCCCGCAGCAATCGAGCGCCGAGCACGTTGAAATACTCGTCGGTCACGAAGTCTTCGCGCACGATGGCAGCCTGGCCGAGCTGATTGGGACGGCCGTCGATCCGGATGCAGCAGCCGCTCCGATTGGAGCCGGTGACCGGACCTGACATCGCCAGCGCCGCATCGCGCGCGCCGGGAATGGCATGCGCCTGCGCAATGAGCCGTTCGTACAACGCAGGGAGATTGGGCGGATCGATCCCCGCAAGGCGGGGATTGAACCGCGCCGACAGCACCTGCTCGCGATCGAAGCCAAGGTCGGTCGCCACCAGATTCTGAAAGGTGCGAACGAACAGCACCGCGCCAATCAGCAGCGTCAGCGAGAGGCCGACCTGCGCGGCCACCAGCAAACTGCTCGCGGGGAAGCGCCGCGCGCGTTCAGCGCCGATGACCCGCCGCGCCGATCTGAGATCGGCGGTGACATTGACTCGCGACAGGCGAAGGGCCGGCACGAGCCCGAAGAGCAGCCCGGTGACGAGCGCAAGCCCAAGGCCGAACGCCGCGAATGTCCAGTCGAGCGGCAGATCGAGCGGAATCGGCCTCGAGGTGCTCGAGGCCAGACGCAGCAGCGCGCGCCCGCTCCAATACGCAACCACAAGGCCGAGCAAGCCGCCCAGGAAGGCCGGCATCACGCTCTCCGTCACGAGCTGGCGAATCAGGCGGCCGCGCCCCGCGCCGAGCGACAGGCGCACCGCGAACTCGGACGCACGCGCAGCGCTGCGGGCGAGCAACAGGTTCGCGAGATTCGCGCACGCGACAAGCAGCAACAGGCCCACGGCGGCCATGAGGATCAACAGCGCGCGTGACATCGTGTCGCGCAGCGGCGAGAGGCCGCGCACGCCGCTGAGAAGCTCGATGTGCTCGCGCATCGCTTCAGCACGGGCCGTCGCGTCGGTAATCGAGGCGGATCGCTCCTGCAAATCCTGGCGATACACGGCGTCAATCCGCGCAAGAGACGACGCCCGCGTCGCGTCCGGGGTGCGGGCGGCGAGGGTCAGCCATTGCACTTGATCCTGCGGTACCCAGGGCTGCGAGAGGTCGCCGTCGTTGTTGCTGGCGTTGCTGAAATATCTGAGGTCGTGCTGCATCGCCAGCGGGCACCAGACGTCGGTCGTTTGTCCGACCATGAGACCGGCGAAACCGTCGGCCGCGACGCCGACAATCGTCATCGGCATGCCGTTGATGCGGATCGTGCGGCCGACGACCGAGGGATCGCGCCCGAACAGCCGCGTCCAGGCCGCGTGACTCAGCACCGCGACCGGCCCGCCGCCCATCCTGGCATCGTCGCTTGCCGCAAGCACGCGCCCCATGGCCGCGCCGACTCCCAGCTGCCCGAACCAGTCGCCGCTCACCAGTTGCCCGGCCACGAGCTCGACACCCGAGCTTGTCGTGAGCTGCAGGCTTGCGGTGCTCGACATGGCCGCGAACCCGACGCCTGGAATCTCGCGCTTGAAGCGCAGCAGCATCGGATGCGAAAACTGGAGGTTCGGCACGTCGAAGCCCGTGCGGTTGAGAAAAAAGACATCCTGTGGGCTGGCGATTGGCAGCGGCCGCAGGATCAGTGCCTGGATGACGCTGAAGATTGCGCCGTTGGCGCCGATGCCAAGCGCGAGTGAGATCACCACGGCGCCTGTCAGCCCCTTGGAACGCCGCATGGTGCGCAACGCGTAGCGCACGTCGCGTGCGAGGTCTTCGAGCCAGCGCGTGCCGCGCGCATCGCGGGCGGCTTCCTTGATGGGCTCGAGCCCGCCAAAATTCGCCAGGGCCTGACGCCGCGCTTCATCGACGGATACGCCTCCTGCGGCAATGTCGCGCGCCTGTTGCTCGACGTGAAACTGCAGCTCGGCCTCGAGCTCGCGCTCGAGCCGTTGCCTCCGGAACAGCCGCGCCAGCCACCTCATGATGCCTCCCCCGTCTGCAACACGAAGCCGATGGCGTCAGTGAGACGGCGCCAGTCCGCGATCTCGCGCGCCAGTTCCTTGCGGCCCTTGCGCGTCAGCCGGTACACCTTTGTTTCGCGACCGGTCTCGCTCTGCCCCCACGCCGCGGCCAGCCAGCCGCGGTTCTCGAGCCTGTGGAGCGCCGGGTACAGCGAGCCTTGAGGCACCTGGAGCAGCGCGCGCGACGTCTGTTGGATCCGCTGCGCGATGGCATAGCCATGCAGCGGCTCGGCATCGATCGTCTTGAGGATCAGGAGATCGAGCGTCCCCTGAAGGAGATCCGACTTGTCAGGCGCCATGCCTAGCCATCCTACACATAAACGCATAGGACGGCTACACGTGCGGATTGGTTAGCCGCCGCGACGCCGTTGTCACGCCTGCGTGACGTAGCGCGCGGCTCCTACAAACCGAAGGTCGCGAGCCGGCCCGGCGCGAACGCGATCGCCACGCACGCCACGCGTCCGCCCCTGGAGCGGACGCCGCCCACAAACACAGAACCCCGATCAAAAGACTGCGCACGGGGTGATAGTAGGCGTCTCCGTCGCCGCGCGCGGAGAGCGGCTTGATCAAGGTCAAAGGTCAAAGGGGACCCTTTGCCCTTTCCCCTTCTCTGTGCTCTTAAACACCAAGAGCCGCGCGAGGCGGCTCTTGGTGCGGGTCGATGCGTACTTAGTTGAACGAGTACCGGAAGGCGAAGCGAATCTGGTACACGTCGCCGAGGCCGGCGGTCGGCTCGAACGAGTTGCTCATCAACGCGGGGTTGGTCGTGCCGATGGCGCGCAGGCGGTAGAGGGCCATGCCGTTCGATGTCGGCGTCTGCGAAAGCAGCGGCTGGTTGTTGACGAGGCGCTGTCCGATGCCCCAGTCGCTGTTGAGCAGATTGCCGAAGTTGATCGCGTCGACGCGGAACGAGAGCGCGTGACGCCGCCCGCCGAGGTTCCGGAAAATGTCCTGCGACACGCTCAGGTCCATGCGGGTGACCATGGGCAGGAACACCGCGCCGCGCTCTGCGTACTCGCCGCGCCGCGCGCTGAGGTACGCGTCCTGCGCGATGTAGGCGTCCCATGCAGCGGCCTGCTGGGCCGCGGTGAACGTCGATCCGCTCTGCGTGTACGTCTGGAAGTTCATCTCCGACTGGTCACGGTGGATGTAGATCAGGTCGTTGCTCGTGCCGCCGTCTCCGTTGAGATCGCCGGCGAACACATAGCTGGCCTGGCCGCCCGTGCGGCGCTCGACAAACATCCCCAGCGTCGTCGCGCCGAACTTGAAGTATTCCTTCGTGTACGACGCCGCGGCGAAGAGGCGGTGTCCGGGCGACGCGCTCGCGAAGCCCAGGCCCGGGTTGTTCGGGTCGCCGGCGTGCTGGTTGTTGTTCCACGAACCGAACGCGATGGAACCCGGGTCGACCGTGTTCTTCGCTTCGCCGTAGGCATACGCCGCCTTGATGAAGAGGCCCGCGTTGAACGTGCGCGTCAGCGATGCCGCCGCGTTCCACGAACGGCCTTCGTTCTGGTTCTTCAGGACGATGGCGTTCGAGACGTTCGAGTGGATGCGGTTGCTCGTGTAGCGCGGGCGGTTGTCGGCGCCGACGAATGCCGTCTGCGCGGCCGGCAGGTTGGCATTGATGTAGTAGGTGCCGTTGACGTCGCGGTTGTAGATGAACTCGCCCGTGCCGGTGAAGCCGAAGGGCAGCTTGTGGTCGACCGCGATGTTGCTGCGCCACACCTGCGGAAACATGTAGTCCGCATCGGTGAGCGCGAGCTCGTAGCTCGACGCCGGCGCGCCGGTCACCGTCGCGGGCTTGTAGAAGTCCGGGTTCGGATTGAACGGGCGCGTCGTCGTGTTGTCGATCGACGTGAAGCCGGTGAGCACGCCCGTGTTGCCGATCTGGTTGGAGATCCAGACGTAGGCGGGCGGGCCGGTGAAGATGCCCGTGCCGCCGCGCACCTGCGTGCCGCGATCGGGGTTGACCGACCAGTTGAAGCCGACGCGGGGGGACCAGAGGATGTTCGCGTCGGGCAGCTTCGCGGTCGAGTACTGCACCGCGCCGCCGTCCTCGTCGCGGAACGTGAGCGCGTCGGCACTGGGGTTGGCGAAGCCGGTCTCAGCGAAGAACGGCACGTCCATGCGGACGCCGAGCGTCACGGTCAGGTTCCCGCGCGGCCGCCAGTCGTCCTGCGCGTAGGCGCCGAAGTAGTTGACCTGGAGAGGCTGCGTGGGCTTGTCCTGCCCGGGAATGTTGGAGTAGCGCACCTGGAAGCGGCGCAGCGACACCGGAGACACCGTGCGGTTCGGGTTGGCGAGGAAGCCGTTCGCGTCGGTGTAGAAGTCGGCCAGCGAGTTGTAGACGTAGGCGCTCTGCTTGCCGGGGAAGAAGACGTTCTCGGATTCGTAGCGCTGGAACGACACGCCGCCGACCAGGGAGTGCTTCTCCCCGAACTTCGTCACGTCGTTCTTGACGAAGAACGAGTTGTAACGGAGCTCGTTGTTCGGCGAAAACGGCTCGGAGCCGAACGTCGTGTAGACCGTGGTCGCCTCCAGGATGTCGACCAGCGGGAAGAGGTTCTCGATCGCGCCGCGGCTCTCGTCGCTCGAGCTGTAGCTGACGAGCAGGTTGTTGGCGATCGTATCGCCCCAGATGGAGTTCCACTCGCCAGCGCCCGACTTGATGTTCTCGAGAATCGTGTAGTTCGAGTTCTCGAAGTTCAGGCCGGTCGAACGCGTGCGGCGGCTGCCGAACCCGAGCGACGACGAGTCCGAGACCAGCACGTCGGTGTCGGAGTCGAGCTGGTTGTAGCGGAAGGAGAACTTGTTGGTGTTGTTCAGGTTGTAGTCGGTCTTGACCAGGAACCGCAGGGCCGGGGTTTCTCCCGGATAGTCCTGAAAGGCGCCTGTCGCGTAGTTGAAGCGCGACTGCAGAAACGACGAGAGCGCGGTCAGGTCGGACGCGAGGACGCGCGTCGTGTTGCCGGTGATGGCCTCTCCGCCATTGTTCGCGCGCCACGTCGTGCCCGGACGCGTGTCGAGTTCGTTCTCGTAGTTACCGAAGAAGAACAGCTTGTTGCGCACGATGGGGCCCGACGCCCACCCGCCGGTGTTCCGGTATTCGAACGTCCCGGGGTTGAACGGGTTGGCGCCCGCTTCGGTACCGACCAGGCTGTCGTCGCGGAGCTGATGGTAAATCGAGCCGCGGAACTGGTTGGTTCCGCTGCGCGTGACGGTGTTCACGCCGGCGCCGATGAAGTTGCCCTGACGCACGTCGTAGGGCGCGATGTTGATCTGCACCTGTTCGATCGCGTTGAGCGAGATCGGCGCGACGCCCGTGCGGTCGCCCGGCGTGCCGCCGAGGCCGAAGGAGTTGTTGAACGAGGCGCCGTCGATCGTGATGTTGTTCAGACGGTTGTCGACGCCGCCGAACGACATGTTGCCGCCCGACTGGGGCGTCAGGCGCGTGATCGATTCGAGGCGGTTCGACAGGTTGGGCAGGCTCGCGATTTCCTCGCGGCCGATCTGCGTCGCGGCGCCCGTGCGGCCCGACGAGAAGACGGGATCGGCCGTGCCGCTGACCGTCACCGATTCGGTCAGGGTGATCGGCGTGACCGTGAACTCGAGATCGGTCGACACGCCCAGGTTCACCGTGACGTCGTCCTTGGTCTGCGGTTCGAAGGCGTTGCCCGTGCCCGCGTGCGCCACGGTCACCGAGTAGGGACCGCCCACGCGCATCCCGGGAATCGAAAAGCGGCCATCGGCGCGAGTCGTGGACTCATACGTCGTCCCCGAAGGCGCGTGAATGGCGATGACGCCCGCGCCGGCGACAGGCTGGCCCTGCGCGTTGACAACTTTTCCGGTCATGGCGCCGGTCGTGACACCCTGCGCGAATGCGGCCAACGGCCACACCACAGCGCAGAACGCCAGAAAGAAACACGTTCTGAAAATGCGATTCATTTGTTCTCCAACAAGGGTCGGGATTGAGTGCGGAGCAATTCTGTCAGGTTTCACACGACTGCGCAAAACAACTTCCTGTAACGTCTGCGGCCGGGCTTGGAGCTGTGCAATAAGTCCTTTATTTTCTTGAACTTAGCTTGCATCATGGTCTAAAATCGCCAGACACCGATGATGAAGACCTTCTCGCGCTTCGCGCTAGCTGTCGCTGTGCTCGCCGCACCGGCCACGGCTCGTCCTGCGGCCGCGGAGAACACCGCATTCGTCGATGCGTTGCAGCTGATGATGTCGCAGCTGCGGACCGAGAGCCGCGCTGGCGGACAGCGGATGCGCGAGGCCTACGCGCCCTTGGTCGACCGGCAGAGCTTCGGGAATCTCTTTGACCTGCAGGCGGCCCTCGAGCTCGACGAACTCGCGCTGCTGGCGCCCGATCCGCTGCACTTCAACATCGAGCTCCGGCTCCACGGCGCGAGCCCTATTGCCGAGAAGGATCTCGCCAACCAGGCGACGTACCTCGGCGCGCGTCCGGCGGCGCTCGGCCTGCTCTACGAGATTGCCTCCCGCGTGGAATCGAGCCCGGTCGAGGTCACGAGCCTCGTGCGCCATCTGCAGTACCAGCGCGCGCTCGGCGCCACCAACGGCAACGCGCGCACGGAAGTACCGACGCACGCCATGGGTCTCGCGTTCGACATCGCGCTCGTCAACACGCCATTGCGCACGGCCTACGAGATCCGCGACGTGCTACGGCAGATGCGCGATGCCGGCTCGCTCATCTTCATCGGTGAGTCGCAGCAGCTCGTTTTCCACGTCGTGCCCACCCGGGCCTGGCTGGCGTATTACGAAGCGCTGCACTGGGCCATGCGCTACGCTCCGGCTCCCAGGCTGCCCGCGCCGACGCTCGACGACTTGATGCCGCGCCCCGTGCCGCCGCCCGTCAACCTTTAACGGCGTAACCCTTCTTCGCGAGGATCGCGCGCAGGCGCTCGCGGTGGTCCCCCTGCAGCTCCACGCCTCCCTCGACGACCGTGCCACCAGTACCGCAGCTTTTCTTCAGCTCGATGCACAGATCCTTGAGGAACGCCTCGTTGTTGGGCAGGTCGTAGAGCACGCTCACGGTCTTTCCGCCGCGCCCCTTCTTTTCCATCCGGAGCTTCACGACGACCTTGTCCGGCACTGCCTCGCGTGCAGTCGCGCTGCTGCACTTGCAGTCGCGCTCCGGCCACCCGCACTTCGGGCACACGCGTCCGACGCTCGACGAATACACCAGCCTAGCCATCGCTCGACATCGTCTTCATCCGGGTCCTCATCCGCGCCATTGCTGCAGCCCGCCAACGAGCGCGCGCGCCTCGAGCCATCCGGCGTGCCGCAACTCGAGCGCCACACGGGCGCTCGTGTTCTCGTCCGGTCAGGCACACAGGACGGCCCGGCACGAGCACGAGAAACGCGGCAAAGCGATGCTCGCGCGCGCGCCAGAAGTTGAGCGAAACCGCGTCGGTGAAGAGCACGAACGTCAGGCTCAGCGTGGCGACAATCCGCAGGAGCGCGGAGTCGGCGCCGGCGTCGAGCACGCTGGCAGCCAGCCCCACGGCGAGCACGAATTGTTCAGGCTGGATCGTCACGGCGTTCGTGGTTAACCATACCCGGTGCGCGGCGGCGCAGGGCCGGCGAGTTTCGGCAGGTCTGGAAGTTGCAACTGCAGGAAAGGCGGATCCGATGGCGACGATACCGAAGCATCTCAGGGACGGAGAAGATCGGTCGCCCGGCATCGCCGTGTTGGCCGAGCTTCGCCCGGCGCTGCTCGACCTGCACAAAGCGCTGCTCGACTGGGAGCGCTCCGGCTACGAGCGCGCGCACGGCCGGCAGTCGAGCGGCGAGCTCCTGCGCCTGCTGCTCGGGCACGAGCAGTTCCACTGGCTGCACACGCTGTCGCAGCTCGTTGTCCGCATCGACCAGGAGATGGAACAGGATCCGCCCGCGACGGCGGCGGAGATGAAGACGCTCGTCGAGACCATCCGATCGACGGTCGCGATGCGCGATATGGTCTCGGCATTCGGGCAGCGGTATCAGGCCGCGCTGCAGGATAGCCCCGACGCCGTGATGGCGCACCAGCGTGTCAGCTCGATTTTCAGGCACCGCTTAACGATTCCTTAGCACCTCCGCACTAAGCTGTGGGCCTGGGGCCTCCTTGATTCTGGTCGTGGAAAACGACGAGGTCGTCGCGAACACGGTGCGGCTCTATCTCGAGCAGGCCGGGTTCGAGGTGGAGCGCTGCCGCGACGGCGTGTCGGCGGTGGCGCGCGCGCTCGACGCGGCGCTGCCGCCGATCGCCCTCGTCGTCCTCGACCTGATGATCCCGCGGCTGCCGGGGCAGGACGTCTGCGCGCGCATCCGTCGCGCGTCGCGCGTGCCGATTCTCATGCTCACGGCGCGCACGTCGGAAGACGATCGCATTCGCGGCCTGGAGCTTGGCGCCGACGACTATGTGGGGAAGCCGTTCAGCCCGCGGGAGATCGTCCTGCGCGTGCAGGCGCTGCTGCGCCGCTCGGGCTCCGGCGGCGCCGAGCCGGAGCCGGTTCGTGTCGGCACGCTCGCGATCGACAGCTGGAAGCGGGAAGCGCGTGCGGAAGGCGTTCCTGTGGCGCTGACGGCAACCGAGTTCAGGCTGCTCGAGGCGCTGGCGCGGCATCCCGGGCGTGCGTTCACACGCGAGGAGCTGCTCGCGCGCGCCTTCGGGCCCGACTCGGACGCGCTCGACCGCACGGTCGACGTACACATCACCAACATGCGCCGGAAGCTCGAGCTGCGCGGCGCGAGCCGGTATCTCGTCACCGTGCACGGCATCGGCTATCGCCTTTCTGAGGCTGGTGAATAGTCTCAGGACGCGGCTCGTGCTCGCCGCCAGCCTGCTGGCGATCGCGGCAGTCGCGGCCGTGGGCCTCGGCATGCGCTTCGGCGCCCGCCGTGAGTTCGTCAAGTTCCAGGACGGAGAGCGGCGCCGGTCTCGGCGAGACGGACCTGGCCGTCGTGATCGCCGCAGGTGGCGCGCTGGTGGCCGTTGCCGGCCCCGCCGCCGCCTCTGTGCGCAACGTCGGGTCCTCCCGGTCGGGGGACGTCGTGACCTTCGAGATGGACCGCGTCACCGGCAACCGCGTCAATCGCCTGGCGATGAAGATCATCGGCGGCGGATGGCCCGTACGGCTCACGGGCGGGGCGGCCGCCGAGCTCCACCTGCTGCCGCTGCCGCGCGAAGACGAGAACGCGCGCGCGGATGCGTTCCTCGGTTCCATCGATCGCGGCATGCTCGCGGCGGTGACGCTGGCGGGCGCGATCGCGATTCTGCTCACGTGGGTGCTCGCCCACCGCGCGCTTGCCCCGATCGAGGAGCTGCGCGAGGCGTCGCGCGCGCTCGCGCGCGGCGAGCTGTCGCGGCGAGTCGCGATCGGGGCCGGCGATGAGATCGGTGATCTTGCGCGCGCGTTCAACACGATGGCAGGACAGCTCGAGCAGCAGCATGCACTGCGCCGCGATCTGCTGCACGATGTCGCACACGAGCTGCGCACGCCGCTCACCGCGCTCAGATGCCGCATCGAGTCGATCACCGACGGCGTGGCGGAGAATCCCGCGCAGTCGCTCAGCGGCGCGCGCGACGAGGTCGTGCATCTGTCGCGCCTCATCGACGATCTGCAGGAACTGGCGCTCGCCGAAGCGCGCGAGCTGCGCTTCGAGATCGCGGCCACGCCCCTCGCGCCGGTCGCGGTCTCGGCGGTGTCGGCCGCGGGCTCGACGGCGATGCCCGCCTTGCCGTCGACGTGCCCGCGGGACTTGCCGTCCGCGCTGATGCCGTGCGGCTGCGCCAGGTGATGCTGAACCTGCTGACCAACGCCGACCGCCACGCGCCTGCCGGCGCGCGCATCTCGATCCGGGCCCGCGCGGATGGCGGGCGGGCGGTCATCGAAGTCGCCAATACCGGAAGCGCGCTCGACACCGAACAGCGCGCGCGCGTGTTCGATCGCTTCTACCGCACGGACCCGTCGCGCCAGCGCGCGACCGGCGGCACGGGCCTCGGCCTCGCCATCGTCAAATCGCTGGTCGAGGCGCAAGGAGGGACTGCATGGGTACACGAGCAGGGCGGGGAAGTCGTCTTCGCATTCTCGCTGCCGCTGGCGTGATCAGCGCGGCGCTGCCGCTCTACGCGGGCACCCCGATCGTCATCCGGCACGATCGTGCGACAGCCGGTATCGCGCGCTCGCCGCGTCCTGCGCGTCCGTCTGCCAGATAGGCAGGGCCGGCGCCGGCACGCTGGCCGCGCCGTCGTTCGTCGTCACGG
>JALYRV010000004.1 GCA_030855205.1 Acidobacteriota bacterium | reverse complement strand
AGCGCGAGGCAATGTCGACCACCTTCTCAGGCTCCGCCTTGACGGCCGCCGCAGGCTGATCCCCTTCCGGCTCAGGACCGTCGGCCTTCGGCGCTTCGTCTGCCTTCTTTTCTTCCGTCTCCGGTTTTGCGTCTCGAGTCTGGTCTTCCGTCGTGGGTGTTCCGTCTGCAGTCTTCAACGTGAGCACCACCTGGCCCACCTTGACCTTGTCCCCCTGCTTGACCTTGATCTCGTCGACCGTGCCGTCGACGTCCGACGGTACTTCGATGGTGGCCTTGTCGGTCTCGAGCTCGAGGACGGCCTGATCCTTCTTGATCGTGTCGCCGGCTTTGACCAGAATGCGGACGACATCGCCGCTGCTGACGTTTTCGCCGAGTTCCGGAAGCGTGAGTTCTGTAGCCATAGGTATCAGCTGCGCGTCGGATCGAGCTTGCCGGCGTCGATCCCCAAATCGGTGATGGCCTGCGCGGCGACGCCGCGGTCGATCTTGCCCGCGCGCGCAAGCGCTTCGAGCGTGGCGAGCGTGATGTGCTTCGCGTCGACCTCGAAGAAATCGCGCAGTGCGGCACGGTCCTCACTGCGGCCGAAGCCGTCCGTGCCGAGGGTTGTCATCGGCGCCGGGACCCAGCGCGCAATCTTGTCGGGCAGGCTCGCCATGTAGTCCGACGCCGCGACCACCACGTCCCCCGTACCCGCCAGACACTCGGTGACGTACGGCACCCTCGCCTTCTCCGCCGGGTGCAGCCGGTTCCAGCGTTCCGCGTCGTGCGCGTCGCGATAGAGCTGCGTGTAGCTCGTGGCGCTCCACACGTCGGCGGCGACGCCGTATTTCTCGAGCAGGCCCGCCGCGGCGATGACTTCGTTGAGAATCGCGCCGCTGCCGAGCAGCTGCGCCTTCAGCTTCGGCTTCTTCACCTCGGACGCCTTGAACTTGTACAGCCCGCGCAGGATGCCGTCGCGCGATCCCTTCGGCATCGCCGGCTGCTCGTACTGCTCGTTCATGACGGTGAGGTAGTAGAAGATGGCCTCCCCCTCGCCGTACATGCGGCGGATGCCGTCCTGGATGATGACGGCAAGCTCGAACGCGTACGCCGGATCGTAGGAGAGACAGTTGGGCACCGTGCTCGAGAGCACGTGGCTGTGGCCGTCCTGGTGCTGCAGGCCTTCGCCCGCCAGCGTCGTGCGGCCCGACGTGCCGCCGAGCAGGAAGCCCCGGCAGCGCGAGTCGGCCGCCGCCCAGATCAGATCGCCGATCCGCTGGAAGCCGAACATCGAGTAGTAGATGAAGAACGGGATCGTGTTCACGCCGTGCGCGGCGTACGCCGTGCCCGCCGCGACGAATGACGACATCGACCCGGCCTCGGTGATCCCTTCCTCGAGAATCTGGCCGTCTTTCGCCTCCTTGTAGTACAGGAGCGTGTCCATGTCGACCGGCTCGTACAACTGCCCCTGATGCGAGTAGATGCCGACCGCGCGGAAGAGCGACTCCATGCCGAACGTGCGCGCTTCATCGGGGACGATCGGCACCACGAGCTTGCCGAGCTCCTCGTCGCGGAGCATCTTCGACAGCATGCGCACGAACACCATCGTCGTCGACGCCTTCCGCCCAGCCGTGCCCTGGTAGAACTCCTCGAAGATGTCGTCGAGCTTGGGCTTGAGCGGCTCGGCCTTGACGACGCGGCGCGGCACGGCGCCGCCGAGCGCGGCGCGCCGCTCGAGCATGTACTTCACCTCGGGACTGTCTGACGGCGGACGGTAGAACGGCGCGTCGGCAATCTGGTCGTCCGAGATCGGTACCCCGAAGCGGCTGCGGAAGCCCTTCAGGTCGTCGTCGTTCATCTTCTTCTGCTGATGGGTGATGTTCTTGCCCTCACCCGCTTCGCCGAGGCCGTAGCCCTTGATGGTGCGCGCGAGGATGACCGTCGGCTGGCCGGTGCCGGTGGCGCTGTACGCCGCGCGGTACGCGTTGTAGACCTTCTCCGGATCGTGGCCGCCGACGCGCATCTTCTTGAGCTCGTCGTCCGACAGGTGCTTCACCATGTCGAGCAGCCGCGGATCGGCGCCCCAGAAATGCTTGCGGACGTAGTCGCCCGATTCGACGGCGTATTTCTGGTATTGCCCGTCGACGATCTCGCCCATGCGCTTGACGAGGAGTCCGTCCTTGTCTTTCGCAAGCAGCGCGTCCCACTCGCGGCCCCACATCACCTTGATGCAGTTCCAGCCCGCGCCGCGGAACGCGGCCTCGAGCTCCTGGATGATCTGGCCGTTGCCGCGCACGGGCCCGTCGAGACGCTGCAGATTGCAGTTGATGACGAAGATCAGGTTGTCGAGGCGCCCGCGCGAGGCGAGCGTGATGGCGCCGAGCGATTCGGGCTCGTCGGTCTCGCCGTCGCCCATGTAGCAGATGACTTTGCCGCTGCCCTTCTTCTTGAGCCCGCGGTCTTCGAGATACCGGATGAAGCGCGCGTGGTAGATCGCCATGATGGGACCGAGCCCCATCGAGACCGTCGGGTATTCCCAGAACTCCGGCATCAGCCACGGGTGCGGGTACGACGAGAGGCCGCCACCCTTCGCGAGCTCGTGGCGGAAGTTCTCGAGCTGCTCCTGCGAGATGCGCCCTTCGAGGAACGCGCGGGCGTAGATGCCAGGCGAGGCGTGCCCCTGGAAATAGATCACGTCGGCGTCGTCGCCGGCGTCCTTGCCGCGGAAGAAGTGGTTGAAGGCGACTTCGTAGAGCGTGGCGGCCGACGCGTACGTCGAGATGTGGCCGCCGATACCTTCCGACTGGCGGTTGGCCTTGACGACCATCGCGAGCGCGTTCCAGCGCACCAGGCTCTTGATGCGGCGCTCGATCTCGCTGCTGCCGGGCATCGGCACCTGGTCGTCGGTGCCTATCGTGTTGATGTAGGGAGTCGTCGCCGTGAACGGCACCCGCACGCCAAGGGCACGCGCGCGATTACGGAGCGACGAGAGCAGGCGGATGACCCGGTCCTGATCGCCTTGTCCTACGACGTAATCGAGGGAATCGAGCCACTCGCGGGTTTCGACGGCCTCCAGGGCCGCGGCATCTTTCGGTGCGATGTTCTTCATGGGTTTGATCCCCGTAATTGTACCCCGCCGCAGACCCGCTGGGACAACGCGGATGTGCCGCCGCCCTGTGTCACACTGACGTCATGACGCTCGCCACCCGCCTGGCCGCGGCCGCACTCGTCGCCGCTTCTATCGGCTCGACCGCAGCCGCAGAGCAGGAGCCGCGCGGCGCCGCTCCCGGACCACAGATGCCCACAGAACAAGCGCTCCTGCAGATGATTGCCCGCTTCGCGCCAGTCGAGATCGGGGCCGACACGAGCGGACTGGCCCCCGGCGAGCTCGGGGCGCTGGCGAAAATGGTCGAGGCCGCCAGGGTCATGGACGGGCTGTTCCTCGAACAGGTCTGGGCCGGCAACTCCGCGCTGCTGACGCAGCTGGCCGCCGACCGCACGCCGATCGGTCAGGCGCGGCTCCGCTATTTCCTGATCAACAAGGGACCGTGGTCGAGACTCGATCACGATGCGCCGTTCGTGCCTGGCGTGCCGGCCAAACCGCCGCTGGCCAACTTCTATCCGGCCGATGCCACGAAGGACGAGATCGAGAAGTGGATCGACACGCTCCCTGAAGCGGACCAGAAGAACGCCATGGGATTCTTCCACGTCATCCGCCGCACGCCGGACGGGAAGTTCGTCCTCGTGCCGTACAGCCAGGAATACCAGAACGCCGTGATGCGCGCCGCATCGCTGCTGCGCGAAGCCGCCGCCCTGACGACGCAGCCGACGCTGCGCAGGTATCTCGACGCGCGCGCCGCCGCCTTCCTGACCAACGACTACTACGCGAGCGATGTCGCGTGGATGGAGCTCGACGCGTCGATCGAGCCGACCATCGGCCCGTACGAGGTCTACGAAGACGAGCTGTTCAACTACAAGGCGGCGTTCGAGGCGTTCATCACCCTGCGCGACGCCGACGAGACGAAGAAGCTCGACACGTTCGGCAGCCGCCTGCAGGAACTCGAGAACAACCTGCCGTTCGATCCGAAGTACCGGAATCCCAAGCTCGGCGCGCTCGCGCCGATCCGCGTGGTAAATGTCGTCTTCGCCGCCGGCGACGGCAATCGCGGCGTGCAGACCGCCGCGTTCAACCTGCCGAACGACGACCGCGTGATCCGCGAAAAAGGATCCAAACGCGTCATGCTCAAGAACGTGCAGGAGGCGAAGTTCAAGAACGTCCTGCTGCCGATCGCAAAGGTGGTGCTCTCCCTCGCCGATCAGGCGCGCGTGTCGTTCGACGCCTTTTTCACGCACATCCTGATGCACGAGATCCTGCACGGCCTCGGCCCGCACGTCGTGCACGGCACGTCGACGCCGCTACGCCAGGCGCTCAAGGAGCACTACTCCTCGATCGAGGAAGCCAAAGCCGACATCTCCGGCCTCTGGGCGCTCGAGCGTCTCGCGTCGCAGAACGCGATCGACGCAAATATCGGCCGGAACATGTACACCACGTTCCTCGCGTCGATGTTCCGTTCCATCCGCTTCGGCGTGAACGAGGCGCACGGACGCGGGGTCGCAATGCAGCTGAACTGGATGCTCGACAACGGCGCGATCACGGTCGCCGCCGACGGCACGTTCAGCATCGACGAGACGAAGATCAAGGGCGCCGTCGCGACGCTCACCGGCGAGTTTCTGACGCTGGAGGCCGAGGGGAACTACGAGAAGGCCGCCGACTTCGTCAAGCGGCTCGGCGTCGTGCGTCCCGAAGTGCAGCGCGTGCTGGATCGTCTCAAGGACGTGCCTGTGGACATCGAACCGAGGTTCGTGACGGCAGAGGGGCTGATCGGGAAGTAACGGCTCGCGGCGTGGGCGGACACGGCGCGATCAGTTCAGGGCCTGGCTCGCGGCTCTCGACGCGGCGAGCGCGCTGGCCGCATCCCTCACGCGGCGCGCCGCGGCTTCGAGCTGCAGCAGCTCGGGGTCCCAGTGAGAGCCGGCCATCTCGTGCCGCAGACCGCGCGACAGGAGCTCGACATCCTCGAGCGCCTGACGAAGCGCCGTGACCAGCATCGCAACATCACTGGCGGGATCGGTCATGGGAGCACCTCGTGCTCCAGCAGAATAACACCTAAAGGTTGGCCGCACGAACGAGTGGCACGGCGAGGTCGGGCCGGTCGGTAATCAGACCGGTCACCCCCCAATCAAGCAGCCGGCGCATGTCGGCTTCCTCGTTGACGACCCATACCGCGACCGACAGGCCGGCGCCGGTGACCGTGCGCACGAAACGCGGACTGATCACGCGGAGCCTGCCGGCCTTCTCGGGCAGCTGGAAGCCGAAATATTCGGGAGCGCTCGGGGCGAGGCCAAGCCACGACCGGAACAGCGTCGTGCGCACTTCCGGCGTCGATGCCCCCGTGCGCACCTCCGGACGCGCGCGCCGCGCGGCGCGCACGGTGCGCAGCGAAAACGACGCGAGCAGCGCCCGCTCCGCCGCACCCGCACGCGTCACGACATCCGCCACCGCCTCGCCCAACGCCGGGCTGTCGCCTTTCATCTCGATGATCAGCCGCGCGCCGGGATAGCGCCGCAGGACCTCGTCGAGCCGCGGCACGCCGATCCCCTGGCCACGAAACGGGAATCCCCCGCCACTCGCAAACTGATGCCCCGCGTCCGCGCGCGCCAGCTCATCCGCCGTGAGGGCCGACACCGGCCCCGACCGGTTCGTCGTGCGTTCGAGCGTCGCGTCGTGATGCACCACGGCCACGCCGTCGCGCGACAGGCGCACGTCGAGCTCGAGGCCGTCCGCGCCCTCCGACATGCCACGGTCGAACGCCGCAATCGTGTTCTCGGGAGAGAGCGCCAGACCGCCGCGGTGCGCGTACACCAATCGCCCCATGCTGCTATTCTCGATGATATGCCCCTCCCCTCAACACTCGGCGAGCTCCGGCGCGCCGGCTACGCCCGCCGCCCGGTCAAGGACGAAGTCCGGGACAACCTGATTACGGCGCTCCGCGACGGCACCACGCTCTTTCCCGGCATCGTCGGCTACGACGACACCGTCGTGCCGCAGATCGTCAACGCGATCCTGTCGCGTCACAACTTCATCCTGCTCGGTCTGCGCGGCCAGGCCAAGAGCCGCATCCTGCGCGCGCTGACGTCGCTGCTCGACGCCGAAGTGCCCGTGATGCCGGGCTGCGAGATTCACGACGATCCGCTCGCGCCCATCTGCGCCGCGTGCCGCGCGCGCCTGGCGTCCGAGGGTGACGCGACACCGATCGCGTGGCTCCCCCGCGACGCGCGCTACGTCGAGAAGCTCGCCACGCCCGACGTCACCATTGCCGACATGATCGGCGACATCGATCCCATCAAGGCCGCGCGCGCGGGGCTCGACATGTCGAACGAGCTCACGATGCACTACGGCCTGCTGCCACGGGCCAATCGCGGCATCTTCGCGATCAACGAGCTGCCCGACCTTGCCGGCCGCATCCAGGTGGGTCTGTTCAACATCCTCCAGGAGGGGGACGTGCAGATCAAGGGCTTCCCGGTACGCCTGCCGCTCGACCTGATGATGGTCTTCAGCGCGAACCCCGAAGACTACACGGCGCGCGGCAAGATCATCACGCCGCTGAAGGACCGCATCGGCAGCGAGGTGCGCACGCACTATCCGCGCTCGCGCGCCGAGGGCGTGGCCATCACCGCACAGGAGGCCTGGACACGCCGCGGCGCGATGCCGGTCGACGTGCCACCGTACGTGCGCGAGATCGTCGAGGAGATCGCGTTCCAGGCGCGCGCCGACCAGAAGGTCGATCGCCGCTCCGGCGTCAGCCAGCGCCTGCCGATTACCGTGCTCGAGAACGCCGTGTCGAACGCCGAGCGGCGCGCCGTCATCGCCGGCGAAACCGTCGTGGTGCCGCGCGTCACCGACATCTACTCGGCGCTGCCGTCGCTCACCGGAAAGATCGAGCTCGAATACGAAGGCGAGCTGCGCGGCGCGGAGCACGTCGCGCGCGAGCTGGTGCGCGGCGCGGTTGCCACGGTGTTCGACAGCCTCTTCGCCACCGTCGACACGCGCACCGTCGTCGAGTGGTTCGACATGGGCGGCGAGCTCGATCTGGGCGACATGGCCGCCGCGAGCGACGTCGTTGAGAAAGCGCAGGACGTGCAGGGCCTCGTCGAAGCGGCGCAGGCCTACACGGGAGAGGCGCCGCATCAGGCCGCGGCGATCGACTTCGTGCTCGAAGGCCTCTGCTCGCTCAAGCGGATCAGCCGTGCCGAAGGCGGCGCGTTTGGCGCGGCCGAACCTGCCAGACGCCGCGCGGCAGAGCGCGTGATGGAGGCGTTCGGCGATCAGGAAGAAGAAGAGATCCCGCAGGGACGAAAGAAGTACTACAACTGAACACGAAACACTGAAGACGAAACGACGTGAAATACCGCTACCGCAAGTACCAGCCGGACGAGTTCGAGGGCATCGACCTTCAGGACCTCGTCTCGCAGCTCTCGGATCTGCTGCTCTCGAGCGGCTTCCAGAATCCCTGGGATCCGCAGGACGAGAGCGCGCAGACGATGCAGGCGCTGCACGACGCGATTCTGGACGCGCTGCTCAACGGCGGGCTGCTCGATCAGGAGGCGATGGAGCGGCTGTTCGGCAAGCCGGGCGACGAGGCAGCGGGCAAGAGCGACGCGCAGGAGACACTCGAGAAGCTCGTCCAGAAGCTGATGGAGGGTCTGCAGGAGAACGGCTACGTCACGGAGGCTCCTCAGCCAGGCGGCCTCGCGGATGGATCGGGACAGAGCGGCCAGCCGGGCGACGTGCGCTTCGAGATCACCGACAAGAGCATCGACTTCCTTGGCTATCGCGCGCTGCGCGACCTGCTCGGGGCGACCGGGCGTGGCGTCGCGGGGCGCCATGACACGCGCGACCTGTCGACCGGCATCGATGCGGGGGGCGCGTCGCGGCCGTACGAGTTCGGCGACACGATGAACCTCGACGCCTCCGCGACCATCCGCAACGCGGTCGCGCGCCTGCGCGCCGGGGGTGCGCTGCCCGCGGCCGGCGCGTCAATCGACGTCGACTACGAAGACCTGATGATCACGCAGGGGGAATATCAGAGCTCCTGCGCGACGGTGCTCATGCTCGACTGCAGCCACAGCATGATCCTCTACGGCGAGGATCGCTTCACGCCAGCCAAGCGCGTGGCGATGGCGCTCTCGACGCTCATCCGCACGCAGTATCCCGGCGACTCACTCAACGTCGTGCTGTTCCACGACTCGGCTGAAGAGATTCCGATCGGCCATCTCGCGCGGGCGCGCGTCGGCCCGCACTACACGAATACGCGCGAAGGGCTGAGGCTGTCGCGGCGCATCCTCGAGCGGCAGCGCACCGACATGCGGCAGATCATCATGATCACCGACGGCAAGCCCTCGGCGCTGACGCGCCCCGACGGACGGATCTACCGCAACGCGTTCGGCCTCGACCCGTACGTCGTCGCGCAGACGTTCGCGGAGGTGGCCGCGTGCCGCAAGGCCGGGATCATGATCAACACCTTCATGCTCGCGCGCGACTACGATCTGGTGGCGTTCGTGCGGCGCGTCGCGCAGATCTGCCGCGGCAAGGCGTACTTCACGACGCCGCACACGCTCGGCCGGTACGTGCTGATGGATTACATGGACCGCAAGACGCGGAACGTGCACTGATGCTCCCCGAGACGATTCCGATCTTCCCGCTGCCGAGTGTCGTGCTGTTCCCGCACGTGTTCCTGCCCCTGCACATCTTCGAGCCCCGCTATCGCGCCATGATCAGCGACGCCCTCGAAGGCGACCGGATCGTCGGGATGTCGCTGCTCAAGCCTGGCTGGGAAGAAGACTATGAGGGACGGCCGTCGATCTATGCGATCGGCTGCGCCGGCCTGATTACCCACGCGGAGCGCATGGGTGACGGCCGCGTCAATCTCGTGCTCCGTGGCCTCGAGAAGTTCCGGGTGCTGGGGGAAGACACAGCGAAGCCCTACCGGCTTGCGCACATCGAGCCGCTGCCCGAGCTGCCGTGCGCCGAGCCCGCCACGATTCGTCACGAGCGGCGCCGTCTGGAGACGCTGATTCAGGGAGACACCGTGTCGGCCGCCACGCCGCCGTCGATGCCGGACGAGGACTTCATCAACGCGCTCGCGCAGTATCTGCACTTTGACCCGCTCGAGAAACAGGCACTGCTCGAGCAGCCCGGCGCGCTCGCGCGCTGCCGCTCGGTGATCGACCTGCTCGAAATGAAAACGCTGGTCGGAAGACGGGATTGGATTAGAGAATAGCGCGCACTACGGGCTCCCGACGCTGGCCGGCATGGCCGCGAGACGCGTCGCGACGGTCTGAATCACCTGCTCGCCGTGGAATCGGCCGTTCTCGATGAAGATGCGGCCGCTCTGACGTCCCGCAATCACCGCTCCCGCGAGAAATAACCCGGGCACGTTCGTCTCGTACGACCCGGCGTCGTGCCGCGGATACTCGCCATTGTTGAGAATCTCGACGCCGGCGGACGCGAGCAGCTGGTTGTCGGCGCGATATCCCGTCAACAGAAACACACCATCGGCCGGCATGGTCTCCGTGCCTCCAGGCGTGCGCACCGTCACGTCTGTCGGCGTGATCGCCTCGATGGTCGCGTTGAAGAGCGCGCGGACGCTGCCTTCCGCAAGGCGGTTCTCGATGTCGGGCTTCACCCAGTACTTGATGCCGTCGCCGAGCGCCGCCTGGCGATGCACCAGCGTGACGCGCGCGCCGTTGCGAAAGAGGTCGAGCGCGGTTTCCGCGGCGGAGTTCTTGCCGCCGACAATGACGACGTGCTTGCGGTACCAGGGAAAAGACTCGCCGTAATAGTGCGACACGTGCGGGAGGTCTTCGCCGGGCACGCCGAGCCTGTTCGGAAAGTCGTACGCGCCGGTCGCCATCAGCAGGAAGCGCGCGCGTGTCGTGGCCGCCTGCCGGCCCGCGGTCGTCACGACGAACGCGCCTCCATCCCTGCCGATTGTCGACACGGGCGTGTCGAAGGCGATGTCGAGCGCGTAGGTTTCCGCAACACGGCGGTAGTAGCGCAGCGCCTCGGCGCGCGTCGGCTTGTCGTGCGGACTCACGAACGGCAGGCCGCCGACCTCCATGAGCTCCGGCGTCGTGAAGAACACCATGCCGGCCGGGTAATGCAGGAGCGAATTGACCAGCGAGCCCTTCTCGAAGACACGGTACGTGAGGCCGCGCTTCTTGGCCGCAATAGCGGCGGCGAGTCCGGCGGGGCCGGCCCCCGCGATGATGATATCGAGCGTGCCGGTCATCGACTGCGCGCGGGCGTGTAGCTGATCTCGAAATTGCTCGCGAGGCCGATGGGATGCCCTGCCCGTTCGATGCGATCGAGCTTGCCCGGCAGCTGCACGTCGAGCCGCAGCCCGACGAGCGCGACGAACGCCGCGCCGGCGGGAATGCTCACGCGCATGCGCTGCGGGGCGCCGGGCGCGGTGGCGATGGTGCCGCGGCCCGAGGATGCCCCGAGCCGATCGAAGAAGTCCTTCTCGGTGCGCAGCTCGCCGCGCACAATGCCCCTGTCGACGATCTTGCCGTCCTTGTCGACCAGCGCGACGACCGCGTCCTGACGCGAGGGGGCCACGGCGCGGGCCGAGGCCGTGAAACGGTTGTGGAGATCGAACTGCAGCGTGGCAGCCCCGGTGCGCGGCGGCAGCTCGATGCGAATGCCGTCTTCGACGATCTCGACGATCCGCACGTCGCAGAAGCGCCGCTTCGTCGCCACCCCCACGCCGGCCACGGACGGGCAGACGATCTTCGGCGTCTCGCGCACCACAGCCGGCGCCGCGGGCGGCGCGGTCCCGCCGCGCCGCTGCGCCACGAGACCGGCACTGGCGGTCACGAAGGTCAGGCCCAGCACTACTGAAAAGACGCGGCGCATGCCACCCAGTCTATCCTTCCCTACCGGCATGTATCCATCGCGCATCGTGTGCCTCACAGAAGAGACGACCGAGACGCTCTATTTGTTGGGAGAGCAGGACCGCATTGTTGGCGTGTCGGGCTTTACCGTGCGCCCGCCCGAGGCGAGGCAGAAGCCGCGGGTGTCGGCCTTCCTCTCGGCGGACTTCCCCAAAATCGAGGCGCTCGAGCCGGATCTGATCTTCGCGTTCTCCGATCTGCAGGCCGACCTGACTCGCGAGCTGGTCAAGCGCGGCCATACCGTTTTCACGTTCAACCAGCGGTCCGTACCCGGGATCCTCGATGCCATCCGTGTCATCGGCGGCATCGTCGGCGCCTCGGCTCGGGCGGAAGCGCTCGCGCAGACGCTCGAACGCGGTCTCGAAGACATCCGCGAGTCGGCGGCGCGTTTCGCGCGCAGGCCGCGCGTGTTCTTCGAGGAGTGGGATGCGCCGCTGATCTCGGGCATCCAGTGGGTCGAGGAGCTTGTCGAGATCGCGGGTGGAGAGCCCGTGTTTCCCGGCCTGCGCACGGGCGGCCTCGCGGCCGAGCGCATCGTGGAACCGTCCGCGGTCATCGAGCGCAATCCTGACGTGCTCATCGGATCGTGGTGCGGTAAGGGGGTGAACTTCGGGAGGATCCGCGCGCGCGACGGCTGGGGCCGCATCACCGCCGTCCGAGAGGGCGCGCTGTACGAGATCCGATCGAGCTACATCCTGCAGCCAGGGCCGGCGGCACTCACCGAAGGTGTCAGACAGCTGCACGCCATCATGTGCGAGGTCGCCGGCCTCTCCGCACCCGGGGAGCTGGCCCCGGAAAAGCCATTCACGAAGGCGAAGGGCTAGGCCGGATCTTCTTCGCACGCCGCGACGCCGGCTGCGCGCGTCGCGGCGTCGTGGGTGTCGCGGCCGATCCCAGGGCGCCGAATGAGTTCGAGGAACTCCATGCGCGTGCGGGCGCTGTCGCGGAAGATGCCGTGCATGGCGCTCGTCACCGCAAACGAGTTCTGCTTCTCGACGCCGCGCATGGACATGCACAGATGCGTGCCCTCGACGACCACGGCCACGCCCCTCGGTTCGAGCTGCTCGCGAATCGTCTCGGCAATCTGACTGGTGAGCCGCTCCTGCAACTGCAGCCGGCGCGCGAACACGTCGACGATCCGCGGAATCTTGCTCAGCCCGATCACCTTGCCTTTCGGGATGTACGCGATGTGACACTTGCCGAAAAACGGCAGCAGGTGATGCTCGCACAGGCTGTAGAAGTCGATGTCCCTGACGATCACCATCTCGTTGTAATCGACCGTGAACAGCGCACCGTTGACGATCTCGTCGATGTCGGCTGCGTAGCCGGAGGTGAGAAACCGCAGCGCCTTGTCGACTCTCCGGGGGGTGTTCTTCAGCCCCTCCCGATCGGGATCCTCACCTAGCTCCACGAGCAGCTTCCGCACGATGTCCTGCATCCCGCCATTGTAACGGGACGGCCGAGGTGGGTGTGCGGCACGGCTCATGCTTGTGCTGGCGGCGGAGGATTCATGCGCGGAGGCCGTTTGCTCATTGGCGTCGTCATCGCCATCTTTTCGATCATCAGCTATTACGCATCCAGGGAAGACAACCCGATCACCGGCGAGAAGCAGGCGGTCGGGATGAGCCAGGATCAGGAGCTCGCACTCGGCCAGGAGGCCGCGCCGCAGATGGCGCGCGAGTTCGGCGGTCTGGACCCGGACCCCGCGCTGCAGGCGTTCGTCGATGAGGTCGGCAACAAGCTCGTGCAGTCCAGTGACGCGCGCAAGACCGACTGGAAGTTCGAGTTCAGCCTGCTGGGCGACGCAAAGACCGTCAACGCGTTCGCGCTGCCGGGCGGGCCGATCTTCATCACGAAGGCCCTGCTCGCCCGCATGACCGACGAAGCGCAGCTCGCGGGCGTGCTCGGCCATGAGATCGGTCACGTCGTCGCGCGCCACGCCGCCGAACAGGCGGCCAAGACGCAGCTCGGTCAGGGTCTGGTCGGCGCGGTCGCCGTCGGCACCAGCGACGGCTCGGGCGTCGGTGGCGGACAGCTTGCGCAGTTCGTGGCGCAGATGACGATGATGAAATACGGGCGGGAAGACGAGCTGCAGTCAGATTCGCTCGGCGTGCGATTCATGGCCGATGCCGGCTACGACCCGCGCGCGCTCATCGACGTGATGGACATCCTCGCGGACGCAAGCGGCGGCCAGCCCAGAGGCCCCGAGTTCTCGAGCACGCACCCGGATCCGGGCAACCGCAAGGCCGTGATCGAGAATGCGATCCGCGAGCGCTACCCCAACGGCGTGCAGGGCGTCACTCGCGGACGAACGATCGGGCGGAACTAACCAGGTTCGTCAGTATTTATAGAATCCCTCGCCGGACTTGCGACCGAGCTTGCCGGCGAGGACCATCCGCTTCAGCAGCACGGGTGCCGCGAACATCGGCTCCTTGAACTCATCGAACATGATGTTCGCGATGTAGTAGGTCGTGTCGAGGCCGACGAAGTCGAGCAGCGTCAGCGGCCCCATCGGGTGCCCGCATCCCAGCTTCATGCCGTTGTCGATGTCCTCTTTCGTGCCGAGCCCCTGCTCGTAGCAGCGGATGGCGTCGAGCAGATACGGCACGAGCAGCCGGTTGACGATAAAACCGGGACGGTCGGGTGCCGTGATCGGCTCCTTCCCTATCGACGTCGCGAACGTCAGCAGCGCCTGATGCGTCTCGTCGCTCGTCGTCAGCGACTTGATCACTTCGACGAGCTTCATGATCGGCACGGGATTGAAGAAGTGGAGGCCGCCGAAGCGATCCGGCCGCTTCGTCTTCGCCGCCAGCTCCGTGATGCAGAGCGACGACGTATTCGAGGCGTAGATCGTCGTGTCCTTCACGAGCGCGTCGAGCGCCGTGAACGCCTTCGTCTTCTCCTCCACGTTCTCGATGATGGCCTCGATGACCAGGTCGCAGCCGGCCATGTCCTCGAACGTCGTCGTGCCGGAAAGATTCGCGAGCGTCTTCTCCCGCTGCTCCGCCGTGAGCTTGCCCTTCTCGACGCTGGCGCTCAGGAATTTGTCGATGCGGCCGAGACCCTTGTCCACCGCGCCCTGCGCGACCTCGCGCACGATGGTCTTGTAGCCGGCCGCGGCCGACACCTGCGCGATCCCCGCGCCCATCAGGCCGCAGCCGAGCACGCCTACCGTCTTGATCTCGTTCATCTACACAGTCTCCACAATGGCTGCGATGCCCTGACCGCCGCCGATACAGGCCGTCGCGAGGCCGCGCGTCTTGCCGCGGCGCCGCAGTTCGAGGAGCAGCGTCAGCAACAGGCGCGTGCCGGTCATGCCGAGCGGATGTCCGAGCGCGATCGCGCCGCCGTTGACGTTGGTCTTGTCACGGTCGAGACCGAGTTCCTTCTCCACCGCCAGATACTGCGCCGCGAAGGCTTCGTTTACTTCGATCAGGTCGATGTCGGCGAGCGTCAGGCCCGCGCGCGCGAGCGCCTTGCGCGTGGCCGGCGCCGGGCCCATGCCCATCAGCGACGGCTCGACGCCGACCGACGCCCAGTTCGTGATCTTGCCGATCGGCTTCAGGCCGTACTTGTCGACCGCCGCCTTCGACGCCAGGATCAGCGCCGCGCCGCCATCGACGATGCCGCTGGCATTGCCCGCGGTCACGCAGCCGTTCTTCGAGAACGCGGCCGGCAGCTTCGCGAGAACGTCCAGCGTGGTCTCGGGCCGCATGTGATCGTCGCGCTCGAATCGCGTGACGCCCTTGCGCGTCTTGATCTCGACGGCCACGACCTCGTCGGCAAACCTGCCTGCTTCCCACGCGGCGTGCGCCGCCTGCTGGCTGCGAATCGCGTACTTGTCCTGCTCCTCACGCGCGATGCCGTACTGGCTCGCGCAGTTCTCCGCCGTCACGGCCATCGAGCAGCCGCAGTGCGTGTCGACGAGCCCCTCCCAGAGGAAGTCCTCGAGCTGACCCTGTCCGAGCTTGAGCCCGCCGCGCAGGCCGCGGATGACGTGGGGCGCCTGGCTCATGTTCTCGACGCCGCCGGTCAGGACGATGTCAGCTTCGCCGAGCTGAATCAGCTGCGCGCCGCTCACGCCGGCCTGGATGCCCGACCCGCAGAGGCGGTTCACCGTGAGCGCGGGCACCTCGATCGGCAGCCCGGCTCTCAGCGCAACGTGCCGCGCGCCGTAAATCGCGTCCTTGCTCGTCTGCATGACGTTGCCGAACACGGCGTGGTCGATCCACTCCGGCTTGACGCCCGTCTTCTCCATCGCGGCGCGCGACGCGATCGCGCCGAGCTCCAGAGCCGAGATGTCCTTGAGCGCGCCGACATAGTCGGCCATGGGCGTGCGGGCTCCCCCGACGACGTACACTTCATTTGCCATGTGTGATTTCCTTGGCCGCCTTCAACGCGTCGCAGACGGCCTGTCCCGTTTCCTTCGTACCCAGCGTGCCGCCGGCGTCGGCGGTGACTTTTCCTTCGATGACGCAGGCGCGCACGGCCTGCTCGATCGCATGCGCGTCTTCCGTCAGTCCTAACTGCTCGCACATCAGCGCCGCCGACAGGATGGCGCCGACCGGGTTGGCGACGTTGCGCCCGGCCATCGCGGGCGCCGACCCGTGCACCGGCTCGAACATCGACGTGCGCCCAGGATGGATGTTGCCCGACGCGGCGAGGCCCAGGCCGCCCTGCAGTTGCGCGCCAAGGTCGGTGACGATGTCGCCGAACAGATTGTTCGTGACGATCACCTCGAACTCCGAGGGGTCGCGCACCATGTACATCGCGAGCGCATCGATGTAGTAATGCGTCGCCTCCACGTCCGCGTACTCGGACGCGACCTGCTTGAAGACGCGCTGCCAGAGCGCGTGCCCCTGTTGCATGGCATTGCTCTTGTCCGCCATGCACACCTTGCGGCGGCCGCTCGTCCGCGCGAACTCGAACGCGTGCCGGATGATCCGGTTGACCCCTTTGAAGGTGTTGATCTCCTCCTGAATCGCCACTTCATCATCGGTGCCCGGCTTGAAGCGTCCGCCGATGCTGACGTAGACCCCCTCGGTGTTCTCGCGGAAGACGACGAAGTCGACGTCATCGACGCCGCGATCCTTGAGGGGACAGAGCCGATCGTGCAGCAGCTTCACCGGCCGGTAGTTGACGTAGAGGTCGAGCTCGAAGCGGGTGCCGAGCAGGATGTCGCGGGCGTGCCGGTTGTCCTTGACCCGGGGATCGCCGACAGCGCCGATGAAAATCGCGTCGAACTGATCGCGGAGCATCGCGTGGCCGCCCTCGGGCACGGTGATCCCCGTCTCGAGGAAGTAGTCGGCGCCCCACGGGAGCATTTCGAGCTGGAGCGTGCGCCCGAAGATGGCCGCGCTCGTCTCGAGCACGCGCACGGCTTCAGCCGTGACGTCCCTGCCGATGCCGTCTCCGGGAATGATTGCAATGTTCTTCATGAAACAGCTTCCACGGCCACGGCCATGCCGAGGCCGCCCGAGACACACAACGTCGCCAGGCCGCGCTTCGCGCCCCGGCGCTTCATCTCATGCAGCAGCGTCACCACGATGCGCGCGCCGGTCGCGCCAATGGGGTGACCCAGCGCAATCGCGCCGCCGTTGACGTTGACGCGCGCGATATCGATGGGCAGATCGCGAAGCACCGCCAGCACCTGCGGCGCGAACGCTTCGTTGAGCTCCACGAGATCGAAGTCGTCCAGCGAGAGCCCGGTCTTCTCGAGAAGCCCGCGAACGGCAGGCACGGGACCGATGCCCATGATGCGGGGATCGACGCCCGCCGTCGCCCATCCGATGATGCGCGCCATCGGCGTCAGGCCGCGCGCGCGGACGGCAGACTCGCCCGCGAGCACCACGGCCGCCCCGCCGTCGGTAATCCCCGACGACGAGCCGGCTGAAATGATCCCCTGCTCGCCTTCGACGTCTGGAAACACGAGCGGCAGTTTGCGCAGATTCTCGATCGTGGTGCCCGTGCGGGCATGCTCGTCGGTCGCAAAAAGGATCGCTTCACCTTTGCGGCCCTGCATCGCGACGGGGGCCATTTCATCCGCGAAGCGTCCGGCTTTCGTCGCGGCTTCGGCCTTCTGCTGGCTGCCGAGCGCGAAGGCGTCCGACGCCTCCCGCGTGATGCCGTACTGGCGGGCGAGGATTTCGGCCGTCTGGCCCATGATGAGATTCGAGATCGGGCAGAGGAATCCATCGCGGTACATCGCATCGACGAGCGGAAAGTTCCCCATCTTGTGGCCCCACCGCGCATCGTCGCTGTCGATGAGATACGGCATGCGGCTCATCGACTCGATGCCGCCGGACAGGACCACGTCTGACTGCCCCAGCTCGATGGCCTGCGCGCCGAGCGCAATGGCCGACAGACTCGACGCGCACGCCTGATTGATGGTCTGCGCGGGAGACGTGTCGGGTACGCCCGTGCGCTTGCCCACCTGACGCGCGGGGTTGGGCCCTGAGCCCGCCTGCCGGCCGTGGCCGATGTAGACCTCGTCGACGGCGTCTGGCGTCAGACCTGCGCGCTCGAGGGCCGCCTTCGACGCGACGGCGCCCAGCTCGGCCGGGTGGGTCGATTTCAAGGTGCCGCCGTAGCGGCCAATAGGGGTGCGGGCGGCGCCGACGATGAAGACGTCGCGCCCGGAGACGTGCACGCGGGCTGCCATATCCAACAAGAATATCAGGCCGGACCCGCGTTACCGTATCTGCTCGAGAACCCCGTCGAGCTCGCGCGCCGTGAACGGCTTGGTGAGGAGCGTCACGCCCCGCGCGGCGGCGAAATCCGCCACGTCGGCGCTGAGCGTATCGCCCGACATCAGGACGAAGCGGCGAGAGAGATCCGGCAGCCTCGCCTCGAGGGTCTCGAAGAGCATGCGGCCGCTCAGTCGCGGCATGCGAACGTCGCAGAGCACGAGGTCGAAGGAGTGTGACTCGAGCGTCCGCAGCGCGGCCTCCCCGTCTTCGGCTTCGACCACGCGATAGCCGCGGCGCTCGAGGAGCCGCATCACCAGACTGCGCACACTGTGCTCGTCGTCGACGATCAGGGCGACGCGGTCTCCCTCGGCAACCGGCACCTTCGGCGCCGCCACCCGCGCGTCGGCGTCGGCGGCACGGATGTCACCGGTCGTTGGAAGCACGACACGGAAGCAGGCGCCGATGTCTGCAGGGCGCAGATCGAGCCGCCCGCCGTGAGCCGCGGCAATGCCGTGCGAGATCGACAGCCCGAGGCCCGTGCCTTCCCCCACCTCTTTCGTCGTGAAGAACGGCTCGAAGATGCGGTGCCGCACGTGCTCCGGCACCCCTGGACCAGAGTCGCTCACTTCGAGGTAGACCGTCTCGCTGTCGGGCACGCGCCCCGAAGACAGCGTGATGCTCTGCGGCCCCGGCGCGGCCGACACCGCATGCTCGGCGTTGAGCAGGAGGTTGAGGACGAGCTGCCGGATCTCGTCGGGGTTGGCGAGCGCGCGCGGCAGATCGGCGGCGCACACCACGTCCATCGCGACCCCCTTCTGTTTGAGGTGATATCCGCGCAGGGACATCGCTTCGCGAATAATCTCGTTCAGATCGGTCGGCACGCGCTCGGTCGGCCGGCGGTGCACGAACGACAGCAGGCTGCGGACGATCTCCCGCGCGCGCGAGGCCTCCGTGCGAATCAGCGCGACGTCGCGCTGAATCCCGGGATCGGAGACCGTCTCGGACAGGATCTCCGCGCACCCGACGATGGCCTGCAGCGGATTATTTATTTCGTGCGCCACGCCCGCCACCAGCTCTCCCATGGCCGACAGGCGCTCGGCGCGCACGAGCTCCTCGCGCACGCGCAGATCGTCGGTGATGTCGCGCTCGACGCCGACGAAGTGCGAGGGCTCGCCCCCGGCGCCGACGAGCGGGACGACCGTGGCCGCGACCGGAAACGTCGTGCCGTCCAGGCGCCGACGCTTGAACGTGCCGCGCCAGATGCCGTCGCTCTTGATGGTGGACGCCACCACGTCACCGAACCCGCTCTGCGGGCTCGTGACCGTGTCGCTGAACCGCCGCTCGCCGAGTGAATCGGTCTCGTACCCCAGCGCCCTCAGCATCGCGGCGTTGGCGTGCTCGATCGTGCCGTTCTTGCGCACGACCATGACGAGGCTGTCGGTCTGCTCGACGGCGGCCGCCAGCAGGCGGGCCCGCGCGTCGGAGCGCCGCAGGTCGCCGCGCTGCGACGCGAGCCGCGCCGAGAGCAGCACGACGCCAACGACCGTGGCAAATGCCGTCAGCAGATCGCGGAAGCCGTCGATGGGCGCGCCGAGCGGCGCCACGAGGCGCACACCGTAGCCAACCGCAGGAATGATCGCAACGCACACGGCGCTCGGCCACCACGGGACTTCCTCCGGCACAGCCGGCTCGCCTGCGGACGCCGACGCCGGCGCTTCATAGGCCGCCCAGGTCCACCCGAAATACGGAACGATCCAGGCGAGATCGAGCACGGCCTGAGGAAGCGTGCGCATCGACATCGCATCGTTGACGACCTGCACGCTCAACGCCGAGCGGAAGACGAAGCCGACGGTCAGCGCGGCAAACAGCCCGGTGAACACGCGGCCATAGGCCGTATGCCTCGCGCTCCAGGCCGCGAGCCCCAGTGCCCCGAGCACCAGGAAACGCTGGACGACGATGACGACCTGGAGGGACCGCTCGGCGATCCGCGGCGATTCACCGGCGTTCGGCGCAAGCACGAAGTACGCGTAGCTGAAGAGAAACAGCACCGCGAGCGAGGCGATGTCGAGAATGATGGCCGGCACGGCGAACGGCCGCCGCCCGCGGTGGGGGCGTGCGAGGAACGCCAGAAACGGCGCCGCGCCACCGCCGACCAGACTGAAGCTCGTGTGCCAGTCGAGCCACTGCGGCAGGCTGCCCGAGGCGAGGTTGCTATAGACGAAACCGACGTGGCCCACGGACCAGAGCGTGAGTCCGGCGGCAATGACCATCCAGAACACCGCCTGCGCGCCCTGCCACTCGGCGCGGCGCCGGGCAATCATGGCGACGGCGGCGATGGCGGGAATCAGCGGCCCGATCGCGCGCAGCCACGTGCCCGCGGCGGTCTCGCCCGCCAGCGCGGCAGCGGCCAGATAGACAACGATGTAGGCCGCCGCCGCCTGAATGACTCGCATGTATCAGAGCTGCTCGGTGTCGATCTGCGCGCGCTGCAGATGCCCGCTGAAGTCGACGTAAATCGACTTCCACTCCGAGAACACTTCGAGCGCCGCCATGCCCGCCTCGCGGTGCCCGTTGCCCGTGGCTTTCGTGCCGCCGAACGGCAGGTGCACTTCGGCGCCGATGGTCGGCGCGTTGACGTAGAAGATGCCGGTGTCCATGTCACGCATCGCCGTGAACGCGCGGTTGATGTCCTGCGTGTAGATAGACGCCGACAGGCCATAGATGACGCCGTTGCCAATGGCAATGGCCTCTTCCAGCGATCCGCACTTCATCACCGAGACGACCGGCCCGAAAATCTCTTCCTGCGCGATCCGCATCTCCGGCTTCACGTCGGTGAAGATCGTCGGCTCGTGGAAGAAACCCCTGGCGTAGGGCCCCGACTCGAGGCGGTTGCCGCCGCACGCCAGCGTCGCACCTTCTTTCTTTCCGATCTTCACGTAGTCCATCACCGTCGAGAGCTGCCCTTCGTTGACCGACGGGCCCATCTGGATCTGCTCGTCCAGGCCGTTGCCGACCTTGAGCGTCCTGACGCGTCCGACGAAGCGCCGCACGAACTCATCGTGCAGCTTCTCGTGCACCACTACGCGGCTTGCCGCCGTGCAGCGCTGCCCTGTCGTGCCGAAGCCGCCCCAGACGCAGCCGTCGACCGCGAGGTCGAGGTCGGCGTCGTCCATGATCATGATGACGTTCTTGCCGCCCATCTCGAGGTGGACTTTCTTGAACGACGGCGCCGCGCGCATCGACACCTCGCGGCCGACCTCGGTCGATCCGGTAAACGAGACGACCCGCACGCGCGGGTCCTCGACGATGGCGTTGCCGACATCGCCGCCGCCGCCCGTCACGAGATTGACGACGCCCTTGGGTATGCCCGCATCGATGAGCGCCATCACGAAGTTGAGCGCCGAGAGCGGCGTCAGGCTGGCCGGCTTGAGCACGACCGTGTTCCCCGCGACCAGCGCCGGGATGATCTTCCAGCTCGGGATCGCCATCGGGAAGTTCCACGGCGTGACGATGCCGCAGACGCCGAGCGGCACGCGCGTGGACATCGCGAACTTGTTGCGCAGTTCGGAAGGCGCGGTCTGGCCGTGCAGCCGGCGTCCCTCGCCCGCGAGGAAGAAGCTCATGTCGACCGCTTCCTGCACGTCACCGCGCGTCTCGGCGAGGACCTTGCCCATCTCCCGCGTCATGTCGCGGGCAAACGCCTCCTTGCGGTCAGCGATGATCTGCGCGGCGCGGAAGAGCATCTCCCCCCGCTTGGGCGCCGGCACGAGGCGCCAGTCCTCATAGGCCCGCGCCGCGGCATCGACGGCCCGGGTGGCGTCGGCGGCCGTCGACTTCTGGAACAGCCCGATCAGGTCGTCGCTGTCGGCCGGATTCCGGTTCTCGAAGGTCTTGCCCGACTCGGACGGCACCCAGGCGCCGTCGATGTAATTCATGTATGTGGTGACGGTGGTTGAGGAAGAAGGCATCCGGGTATTAAACCTGAGTTATAGTTTCCGCCGCTATGGGCAAAGAAGAACGCCGCGACGGGACCCGCATGGCCGTGCTCGGGGAGCTCGTGGGGGGCGTCATGATCTTCCAGCCGATGACCGTCATCGAAATCGGGGGAGGCGGCATGCAGATCGAGACCCTCGCCCCGCTCCAGCTGGACTCCCTGCACGATTTTCGCCTCCCGCTCGACGACCGCCCGGTCGTCGTCAAGGGCCGCGTGGTGCACTGCCGTATCAGCGACGTCGACACGGACCGCCTCACCTACCGGTCCGGCGTCGAGTTCATCGAACCGGCCGAGCACGCGCGAAAAGCAATCGAACTCTACGTCGAGCGCATGAAAAGCGCCCGCGTCTGACCCCGTCTGCTATTTCCCGGTCACATGGGCGAGGTAGTCGCCCGACATGATGCGCGACGCCTGTCCGAGCGGCGCGTTGTAGAAATAGACCCAGGCCTCGTCCGACAGTCCGCCCGGTAGCACGACGTGCGCGCGCTGGCGCGAGTAAAGGCTCTTGTCGGGATCATCGACGCGGTACCCCTCGATGTCGTCGAGCGCCGTCAGCACCTCGACCGGCGCGTCGGTGCGGTAGACCTCACCCCACACATGGCCGTCGGGGGCGGGCACAGCGGCCGGGTACAGGCCGAGGTCGAAGAGCTGCGCCTGGATGCAGGCCCGGCCCACGTAGGCGAGCTTGTCATCGATGCCGGCGCGGCGCCGCCGGTCGAAGCCGGCCATGAGCGTGCCGTAAAAGAAGATCAGCTGTGACACGGACGCGCAGTTTACAACAGGCTTAAAAGAAAAGCGGCGGTTGCTCGCGCAACCGCCGCAATCGTCATGCTTCGATCGCCGGCCTTACTTGGCGATCATGCCCCTGGGGCCCTGCGAGATCAGCACGTTGAACATCTCCGACGGAACCGTGAAGCTCACCGCGACCGTCTTGCCCGTGCCCTCGAGGCGGATGCTGTTGGCAAGCGCCGCGAACTGCGGATCGGCGCTCTGCATCTTGATGAGCGCGAGCCCGCCCTGCACGACCTGGCGAAGGTTCTCGGCAGCCTGATCGTCGCGCGCTTCGGCGCGGAGGCTGGCGTGAATGCCGCCGTTGACGCGGCCCGTCGCCGAGAACCACTGCACGGCGGGCATGCGGCTCGACACTTCCTTCGGCAGGTGGCCCATGAAGGCGTCCATACGGCCGACGGCCCACACGTTGTTGCCCGAAGCCACGGTGCCGATGATGCGCATCAACTCGGTGTTGCCCGTGACGTTCTGGCCGCTCGCCTGCGTGTCAATCGCCTTGCGGACAGCCTCTTCTGCGCCAATCGCGAGCACGTTCGGCTCGAGGAACGCGAGCGCCGCATGATGGTTGCCGCCGGCGCGGGGCGCCGTGGCGGCCGGCTGCTCCTCTTTGTCGTCCTTCATGCCGTAGACAAGACGCTTGCCGCGATACTCGACGACCTGGCCGCCGTGCGAGCGGGCGAGCGACTCGATCTGCGACGGATTGAACCGGCCGCTGAGGAACGCAACCGAGGAGTTCTGCCCGCCGGCGCCGATGGTGGCAACGACCCGATCGATATCCTTCTCGACGTCGATGCCGGTCAGGCGCTGGAGATCTTCGCGCCCCTTCTGGTCGCCGGGAAGCACTTCACGCAGCTTCTGACGAAGCTCCGAGTTCATGACGTCGCGCACGTCAGCGAAAGCGACGATGCCGGCGTCGGCCGGCACGTAGGCCAGCTCCGCGGGGCCAACCCGCGAGGCCGTCAGTGAGGGAATGCCGCCGTAGTACGCGACAAGACCGGTGCAGAGTCCGAAAACGACGATGGCTGTTGAGCCCAGAGCAATGTAGCGGGTGCTTTTTGTCATCAGGCGTAACCCTCTTGTAACCAGATTATACGGGTCGGGACTACCCGGAAGTTCCCCGACCTGAACCGTGAGCGGTCAGCCGGCTCACTGCTCCAGCACGTATTCCTTGCGTTCGACCGTCCGGGCCGCCGCCCAGAGGGACACAGCCCAGATGGCGCCGAGGCTGAGGACGCAGGTCATCAGCGAGGGCGCTTCCTGAAACACAGCCTGGATGAGGCTGACCGCGCCGTCGGCCGGCATGGCGTGCGGCACGAGCCCCTGAAGGTAATTGGCGACCGTGAAGCGGCGCAGGTAACCCGGGAACAGCAGCGCTGCATTCTCCCAGGCGAAGACGAAGAAGAGGGCAATCATCAGCGGCCGCTTGAACCGCGCGCCGATGAAAGCGAAGAGCGCCCCGTATACCGAGAACCCGACAGCCAGGATGACGAGGTCCTTGAGAAGCGACGGGAACGAGCCCCCCAGCGACCCGCGGATGGGCACCACCAGCAGCCACACCAGCATGACCGAGGGCAGCACGATGATGAGGGTGCTCAGGACGAACGCGAAGTACTTCCCCACGAGGACGGCGCCGCGCGGAATCGGGCGGGTGAAGAGGAACGTGATGGTCTTGTCCTCGACCTCGTCGGCAATGAGGGCCGTGCCGTAGAAGATGCTGAGCACCGGCACGGCGAACCGCACGAAGAAGACCCAGATCATCATGCCGAAGATCGCGGGGCCGTCCATCGCGGTGCCGTTGACCTGCATCGTGCTGCCCGACATCGTGTCGATCAGCCGCACGACGACGGCCAGAAGGACCGGCACGAAGACGACCAGCAGCATGAAGACCGTGCGCCGCGACCAGAGCATCTGCGCGAGCGAAAAATCGAGCACGCGCAACGCGCTGTACAGAAAGCCGGGCGCGGTCATCGGCCGGGCCGGCGCGGTGACGGTGGCGTCAGTGTTCATTGCTTCACCAGATACTGGAAGACCGCCTGCAGGTTGTCGTCGGGCGACGTGACTTCGTCAATCGTCCCGTGCGATCCGGCCGCCGCGATATCGGTCAGCCGCGCGTAGAACTCATCCGGCTTGGCCGTCTCGATGACGACGCCGCCCGGTTCGAAACGGAGGCTCAGCACATCGTCGTGCGCGAGGAACTCGCGCGCGAGGCGCCGCGGATCCGCCGCGCGGATGTTGACGGTGTGCGGATGCTCGTCGATCAGCTCGCGAATCTGGTGGACGTTGCCCTCCGCGAGAATCCGGCCGTTGTTGATCAGCAGGATGTTCGCCGTCATCGACTCGATCTCGTGCAGGATGTGGCTCGACACGAGGATGCTCTTGCCCTGCTTCGCCCACTCGCGAATCATGCGGATCGTCTTCCGGCGGCCGATCGGGTCCATCCCGCTCAGCGGCTCGTCGAGGATGATGAGCTCCGGGTCGTGCACGATCGCCTGCGCGAGCTTCACGCGCTGGCGCATGCCCTTGCTGTAGGCCCCGATCTTCTTGTGGGCCGCCTCCATCAGGTCGACCGAGGCGAGCGCGCGCTCCGCCGCGGCGCGCGCCGACGGCTCGTCGTACCCGTTGAGCCGCACCAGCGTGGTCACCCACTCGAGGCCAGTCATGCGCTCGTAGAAGCGGTCCTGCTCCGGGCAGAACCCGATGCGGAAGTACAGCTTCGGATTGCCCCAGATCGGCTCGCCGAGCACCTTGACTTCCCCTTTGCTCGGCTTGAGCTGCCCCGTGATCAGCTTCATGAACGTCGACTTGCCTGCGCCGTTCGGGCCGAGCAGACCGGTGATGCCCGGGGGCACCGTCACCGTGACGTCATTGAGGCCGATGACCTGGCCGTACCACTTCGAGAGATGCTCGGCCGTGATGATGGCGCTCACTTGACCACCTCCACGCCCTTGACGCGCCGCTCGAGCACCGAGACCGACAGGGCGATGAGCGCCACGACGACGAGGAGCGAGATCTGCCACGGGGACTGATAGGACGGGGTCTGCCGGAAGATGGCATCGGTCAGCTGCGAGACGTTCGATGTGATCGAGACCCACGCCACGCGCGTGCCGCCGGTAATGGCGGTCAGGGCGCCGAAGATGGCGGCCGTGAAGAAGATCGCGCCGGTATACAGAATGGCGACGTAGCGCGGGCTGTTCGACAGCGACGACAAGGCCAGCATCGTGCACGCCATCACGAGCGACTGCACGAGCGTCGCGAGCAGAATCGAAACCGGCAGCGTGCTGGTGGTGCGCAGGATATCGATGTTGCCGGCAAAGGCAATCTGCAGCAGCAGGAGCAGCAGCCCCGGCACGAGCGTGACGCCGAACAGGAAGAACAGCAGCGTCGCGAGCTTGCCGCCGATGTACTCGACGCGCCCGATCGGCTTCGACAGGTAAATCTGCAGGGCGTTGGCGCGCCGGTCGCTCGCAATCAGCCCCGCGCCCACGTAGACCGTGATGAAGAACGCAAAGGTGCCCTGCTGCGACACGAAGTCGCGGAAGGTCGTCGGGCCTGGCGCGATGATCTGCGCGACCTGCGGATAGTTCGCGGCCACGTAGAACTGCACGGCGCGCACGAGGAAAGGCCCCCACGCGAAAATCAGGAGGCCGAGGAACGCCCGCTTGCCGAGCATGTTGCGGATGCCCGCCCACGCGATGACCATCCAGGTCTTCCCCGGCGGCTCGCGCCTGCCCTCGTAGTGGCGGTAGGTTTGATCGTGAATCGGACTCATACCTCTCCTATCGCCTTCGCGAAGACATCCTCGAGGGTCGGCAGGCTCGGCCTGAGGTGGCGCACCTGCACGCGGTGCGCGGCCGCAATCTGGAACACACGGTTCGCCTCCCCTGCGGCCTGGCCGGCCGGCACGAAGACGCGCATGATGTCTTCATCGGTCTCGTGGCACTCGATGCCCTGGCCTTCGAGCGCCGCGATGAAGCCGGTCAAATCCCCTTTGACGCGCACTTCGTAGACGCGCCCGGCCGGGCCCTTCAGCTCTTCGATCGGTCCGAAGGCCGCCACGCGACCCTTGTCCATGACGACGACGTGATCGCACGTGTATTCGACATCCGGGAGCAGGTGCGACGACAGGATGAGACTGATGTTCTTGTTGTGCGCAATGTCGCGCACCAGCTCCAGCATCTCCTCGCGCCCCTTGGGATCCATGCCGTTGGTCGGCTCGTCGAGAAAGAGGAGATCGGGATCGTGCACGAGCGCCTGCGCGAGCTTGATGCGCTGCTTCATGCCCGTCGAGTAGGTCTCGACGTTGCGGTACCGCGCCTCGCCCAGGCCGACGTAATAGAGCACCTCGTGCGCGCGCTGCATCGCGTCGGCGTGCGGCAGACCCGAGAGCTGGGCGCAGTAGGCGACAAACGTCACAGCGTTCATGCCCGGGATGTGCGCGTCGTTCTCCGGCATGTAGCCCAGGCGTGCGCGAATGTCGGTCGGCTTGCTGGCCACATCGAGCCCGAGCACCTGCATCGACCCCGCCGTGGGCTTGATGAAGCCGAGCAGCGACTTGAGCATCGTGCTCTTGCCCGCGCCGTTCGGGCCGAGCAACCCGACGGCCCCGCGCGGAAACACCGCGCTCACCTCCCGCAGCGCCTGGTTCTTGCCGTACTCGACGGTGACCCGATCGAGAACCACGGCGTGTGTCCCGGCCGCATCGCGGTCGAGCCCGGAAGGATTGTGCCCGTCAGTCATATATTTGGATTTCCGCTGCCCATCCCATATACGGGCAGTTTCTCTACAGCGTTCCCCGCAAACCGAGCGCATCGGCGCGCTCGCGCAGGAACCGGATCACATTCGAGACGTGCTGTTCGAGCGGGACGCCCAGCTCGTCGGCCCCCTTGCGCAGATCTTCGCGCGGCACGGCGCGCGCGAAGGCCTTGTCCTTCATCCGCTTCATGACCGACGCGGCTTCGAGGTCCATCACGCTCCTGCTCGGACGCACGAGCGCGGAGGCCGTCACGAACCCGGACATCTCATCGCACGCGAAGAGGGTCTTCTCGAGCCGCGAGTCCCGCGTCACGCCGGTGTAGTCGGCATGGGAGAGAATCGCGCGAGTCACCCACTCCGGATACCCCTTCGCTGTGAGAATCTCGACGCCGCGGTACGGATGATCCTCACGGCCCGGCCAGCGCTCGTAGTCGAAATCGTGCAACAGCGCCACCACGCCCCAGGCCTCTTCGTCTTCGCCGAACTCGCGCGCATAACCGCGCACCGCGGCCTCCACGCCGAGCATGTGCTTGCGCAGGCTCTCGCCCTGCGTGTACTCCTCCATCAGCGCGAGCGCGGCCTCTCTCGTCACCACTGACCGTCCATCCTGAATGCCTTGTGAATGATATCGGCCGCCTTGGCGGCCAGCCGGAATCGCGCGAGATCGTCCGGCCGCGCGATCACGGCGTCGGCCGCGTCCGATCCGGCGCAGAGCTCCCCGCCGATGGGCCGGCACAGATAGTCGACGAGCACGAAATGGTAGCGGACCTTGCCCGAGTCGTCGAGCAGGATCCGGTCGAAGACGTCGACCACGGGGCCCACGTCGACGATCAGACCCGTCTCTTCGAGCGCCTCGCGCGCCGCCGCCGACTCGAGGGTCTCACCGAGGTCGAGGGTGCCGCCGGGCAGGCTCCAGTGCCCCGCCAGCGGCTCATGGCGGCGTTTGATGAGGACCACGCCCGCGTCCATGAGAATCACGGCTCCGACGCCCGTGATCGGCCGCGCAGGATACTTGCGCGAGCTCGCGGGCGCCGGCTCACGATCGATGACGCCCTCCCCCTCCGCGGTAATCACGCGACGGTGGCGCCGGATGCGGGCGTCCTCGATCAGAAAGTGACTGTGGCCCGCGCGCTGAATGGACGGATGGGCGCCGTCCCCGCCGATGCATTCGATCCAGTCGGCCTGCACCCAGCCCCAGCCGGTCTGAATGCCGCCGATCGTCCTCGGCCGCACGCGCTCGCCGCCGCCAAGCCCGCCGCGCGTCGACCCGAACTCCGAGCGGTAGGCGTCGAGGATCGCCTGGCGTCCGTCGATCACGAAGACGCCGTCGAACACCTGCTCGGCGACCGCGTCATCCGCATAGAGCGACGCGATCGTGTCGAGGTCCGACGCGTTGATCGCCCGATACAGGCGCCGGACGACATCGAACGGATCGGTGGGGTCGGCCGTCACGTCGTGCCCATCACCTTGACCACCACGCGCTTGCGGCGGCGCCCGTCGAACTCGGCATAGAAGACCTGCTCCCACGGGCCGAGATCGAGCTTCCCCTTCGTAATCGGCAGCATCACCTGATGCCCCATGATCGTGCGCTTCAGATGCGCGTCGGCATTGTCTTCACCGGTCTGATGATGGCGATAGTCGAGGCCTGACGGCGCCAGCTTCTCGAGCCACACCTTGAAATCGTGGATGAGCCCGTCTTCCCAGTCGTTCACATAGACGCCCGACGTGATGTGCATCGCCGACACGAGCACCATCCCGTCATCGACGCCGCTCTCCCCGACGACGCGCTGAACCTCGTCGGTGATGCGAATGAACTCCTGCGGCTGCGTCGTCTCGAACCAGAGATAGGCGGTATGGACGGTCATGAAATCGGGAGATCGGCCGACGCGCCGAAGTCGTCGGGGCCCGGCTGCCCCAGTTCGAGCCGGCGCAGGCCGGCCGCCGCGATCATGGCGGCGTTGTCGGTCGACAGCGCGAGCCGTGGAATGTAGACAGGAATACCCGTGGCGGCGCCGCGCGCCGCCGCGTCCGCGCGCAGCCGGCTGTTGGCCGACACGCCGCCCGCAATGCCGATGCTCTTCGCGCCGAACGCCGAGGCCACCTCGAACGTGCGATCGAGAAGGTTCTCGACCACCGTGCGCTGAAAGCTCGCCGCGAGGTCCGACAGCTCCGTTCCCGCGAACGGCGCGCCCGCCCGCTTCTCCATGTGGCGCACGACGGCCGTCTTGAGCCCGCTGAAGCTGAACTCCGCTGCGAGGTCGGGGCGCGGATCGTGACGCGCCCGGTGTGTCATCCGCGGGGCCGTGAACCTGACCGCGCGATCGTCCCCGCCCTTCGCCGCGCGATCGAGCGCGGGGCCGCCCGGATAGTCCAGCCCCATCAGTTTCGCAACCTTGTCGAACGCCTCTCCCGCCGCATCGTCGCGCGTGCGCCCGATCAGCTCGTACGCACCGGGGCGCGGCATGAAATACAAACTCGTGTGCCCGCCCGAGACCACGAGCACGACCGCCGGCAGCTCGATGACGCCGTGCTCGAGGAAGATCGACTCGATGTGACCGGCAAGATGATGCACGCCGACGATCGGCAGCCCGCGCGCCGCCGCGACCGCCTTGCCGAACGACACGCCGACGAGCAGCGACCCGACGAGCCCGGGCCCCTTCGTCACCGCGATCGCATCGACATCGTCCAGCGTCGCGGCCGCGTCGGCCAGCGCGCGCTCGACCACGCCGCAGATGTCACGCATGTGCTGGCGCGACGCGATCTCGGGGACGACGCCTCCCCATTCACGATGGATCTCGACCTGTGACGCGACGACATTCGATCGGATCGCCCACGGGCGCGCGGGATCGCCCGTCGTCGATACGACCGCTGCGGCCGTCTCGTCGCACGACGTCTCGATGCCGAGCACGTTCATGCGCCGATCACTCGTGCGCCACGGGCGCGGCGGTGCCGGCGGCCGCCCGCAGCGTGTCTGCGAAAGGGGGTTTCAGGATGCCGCGTTCCGTGATGATGCCGGCGATGTAACGATGCGGCGTCACGTCGAAGCCGGGGTTCCACAGTCTCGCGCCCTCGGGCGTGAGCCGGATCGCTCCCATGTGGCTCATCTCGCGATCCGCGCGCTCCTCGATGGGAATGCCGTCACCGTCGGGCATCGACATGTCGATCGTCGACACCGGCGCCGCGACGTAGAACGGCACGTTGTGCTCGCGGGCGAGCACGGCCACGGTGTAGGTGCCGATCTTGTTGGCTACGTCGCCATTGGCCGCGATGCGGTCGGCGCCCACGACGACGAGATCGATCTTGCCGGCGCGCATGAGCGGACCGGCCATGCTCTCGGTGATCACCGTCGTGTCGATGCCGTCGCGCACCAGCTCCCACGCCGTGAGGCGCGCGCCCTGCAGGAACGGCCGCGTCTCGTCGGCGTAGACGGTAATCTGCTTGCCCTGCTCCACCGCTGCGCGGATGACGCCGAGCGCAGTGCCATACCCGCCGGTCGCGAGCGCGCCGGCGTTGCAGTGCGTGAGGATCCGCCCGCCGTCCGGCACGACGACGGCTCCGTGACGCCCCATCGCGCGGCAGCCCTCGACATCTTCGTCGTGCACGGCCATGGCCTCGCGCTCGAGCCGCGCGGTCAGCTGCGTGGCCGATTCTCCGGCGAACAAGCCCTCCGACAGCGCGCCCTTCATGCGATCGATCGCCCAGAACAGGCTCACGGCGGTCGGACGCGTCGCGGCCATCACCTGACACAGCTTCGTGAACTCCGCCGCGTATTTCTGCGTGCCGGTCGCGCTCGATCGCCGCATGCCGAGCGCGAGTCCCATGGCCGCCGCGATGCCGATGGCCGGCGCGCCGCGAATCACCATCGTCCTGATGGCCTTCGCGACTTCCGGCGCCGTGCGGCAGCGCACGTACGTCTCCTGCGCCGGCAGCTTGCGCTGGTCGATCATCACGATCTCGTCGCCTTCCCAGGCGATGGTAGGGAGCATTCGTTAAATGATAGCGCGTCGGCTCACGACGCACGACTCGAGCCGTGCGCCGGGAGCCATGCGCCGATCACGTCTGCAGGTTCTGTGGCCCGAAGGGCTCGGGCAGCAGCGCGCCGAGCGACGTGCGCATTGTCACCTCGCGCGCGTTGGCCATGATCACGGGGATGTCGCCACAGTATTCCCACAGGAGCTGGCGGCACGCGCCGCAGGGCGGCGTGGGGCGCGCCGCGTCGGCGGTCACGGCGATGGCGGTGAACTCGCGCTCGCCGTCCGACAGCGCCTTGAGCAGCGCCACGCGCTCGGCGCAGACGGTCAGCCCGTAGGTCGCGTTCTCGACGTTGCAGCCCGTGACGATGCGGCCGTCGCGGAGGCGCAGGGCGGCGCCGACGTGGAAGTGCGAGTAGGGCGCGACGGCGCGCGTCTGCGCGTCGCGTGCCGCGTCGATGAGATCACGCTCGGCCGGGTCAGGCGCGCTCAATGATGCCCTCGAGGAGTGCGGTGAAGGCGTCCTTCACGCGATTGGCAATCTCGAAGACCTCGGCGTGGCTCAGCGTTTCCGGCAGGATGCCGGCCGCCATGTTCGTGATGCACGACATACCGAGCACCTCGACGCCCATGTGGCGCGCGGCGATCGCTTCAGGCACCGTGGACATGCCCACCGCGTCGGCGCCGAGCGCGCGGAACGCGCGTATCTCCGCCGGCGTCTCGTAGCTGGGCCCCGGCACCGCGATGTACACGCCGTGACGCACGGGCACGCCCCGCTCCCGCGACACCGCGTCCGCGATCCCGCGCAGACGGGACGAATAAATCTCGCTCATGTCGGGAAAGCGCACGCCGAGGCGATCGTCGTTCGGGCCCGTGAGCGGATTGCGGCCGAGGAAGTTGATGTGATCGTCGATCACCATCAGCGCGCCCTTGCCGAACTCCGTGTTGATCCCGCCGGCCGCATTGGTGAGGATGAGTGTCGTCACGCCGAGGCGTGCCATCACGCGCGTGGCGAACGCCACGCGATCGATGCCGTGTCCTTCGTACACGTGCACGCGGCCGCTGAGGACGGCGACGGTCTTGCCGCCCAGCGTACCGATGCCGAGCCGGCCGGCGTGCCCCACGACCGCGGTCGCGGGCCAGCCGGGGATGTCACTGTAATCCACGGAGTACGCGCCGGTGAGGCGATCGAAGAACCCGCCAAGGCCGGAGCCGAGCACGATCGCGATCGACGGCGTGCGCCCCTCCGCGCGCTCGCGAATCCACGACGCGGCGGCGTCAACCTGTTCGTAACCGAGCGGCGTCATCCGATCAGCATCGCCGCAATGCAGGCATTGATCATCGTGGCAATGAATCCCGCGAGCAGGGCTTTCATGCCGAGCCGGGCGAGATCGCCGCGGCGTGACGGCGCCATTGCGCCGATGCCGCCGAGCTGGATGCCAATCGACGCAAAGTTGGCGAAGCCGGTCAGCACATACGTGGCGAGCACGTACGACCGATCGCTGATGGCGCCGCGGTACTCGGACGTCAGCTTCACATACGCGACAAACTCGTTGGCCACCAGTTTGGTGCCCAGCAGATCGCCCATCGCGCCGAGGTCCTGATTGGGAACGCCCATGAGCAGGGCGACCGGCGCCAGCACCCACGAGAAGATGACCGGGAGTGACAGCCCGGGCCGGATTGCGCCGAGGATGAAGTCGAACAACGCGATGAACGCGAGAAACGCGATCAGCATGGCGGCGATGTTGAGCGCGAGCATGAGCCCGTCCGACGCGCCCGCGGCGGCGGCGTCGACGACGTTGACGTGCTGTTTCTCGACGACAGTCTTCACGTCGCCGAGGGTTTCCGGCTCGCCCGTCTCTGGCAGCAGCAGCTTCGAGAGATACAGCCCGCATGGCGCGGCCATGACGCTGGTCGTCAGAATCGCGACTGGATCGGCGCCGAGCGCGATGTAGACGGCCATCACGCCGCCCGAGATCGTCGCCATGCCGCCGACCATCATCGCGAGCAGTTCGGAGTTCGTCATGCGCGGCACATACGGCTTGACGATGATCGGCGCTTCGGTCTGCCCCATGAAGACATTGGCGGCCGCCGAGAGGGTTTCGGCGCCGCTCGTGCGCATCAGGTACATCATCGCCTTCGCGAAAATCTTGACGACGAACTGCAGCACGCCGAAGTAGTAGAGGACCGTGAAGAACGACGAGACGAAAATGACCGTCGGCAGCGCGACGAACGCGAAGACGAAGCCGCCGGGAAACACAGCCGACATGACGCCCGGGTCCGCGAGCCCTCCGAAGACGAACGTCGATCCGGCGTTCGTGAACTCCAGGAACTGCTTGACGCCGTAGCCGACCGCGGCGAAGAACTCGTAGCCCGGGCGCCAGCCGCCAATGTGGAACTTCAGGATGAACAGCGCCAGGCCGAGCTGAATGGCCATGCCGAAGCCGACCGTGCGCCAGTTCACCGCGCGCAGGTTCGACGAAAACGCCGCCACGGTCGCGATGAACGCGACGATGCCGAACGCGGCGCGCACATTGAGACTCAGATAGTTCTGGAATACGTAGACGCCGATGGCGATCCCAAGGGCCAGTGCGGCGGCAATGATGCGCATCGAGCCGTCAGTGCGGGGCGCGGCGGGGATCGGCGCAGGCGTGTAGCCCGCCGATTCAGCAGGATGATCCATAAGACGGGGTCCTCACGCCGCGGCTATGCGATCGAGCACCAGCGGCGCCGCGACAGGCGGCGCCTCCGAGATCTCGATCGCCTCACGGGCCAGCGCCAGCGCGCTGTCCAGCCGGGCGCCGTCATTGTAGTGAACTTCGATGACGCCGTCGCCCGCCTTCACCGGATCGCCCGGACGGCGCATCAGCAGGAACCCGACGGCAGGATCGATGACCGAGTCGATGCGCTCGCGGCCGGCGCCGAGCATCACGGACGCGCGGCCGACCAGATCGGCGTGAATCGCCGACACGAAGCCGTCGCGCGGCGCGGCCAGCACCTGCCGGTGCGCCGCAACCGGCAGCCGTGCCGGATCGTCGAGCGCGCGGCGATCGCCCCCCTGCCGTTCGACAATCTGCCCGAATCTCTCGAACGCCGTGCCGTCGCGAAGACTCGTCGTCACCGCCGCGCGCGCCGAGGCTTCGTCGGGCGCAATCCCCGCGAGGACGAGCATCCGGGCCGTCAGCACGACGCACAGCTCGACCAGATCGGGCGGGCCCCCGCCCTTCAGCACGGCCACCGCCTCGATGAGCTCCAGAGCGTTGCCCACGGCGAGTCCGAGGGGCACGTCCATGTTCGTGATGAGCGCTTCGGTCTTCACGCCGGAGCGCGCCCCGGTCTCCACCATCGCGCGCGCGAGCGCCCGCGCGTGCTCGACATCGCGCAGAAACGCGCCGCGGCCCGTCTTGACGTCGAGTACGAGGGCCCCCACGCCTTCCGCAATCTTCTTGCACATGATCGAGCTCGTGATGAGCGGAAGGCTCTCGACCGTGCCGGTCACGTCTCTCAGTGAATACAGCTTGCGGTCGGCCGGCGCGATCTCCTGTGTCTGCCCTATGAGCGCGCAGCCGGTCGCGCGCAGCATCTCGCGCATCTCGTCGATCGACAGCCGCGTGCGGAAGCCGGGGATGGACTCCAGTTTGTCGAGCGTGCCGCCGGTATGACCGAGGCCGCGCCCCGACATCATCGGGACGATCGCGCCGCATGCCGCGGCGGCCGGGGCAATCACGAGCGAGGTCTTGTCGCCGACTCCGCCGGTACTGTGCTTGTCGACCGGCACGCCGCCGAACTCCGACAGGTCCAGCCGCACGCCCGAGTGCACCATGGCATCGGTCAAGGCCGCCGTCTCCGCGCCGTCCATCCCGCGAATCCAGATCGCCATCAGGAGCGCGCTCGCCTGGTAATCAGGCCACGACCCGTCGGTCACGCCTGCCACGAAGGCGCGAATCTCGCCGTCGGTCAGGCGCTCGCTGTCACGTTTCTTCCGGATGATGTCGACTGCTTGCATGGGCACTGTAGAGCCAAGGGAGAGCGCGGCCCTACTATACTTTCACCCGTGGCCGCACCGCGCAGTGTTCCTCCGGGGCTCGTGGAGCGCGCCGTCGCCGTGTCGCGCGCGCTGGTCGGCGCCGCGCGCAACGCGGCGTTGTACACCCCCGATCATCCGGCGGCCCAGGCCGCGGTCACCCGGCTTTCGGCCGCCATCACCGACGCCACCGGCGGTGACTGCCTCACGCTGGGCATTGCCCCAGACACGCTCCTCATCGACGGCGAACCCATCGGCAGCGACGGCATCGTCGCCGAAGCCGCTGCGTATCTCCACGGCCGCGACCTCCTGCGCATCACCTTCGGCCGCGTCGACACGCACGCCTTGCACGGCCTGCTCACGCTCTTCTCCGAAGACGTCGACAGCGTGCGCGATCGCGGCGGCATCGGCCAGGCCTGGATGGCGCTCGGGCTCGCAGGCATCGAGATCGAAGCCATCGACTACAAGGCGATGCTGGTCGAGCCGGAGAAGCCGGTCGATCGCAAGGACGATCTCTGGCGCACCCTGGTGCGCCTCGCGACCGTCCGCCAGGCCTCGCTCGACGAGGCGGCCGAAGAGCGGTTGATGGCGATCGCCAGCGATCCCGGCGCGATGCAGGAGTTCGCCTCCGACATCACGAGCATGAAGACGACGCCCGAGGGGGCGCCGATGATTACGAGTCAGGCCGCCGCCGTGCTCGCGGCGTGGCGTCACCTCAACGGTCTCGTGTCGGTCCTCGCGCCCGAGCGCCGCGCCGAGGTGATGCGCAACATCTCGACCGCCACGTCGACCCTCCCCTCTCACGTCGTCGTCGAGATGCTGCGGCAGAACATCGCCGATCAGGCAACCGGCGACGAAGGCGCACTGGCCTTCGACGAGATACAGGTCGCACAGCTGCTGGCGACGGCGCTGGCGCTCGGCGGGGCGACGTCGCCGCGCCTCGCCGAGGTCTTCGACACGATCGCGCCTGACGAGCCCCGGAAGCGCCGCATTCTCACGATGGCGCGCACGCTGCTCAACGACACCGATTTCGGCAGGAAGCCCGAGTTCGACTCGTTGTGGATCTCGGTCGAGGAACTGCTGCTCGCCTACAACGACAATGCGTTCGTCTCGGCGTCGTATCGCGCGTCGCTCGACGGCGCCGGCGAGCGGGCGGCGCGCATGGCGTCGGACGTGCCGGCCGAATGGGACGAGTGGATGACGAGCCTCGGCGAGGAGTCGGTGCGCACCCTGTCGGCGCTGCTGCTGGTGGATCTGCTGGCGCTCGAGACCGACCCGAAAGCGATGGACGCGCTCACCCGCGATCTCGGCGCACTGGCCGAAGACCTCTTGATGTCCGGGGACTTCCCCAACGCGCAGACGGTGGTCACCGCACTCCAGCAGCGCGGCGGCGAGGCGTGCAGGCGCGCGCTGGACGAGATCGGCGCATCCGCCGCGCTGGCCGACGCCGCCGGGCTCATCGGCGATCTCGACGCGAGCGCCCTCGCACAGCTCTCGAACGTCGCGGCGGCGATCGGTCCGGCCAGCGTCGACGGCCTGCGGCAGGCGCTCATCGGCGGCCCTGAAGGCGCGCGCGACGCGGTGGCTGGCATCATCGTGCGGATTGGCGCCCCGGCGGTCTCGCGGCTGGCGCCGCTCGTGTCGTCCGATCACGCGCATGCGCGCCGGCTGGCGGCGCGCATGCTCGGCCGCATCGGATCGGCCGACGGGGTGCCGCTGCTGCAGCCGCTGCTGCGCGGGCGCGACCCCGAGGTCGCCCGCGAAGCCGTGCGCGCGCTCTCGAGCATCGACGATCCCTCGGCCGCGCGCGCGGTGCAGACGGTGCTCCGCGCGGCGCAGGGAGACGTGCGCGACGCGATCGTGGCGGCGCTGGTCGCCGAGCGCGATCCGCGCGTCGTGCCCGTGCTGATGAGCGTGCTCGACGCGAGCGATCCGGCAGGTGACGACTGGGCGGTCGTCATCGATACACTCAAGGCGCTCGGCATCCTCCGCGACGACACGTCGATCCCCGCGATCGATCGCGCGATCCGCCGCAAGGGCTGGCGCGGGCGCAAGCGTCTGCGCCTCGTGAAGGCCGCCGGCGTGCAGACCCTGACGCGCCTGGCGACACCCGCGGCGGTGAAGGCCATCGCCGAGGCCGCGGCGACCGGCGATCGCGCGCTGAAAAAGGCCGTGCGCGAGGCACAGGCGGGCAGGACAGGAGCCGCGCATGGCTGACAAGCGGCAAGCCGAAGAGCTGCTGCGGCGGCTCGCCGCGACGGTACGCGCGCAGGCGCTCTACTCGCCGGGGCACGCGCTGGTCGGCCGGAGCATCGATGCGCTGACGGAGCTGGCGACGTCGATCCTCGGCGCGCAGCCGTCTGTGGTCGTCGGCCTGGTGGGCGACGACTTCGTGGCCGACGGTGTCCCGCTCGGCAGCGGCGCGTCGCTGGTGGGCCTCGCGCGGCTCCTGCGCGATCGCGGCATCGAGAAAGTCACGTTCAGCCGCGGCGTCACGCGCAGCGAGCTGGCGTCGCTCGCAACAGAGCTCGGCGCGCGCGGCGACACCGACGCGCTCACCGATCGTCTCGCGGCGCGCGGTGTCGCGCGCGTGGCCATCGGCCGCCTCAACGTCGAGGAGGACGAGCCGGTGTCGACCGGCGTCGCCGCCGCGCGGCGTGTCTACACCGAGGCCGTGCAGACGGCACAGTCGCTATGGGAAACGGCGCAGTCCGGCGAGCAGCCGAATCCGGACGCGGCCCGCAAGATCATCGACAGCCTGGCCAAGCTGATTCAGCAGGACCGCACGTCGCTGATGGCGCTGACCGCCTTGAAGCGCTACGACAACTACACGTTCACGCACATGGTGAACGTCTCCGTGCTCTCGATGGCGCAGGCCCGCTCCCTGAATATCGAAGGGGCGATGCTCCGGGAGTTCGGCCTGGCTGCGCTCATGCATGACATCGGCAAGGTGCACACGCCGCTCGAAGTGCTCAACAAGCCGGATCGGCTCACCGCGGAGGAATTCGGCATCATGAAGCGCCACGTCGTCGACGGCGCGCACATCCTGCGGCGCACGCCCGGCATGCCCGCGCTCGCGCCGGTCGTGGCGTTCGAGCACCACCTCAAGAAGGATTTCAGCGGCTATCCGGACAACGTCGGCGCGCGCAGTCTCAATGTCTGCACGATGGTCGTGACGATCGCGGACGTCTTCGACGCGCTTCGCAGCAATCGCGTGTACCGCGAGGGACTGCCGAGCGAGCGCATACGGTCGATCATGCTGCAGCAGGAGAGTCCCGCATTCGACGCCACGCTGCTGCGCCGGTTCGTGAACCTCGTCGGTCTCTACCCCATTGGCACCCTCGTGCGCCTCGAGACCGAGGAGGTCGGCGTGGTGATGGCCGAGCATCCCACCGATCCGTTCCGTCCGCAGGTCAAGCTGCTGCTCGACCGTCAGGGCAACGCGCTCGAGCATCAGCACCTGATCAACACGTGGGAGCGCGACGCCGTCGCGATCGTCGAAGCGGTCGACCCCGATACGGTCAGCCTCGATCCGCTGACCTATCTATAGATGATGAGCGAGCCCACGCGCCGGCTGCCGTCCGCGGTCTCCCAGACGCTGGTGGACTTCGCGCGCGCGTGCCGCGCGGCGGCGCGCGCCGTCTCTCTC
>JALYRV010000278.1 GCA_030855205.1 Acidobacteriota bacterium | reverse complement strand
CGGCGGCGACGATCGATCCGACTGGTTCGGCGTTGCGCCGGGCGTGCTCCGCGAGATGATCGCCGAACGCGACGGGCGCGCCGCGGACGACGAGAATCCGTTCACGTTCGGCTGGACCCGCGCCGACGCGCAGGTCTATCTCGAGCAGCGCCGCATCTACAGCTACGTCAGAGACACCCCGGAGCCCGATTATCTGCTCATCGAGGAAGGCGTCATCACGATGGCGGGCCGGATCCTGGCCGGCGCCTATCGTGACGCCCGCACGCCGGACGGCGCGCGGCCTTCCGCTGACCGCCGGAGGCTTGTCGAGCGCACTCGCGAGCACCTCGCCGCGAGCTTTGCGACGAACCTGAGTCTCGCGCGGCTGGCGCGCGACGTCGGCGCCTCGGTGTTTCACCTGTGCCGCGTTTTCAAGGCGCAGACGGAATCCACGATCCATCAATACCGGACGCAGCTGCGCATCAGGTACTCACTGGAGATGCTGGAATCGAAGCCGGGCGACATCCTCTCGACGGCCCTCGACCTCGGCTTCTCGGGACACAGTCACTACACGCGCACCTTCCACGACGCATTCGGGATCGCGCCATCGGTATTCACCGCAGCGCTCGGCGCCCGCCGCGGCCGCGGAGCGCGGCGAGCGCCTCGCCCGCGCGACGGCGGCGCAGACGACCGTCGCTAGCAGCGCCGGCTCACCAAAGAAGTTGTGCTGGCGGCCGCTGGAAAGGCCCTTCGCGAAATACTGTTGCGCTGGCGCGCCGGCAGGCGTAGGGTGAGGGCCTCCACCTAGAAAGGCGGCCGGTATGCTCCCCGCTCGGCATCGCATCGTCCGGCTGGCTTGTGTGATGGCCGGTCTTCTCATTGTGCACCTCGTGCCGGCGGCGCAGCGCGCCCCGGTGAGACTCATCCCTGGGCCAGCGGGCACGCCGAGGAGCGGGCTTGCTCCCTCGCCGCAGGAGGCGCTCGCGTACTTCCGCGCGCGCATCGCTGCAGAGCGGGAACTGTCCGTCATCGTCGAGGTGCGGGCGCCGGAACTCCAGCCGGCAGACACGGACGCCGCCGCCGAGAGCGCGGAACCGGATCCCGACAGGGAGCTTGCCGAAGTCGCAATCCTGCGCGAGGCGCGACAGCGCGTGATCCGCCGCCTGCCGCCGCGCACGGAGCCGGTGCGTGAGTACGACGCGATTCCGTTTTTCACTCTTTTGGCGGATGCCGCGACGTTCGAGGTGTTGCTCTCGGATCCGAACGTCGTCTCGATTCAGGAGGATTTCTCTGTCCCGCCGGCGCTGGCCGACAGCATCCCGTTGATCCAGGCCGACACGGCGTGGGCAGTCGGCTATTCCGGGGGCGACATCGCCGTGGCGGTCCTGGACAGCGGCGCCGAGAAGGCGCATCCGATTTTCACCGGGGGCGTCGTGTCGGAAGCGTGTTATTCGGGAGGCGGCAAAAAGGCGGCGAGTCTCTGCAAGAACGGCGCGCTGTCGAGCACGGCGAACGGGTCAGGGGCGCCGTGTACGTTGAATGAGAGCTGTTCGCATGGCACGCACGTGACGGCTATTGCCGCCGGGGACACGGGGGTGGCCAGGCTATCGTCGATCATCTCGATGCAGGTGTTTTCCAAAGAGCCGGCGAATGAAGGAGGGCTCGGGGCGGCGGCAAGCGATCTGGTCAAAGCACTCGAGCGTGTCCACACGCTGCGGACCAAATACAGCATTGCTTCGGTCAACATGAGCATTGGCGGCGGCGGGTACACGAAAACGTGTGACAGCGTCAGTCCCGCCATGGTGGCGATCATCAAAAAGCTGTACGACGCGCGCATCGCGGTCGTGATCGCGTCGGGCAACGACGGCTACGTCAACAGCATCTCGTGGCCCGCATGCATGACGAAGGTCATCAGCGTCGGCAACACAACCAAGAGCGATCAGATCGCCGTCTCGTCGAACGAGGCCAGCTTCATGAGCCTGATGGCACCGGGTTCGTCGATAAGGGCGGCGGTGCCCGGCGGGAGCTACGGTTACAAGACCGGGACGTCGATGGCCGCGCCGCACGTGGCTGGCACGTGGGCGCTCCTCGTCGACAAGACGCCGAGTCTCACGGTCGCAGCCGGTCTATCGGCGCTCAAATCGACCGGACTCGGCATCCGCGCCACGAGCATCAACACGACGTTCAGGCGCGTCCGCGTCAACGACGCGCTCAACAAACTGAAGAAGGCGACGGCGTCCACGCTCACGTCGCCGTCAGGCACCAGCCCGTCGACGAAACCGAAGTACACGTGGAAAAAGGTCGCCGCCGCCACGGACTACCGGCTCTGGGTCGAAGTCGCCGGCAGCGACAAAGCGAAGATCAATACCTGGTACAAATCCAACGACGTCTGCACCGGCACGACCTGTTCGGTGACACCGAACGTCGCGCTCGCCGCAGGGCAGACCTATGACTGGTGGATTCAGACGTTCGAGTTCAGGATCGGTCCGTGGAGCGTGGGCAAAGCGTTCATCACGCCGGGCGGCGCCGCTGGTGCGACGGCGCTGATGTCCCCACCGCTCGTACCCGGCGGCAACCTGATCAAAAAGATCACGAGAGACTAAGCGTCCGCCCGGAAGGAACCAATCACGCCTGGCTCGCGTATCCTGTATCGTCTTCCCTAGACAGAAATAGGGAGAAGGGATCCGCCAGTGTTCTCCAGGAACGATTCGGTGCTGCAGGGCACCATCGAGCTGCTCGTCTTGAAACGCCTGTCGCGCGGGCCGATGCACGGCTATGGCATCGCGAGCTGGATCGAAACCGCGACGGATGACGTGCTCAAGGTCGAAGAGGGATCGCTCTATCCCGCGCTCTACCGCATGGTCCAGAAGGGCTGGATCAAGGGGGAGTGGGGCATCTCGGAGAACAACCGGCGCGCCAAGTTCTACCGGCTGACCACCGCGGGCGAGCGCGAGTTCGAAGAGCAGGCGAGCGGCTGGCTTCGGCTGTCGAAGGCCGTGAGCCGCGCCATCACTGGAACGGCGGCGCCGCGATGAAGAAGAAGCCGGAACAGGACATCGACGAGGAACTTCGATTCCATCTCGAACAGCGCACGCGCGACTACATCGCGCGCGGCATGAGCCCTGACGACGCGCGTGAGGCGGCCGCGGGACGCGTGGGCGATATCTCGCGCGTGCGCGAGGCGTGCACGTCGGTCGGGGCGGCGACGCGCGCGGCCGACGCCCGGCGCACGGTGATCAACGTGTCGTGGCTCGATGTGAAGCTCGGGCTCCGGATGTTCGCGAAACATCCGGGGCTCTCGCTCGTCGCCGTCGCAGGCATGGCCGTCGCGATTGCCATGGGCGCGGGCTATTTCGCGTTGATGGGGGCCTTTCTCGACGGCCGCCTGCCGGTCGAGGATGGCGATCGCGTCGTCATGATCCTGAATCGGGACGTTCCCGGCCCCGACGGCGCGAGCGCGAGCGCCAGCGGACATGGCGAGCCCGCCGCGTTCGATGTCCTCCAGTGGCGAGGTGAGCTGAAATCCGTGTCGGAGCTGAGCGCGTTCCGCGACGACAAACAGAATCTCATCACCGCGGACGGTCGCACGCAGTTGGTCCGCGTCTCGGCGATCACAGCGTCGGGTCTTCGGCTGACGCGTGTGCAGCCCCGCCTCGGACGCACGATCTCCGAGGAGGGAGGGGAGGTCGCGTTCGGCACCCTACCGAAGAGTAACGCGCCACACCCCGCGGCCGTGTGTAAACGCGAACAACTGTTTCTGTCCCGCCGGCGTGCGAATCAGTGAGAGCCACATCGTCACCGCCGGCCCAAATCCTGTCTCTTCGGACATCCACGTGGCGCCGCCGTTGGTCGACACCATCACGCCGAGATCGGTTCCGAGATACAGCCGCTGCTGATCATCCGGATCGACGACGATCGAGTGGACCGGGATGTCGGGAAGGCGATTTTTACCGGAGCCATCGAGGCGATGCCATGTCTCGCCAGTGTCGAGGCTGCGATAGACATGCGCGCCGCCGAAGTTTCCGTAAGTGGCATAGACCGCGCCGGACTGGGGGGCGACGGCGATCGACGTTACCCACCCCTGACGCGGCTGCGTGGTCGTGAACGCGATCGCGGACACGGCGTCTGTTCCGTTCGTCGTCCGCAGGATGTGCCCCTGGTCGGTGCCGGCGAAAACGATGGCACTGGTGTTCGGTGAGATCGCGAT
>JALYRV010000277.1 GCA_030855205.1 Acidobacteriota bacterium | reverse complement strand
ACACCGCGTTGATGGACGCGGCCGGCGGCGACGCATATTTCATGCACTGCCTGCCCGCGCACCGCGGCGATGAAGTGACGGACGCCGTCATCGACAGCCCTCGCTCGATCGTCTTCGATCAGTCCGAGAACCGCCTGCACGCCCAGAAGGCGCTCCTCGCGATGCTCATGTAGGCGCTCGCGCCGGACTTCGTGCGCCGAACTTCTGGCTTCGAACCTCGAATCCGAACTTTTCGCCCGCGCGCCCGTATTATTAGCATTGTATGTTTTCGAGACTCCCGTCACACCGGATGCGCCGCTGATGCGCGAGAACCTCGGTGAGTTCGAGCAACTCATGCTCCTGGCCATCATGCAGCTCGACGGCCCCGATGACGATGTGTACGGCATCCGTATCGTCGACGAGATCGAGCGGCGCGCCGGGCGCCGCGTGTCTCCGGCGGCGGTCTACATCACCCTGCGCAGGCTCGAAACCAAAGGCCTGCTCGCGTCGCGCATGAGCGCTCCGACCGGCGAGCCGGGCGGAAAGGCCCGGCGCTGTGTGCGCGTCACGAAGGCAGGCGTCACGGCGCTCCGCGGGGCGCGCCAGACCATCGATCGCATGTGGCAGGGCATCGACCTTCGCGCGCGGAGCGGCAAGTGAGACGTCACGCTGCCCCGCCTCGCGTGGCCCGCTGGATTCTTTCGCGCGCGCTGCCGCGTGATGCCAGCGAGGACGTGCTCGAGTTTCTCGACGAATCCTTCGAGCGCCGCCTCACCTCGAGCCGCATAGGCGCCGCCTGCTGGTACTGGGGGCAGACGGCATCCTTCTCCGCGCGGTTCCTCGTCGAAGCGCGGCGCGAACGGCGCGCGATGCGGGCGGGCCTCTCACTCCTCGACTTCAAGCTCGGCGCGAGGATGCTCGCGCGGTCACCCGGCCTCACGCTCGTCGGTGTGCTCGGCATGTCGGTGGCCATTGCGATCGCCGCCGGCGCCTTCAGCATCCTCTACCGCTTCATCGATCCCGCGCTGCCAATCGACGGTGGCGACCGCGTTGCCGCCGTGCAGAACTGGGACGCCTCGGTGGGCCGGCCCGAATCGCGCAGTGTTCACGATTTCATCACCTGGCGCGAGACGTTCCAGTCCATCGAGGACGTGGGCGCGTTCCGTCAGGTCTCGCGCAATCTCATCGAAGATGGCGTCGAACCCGAAACCGTGCGCGTGACCGAGATGAGCGCCGCCGGTTTCCGTGTGGCGAATGCGCGGCCGCTGATCGGACGCGTGCTGACCGACGCCGACGAGCAGCCAGGCGCGCCGCTCGTGGCCGTCATCGGATACGACGTCTGGCGAGGCCGCTACAGGAGCGCGGCGTCGATTGCCGGGCGCACGCTGCAGTTCGGCTCGTCGATCTACACCATCGTCGGCGTCATGCCGGAAGGCTTCGCGTTTCCGGTGAACGATCGACTCTGGGTTCCCTTCAAACCCGACCCGGAGCGATTTGCGCGCAGGATGGGTCCCGACATTCGCGTGTTCGCGCGTCTTGCGCCGGGTGCGACGTTCGAGTCCGCACAGGCCGAGGCCGACGCGCTCGGCTCGCGGCTCGCACGTGAGCTGCCTCAGACGCACACACACCTGCGGCCGCGCGTCCTTCCTTACACATATCCGTTCTTCGACATCAACGACCCGTCGGTGACGTGGACCGCGCACATGGTGCAGATGCTCGTCACGATGCTGCTGATCGTTGTGTGCGTCAACGTCGCCATTCTCGTGTACGCGCGCACCTCCATGCGCCAAACCGAACTGGCGGTGCGCGCCGCGCTCGGCGCCAGCCGGAGCCGCATCGTCATGCAGCTGTTCGTCGAAGGTCTCGTACTCGCGGCTGTGTCTGCAGCCACGGGGATCGCACTCGCCGCCGTTGGGCTCAGGCAGATCAACCTCGCAATGGCGCAGGTCTATCCGCAGATGCCGTTCTGGTGGGACTTCAGCCTGACGCCAGGGACCACGGCCTACGTCGCTGGTCTCGCGCTTCTCGCGGCCGCCATCATCGGCGTGGTTCCCGCGCTCAAAGCGACCGGCCGCGACGCGCAGGCCGGCCTCAAGTCCATTTCGGCCGGCAGCGGCGGGCTGCGACTCGGACGCACGTGGACGCTGCTCATCGCCGGGCAGGTTGCGTTCGCGGTCGGGCTGCTGCCCTCGGTCGCGTTTTACGCGTGGGATTCGACGCAGCGCGCCGTTGCTGCGCCAGGGCAACAGGCGTCGGAGATTGTGATGGCAGACCTCCTGCTGAATCGGCCCGACGCCCGCAACGCGGACCCCGACTTCCTCGCGCACTATGGCACGCGGCACGCCGAGATCGCGCGGCGCCTGGAGGCGGAGCCTGGCGTCACGGCCGTCACCTTCGCGCTCGCGCGGGCGGGCGGCGAGCTCGCACTGTTCGTCGAAGCGGAGGGTGTCGCTGCGCCCCGCGAATCGGTGTCGTACGCGATGGGCGCCGGCTCCGCTGCCGGACACTTCGCGCGATACAACCGCATCGACATCGCGTACCTCGACACGTTCGGCCTCACGCTGCTCGCCGGACGTGCGCTCACCGCCGCTGACACGCACCAGGCCGCGGCGGGTGTCATCGTCAATCGCTCATTCGCTGACACGATCCTTGGCGGCAACGCGCTCGGGCGGCGCGTGCGTTACGTCGGACGCAGCCGGGAGCTTCACCCTGAGTATGTGGAGCTCGGACGCTGGTACGAGGTCGTCGGCGTGGTCAACGATGCGCCAGGGAAAGGTGAACCAGGGCTCAACGCGAAGGTGTATCACGCGGCCGCGCGCGGACAGTTCTATCCCGCGTCGCTCGCGGTTCGCGTCCCGGGTGGCGCGCCCGATGCGTTCGGCGCCACCCTGCGCCGCATGAGCACCGCTGTCGACGCCGACCTTCAGCTTCGCGGCGTGACGACGCAGGCGGAGACGATGAGGTCGGAGCAGGGATTGTGGCGCACGGTCGCGGCGGTGCTGGCGGGGCTGACATTGTCGGTCGTCGCGCTCGCGGCCGCGGGCATCTACGCGATGATGTCGTTCACCGTGTCGCAGCGCCGGCGCGAGATTGGGATTCGCACCGCGCTTGGCGCAGACCCGAGGCGGATTCTCGCCGGCATCTTCTCGCGCGCGTTCGGGCAACTGTCGGCGGGCGCCATCGTGGGAATCGTGGTGGCCGCGCTGATTGATCTCGCGTTCGCAGGAGAAATGGCAGAGGGGGGGGGCGCGATCTTCGTGCCGCTCGTTGCGGCGTTCATGATGATCGTGGGCGTGCTGGCGGCGATGGGCCCCGCGCGGCGCGGGTTGCGCATTCACCCGAGCGAAGTGCTGAAGCAGTAGGGACAGCGGCTGTCCCTACTGCCTGACAACTATTTCGCGAGCTTGATGGCGGTCAGGGTGATGGTCTTGTGACCGTCCTTCTCCCCGATCGTGCCCGTCGCCTCGACGTCCTTCGCGACGAACTCGACCAGCTTCTTGTTCTGGTCGGCCGTCCAGTCGCCGATGATCATGTAGATCTCGTCGCCAACCTTGATGCCCGCGGCCTCGCCGCGCTTGACGCAGGCGGTCGCGCACACTTCATGCCCCTTGCCTTGGTGGCACTTGATGTCGATCACTTCGCCTTTGAGGGTCTTTTCCTGCGCTGCGAGCGGCGCGACGAACGTGGCGAGCGCCAGCGACAGGAAAAAGGGAGCCAACTTACGCATTCGAACCTCCTGGTGTGGAAGCCGGAATTATACTGCCGCCTTGCGTGCAGCGGTAATCCCGAGGAACGGGGCCCCGGATGTGTTCAGAATCGAGGACAGGCCGGTGCCCGCACCCGCGCCGGGCGAGGTGCTCATCCGTGTGCGCGCTGCGGGCGTCAACTTCGCCGACGTCCTCGGCCGTCTGGGGGTCTATCCCGACGCCCCGAAGCTTCCCTACGTGCCCGGATACGAAGTCGCCGGCAGCGTCGAACGCGCCGCGCCGGACGTGACCGGTGTGGCGGAGGGTGATCGCGTGATGGCGATCACGGCGTTCAACGGGTACAGCGAGTACGTGACCGTTCCGGCCTGGCGCGCGTTTCCTGTACCCGCGCGGCTGAGCGACGCGGAAGCCGCGTCGATTCCGGTGGTCTACATGACCGCCGCGATTGCGCTCTATCGCATGGCGAACGTCGCGGCCGGCGAGACTGTGCTCATTCACAACGCGGGGGGCGGCGTCGGGATTGCG
>JALYRV010000276.1 GCA_030855205.1 Acidobacteriota bacterium | reverse complement strand
CTCGTGCACCAGATCGATTTCGGCGACGTACGACCCTGGCGCCGCGGGCGCGCGCATGGCCAGCGGCACCCGGCACTCGGCACCGGCGCGCAGCATCTGCGGCAGCGGCGCACGTCCGTCATCCTGTTGCAGCATCACCGATCCCGACGCGTCGAGCCAATGATTCCCCGCCGCGAGCGGTCCCGCGCCCGGCTGGCTCCACGTGCGCACGCTCTCATTACGCACAACGAGCGTCACCGTGATCTCTTCGCCAGGCGGCAGCGCGTCAGGCAGCGGCGTGGCCAGCTCGACGCGCCCGCGATAACCGTCCGGCGTCATGGCCACGTGCTCGATGCTCCCGTGCCACCGGCGATGCGACGGCAGCTGGAACACGAGCAGCCCCCCGGCATCGAGCAACCGCAGGAACTGCGCGAGATAACCCAGCGAGAGCGCCGGTTCGACGTGCTGCAGGACGATGTTGGAGTAGATGAACCCGAACGCGCGATCCGGAAACGCGTCGAGCGGCTGATGCGCCGTGCAGACGTAGCGCACGCGGTCGGGATAGCGGTTGACACGCTCGGCCAGCGCGATCATCGCGGGAGAAATGTCCGCGCCGGTCACGCTCGCGAACCGGCGCCCCATCGCCTGCGAGAGCCTGCCCACGCCGCAGCCGAAATCGAGCGCGGCACCCCGCGGAGGCGCGATGCCCAGATCGGCGGCGTGGCGCAGCACGCGCGCGATCTCCCGCTCGCCGTGCGCCATGAACTCCTGCAGCCCCCACCGCCCCTGCTTGCCGGGATTCGAGAGCACGGCCCAGAGCGGGTCGGCGTGCGCATGTGCGTCCCAGAGCGTCCTGCCGTCGCGCGAGCCGTCGGTCACACCACGATTCTAGTGTCACTGCCGGGTACAGACGCCGCAGGCCGTCGCGTAACAGTCCATGCAAGGAGCAATCAGACACATGGACATCAACTATCTCGCCGTACTGGCCGCGGCACTCTCGACGTTCGTCATCGGCGGCCTCTGGTACTCGCCGCTGATGTTTCACAAGGCATGGATGACCACGAACAGCCTCACCGAAGCGGACCTGAAGGGGGGCGAAGGGCGGATCTTCGGGCTCGCGTTTCTGATGGCGCTCGTCATGGCGGCCAATCTCGCGGCGTTTCTCTCGGCGCCGGGCACGACCGTGTCATGGGGCATGGCGGCCGGCGCCCTGACGGGCCTCGGCTGGATCCTCCCGGCGATCGCGACGGTCGCGCTGTTCGAGCGCCGCTCGCCCCGCTACGTCGCGATCAACGGCGGCTACTTCGCCGTCGCTTTCATCGTCATGGGCGCCATTCTCGGAGCGTGGAGATAGACTTTGCGGCATGTCCGTGTTTCCGACGACGCGCCACTCGGTGATCGAGCGGCTGCGCAGTCACGACGCCCCTCGGCGCCGCGAAGCGCTCGGCGATCTGGCCGACGGCTACTGGAAGCCGGTCTACAAATACCTGCGCATGCAGTGGCGGATGCCCGCGGAAGAGGCCGAGGACGCCACGCAGGCCTTCTTCGCGGAGGCGATCGAGAAAGACTGGTTCGACGCGTTCGAGCCCGGCAAGGGACGCTTCCGCACGTTCGTGCGCGTGTGCGTCGATCGCCTGGTCATGCATCGCCAGCAGGCGGAGCGGCGGGTCAAGCGTGGCGGATTGGTGCAGGTCATCCACGTCGATTTCGGATCGGCCGAGCACGAGCTGCTCGGGCAGGCGCTATCGGCGCCGCCGGACGCCGAGGACTTTTTTCAGCGTGAGTTCGTGCGAGCGCTGTTCGACCGCGCCGTGCGCGCGGTGCGCGACGACTGCGCGGCGCGCGGGCGTCACGTGCACTGGCGGCTCTTCGAGCGCTACGATCTGTCGCCGCCGGGGGCGTCGTATGCCGCGCTCGCAGCCGAGTTCGGGTTGACTCCGGGGCAGGTCACCGGGTACCTCGCGCAGATGCGCGCGGCGTTTCGGGCTGAGGCCGTGACGGCGCTGGAGGCGCTGTGCCTCGATCGCGAGGAGTTCCGCCGCGAGGCGCGCGAGCTGCTCGGCCTGGAGATCGAGTGATCTTCCTCGCCGATGCCACGCTGCAGCATCTGAAGTCGGTGGCCGCGTGGCCCGAGTTCACGAGCGAGCGGTATCTCGTGACGGAAGAGATCGGCCGCGGCGGCATGGGCGCCGTGTACGCCGCGGTGGATACGGCGCTCGGACGCGACGTCGCGATCAAAGTCGTCAGCGCGATCCCGGCCCGCGAGGGGCCCGGTGTCTCCGGCCACCAGGGAGGGCGCAGTCTCTCTGCGCGTCTCACACGGGAAGCCCAGGTCGTCGCGCAGCTGGAGCATCCGGGCATCGTGCCGGTCCACGACTGCGGCGTGCTGGCTGACGGGCGCACCTACTATGTGATGAAGCGCGTGCAGGGGCGCACACTGCGCGCGCACCTCGAGACGCGCCCGACGCTCGCCGATCGGCTTCGCATCTTCGAGCGTGTGTGCGAAGCGGTCGCCTTCGCCCACGCGCAGGGCGTCGTCCATCGCGACCTCAAGCCGGAGAACGTCATGGTTGGCGGCTACGGCGAAGTGATGGTGATGGACTTCGGCATCGCGCTGTCGGGGGCCGCCGACGAGCCGGGGATGGTGCTCGGCACGCGCGGGTTCATGGCGCCCGAACAACGCGAGGCGCATGCCGGCATCGATCACCGTGCGGATGTCTACGCGCTCGGCGCGATGCTCGTCGCGCTGCTCCCCGCCGAGGCGCCTCCGGCCCTGATCTCGATCAGCCGCCGCGCGACCGCCGAGCAGCCAGGGGATCGCTATCCCGATGTCGCGGCACTGGCCGCCGATGTCGCCAGGTTTCGCGCGCGGCAGTCCGTCAGCGCGCATCGCGAAGGACTCGCCGAACGTACCGTCCGGTTCGCGCGCGCGTACCACGTTCCCATCCTGCTCGTGCTGGCGTACATCGTCATGCGGGCGTTGATTGCCATCCTGGCGGGTTTCTGAGGAGACAGAGACATGAGCAAACCGATTCTCGGCATGGTTCTCGGCGGCGTTCTCGGGGTGTTCGACGGCCTGTCCGCGCTGCTCTCGGCGCCGGAGGTGGCGCCGCAGATCGTCGGGATCGTGCTCGGCTCGACATTCAAGGGAATCGTCGCAGGCGTGCTGATTGGCTGGTTCGCGCGCAAGGTCCACTCCGTGCCTGCGGGCATGCTGTTCGGCCTCGCGGTGAGCGGCCTGCTGGCATATGCGGTCGCCGCCATGCCGCAGCCCGACGGCACGCACTACTACTGGCAGATCATCCTTCCAGGGAGCCTGTTGGGCCTCATCGTCGGCTACGCGACGCAGATGTACGGCGGGATGGCGCCGCGGCGCATTTGAGCGGTCTTGTCGGGCGGAGCTACCGGCCGGCAACGAAGTAGCGGTAGCCAACCCATTCGGGCCCTGCCCGGTGATCTTCTTCGATGTGCACGAGCCGGGCGCCCTGCCCGCGGATGATGTCCATCACCTCGGCGTGCGGCACGCCGTACATGGGGAATGCGACATCTTCCGCGGCCTCGCCGGCATCCGGGCGCGCGGGCGGCACGACGGCGTCCGGATAGTCCGGCACCGTGTACTCGGTCATCATCGCCGCGGGCCGTGACGCATCCGCGGCGGCGCCGCTGACCACCAGTGGAAACCGCAGCGTCCGCGATCCCTTGTGCTCGAACCAGGTCACGCCCTCGTGTACGAGGTCGATCTCGGCCACGTACGCGCCCGGCTCACCCGGCGCGCGCAGCGTGATGAGGACGGGCCACTCCTGCCCGGCGGCGACCTCCTGCAGCAGCGGCGCGCGCGCATCGTCCTGCTGCACCATCACCTGTCCGGACGCATCGAGCCAGTGATTGCCCACCGCCATCGGGCCCGAGGCCGGCTGACTCCACGCGCCCTGGCTGGTGTTGCGCACGCTCAGCATCACGGGAATCTCGCTCGACGGCCGTACGCCTGACGGCACGTCCGACACGAGCGCGATGGACGCCCGGTACGCATCGTCTGTCATCGGCCTGATCTCGACGTCGGCGATCCTCTGCAGATGCGACGGTAGCTGAAAGACGAACACGCCGCCGGGCGCCAGCAGCCTGAAGAGATCGTGGAGGCACGCGACCGCAATGGCCGGCGGGATGTGCTGAAGGACGATGCTCGAATAGATGCAGGTGAACGACGCCGGCTCGAGTGAGGACAGGGGGGACTCG
>JALYRV010000275.1 GCA_030855205.1 Acidobacteriota bacterium | reverse complement strand
GCGCGGCGGTCTGCTCGACGACCTGTGCCGCGCGGGGTACGTGCCCGTCGTCTCCAGCATCGGGATGACCAGCGCGGGCGCGCTGCTCAACGTGAACGCCGACGTCATGGCCGCGCATGTGGCCGCGGCCGTCGGGGCGGCACGGCTGCTGGTGGCGGGGAGCACGCCCGGCGTGCTCGACGAACAGGGCGGCCGGATCGACGCGCTCGACGGCGCGGCGCTTGAGGCGATGCTCGCGGGCGGCACCGCCACGGCGGGAATGATCGCGAAGCTGCGCGCGTGCCGGAGCGCGCGCGACGCAGGGGTCGGCGACGTGCGGATCGTCGACGGCAGAAGTCACGGATTCGAAACAGGGACAGCACTGCGATGACGACAGAGACCATGGGCAAAGTCGAAGCGCTCGAGATGGCGCACATTCTCCCGATCTATCGACGCGCGCCGGTCGTGTTCGAGCGCGGCGAAGGGGTGCATCTCATCGATCGCGACGGCCGCCGGTATCTCGACTTCGTGTCGGGCGTCGGCGTCGCGGCGCTTGGGCACGCGCATCCGGCGCTCGCGCACGCGCTGGCCGATCAGGCGGCGACGCTCGTGCACACGTCGAACCTGTACTTTCACCCGCTGCAGGGAGAACTCGCGGCCCGGCTCGCCGCGCACTCGGCGCTGCCCCGCGCGTTCTTCTGCAACAGCGGCACGGAAGCGGTCGAGGCCTGTCTCAAGTTCGCGCGCCGCTTCTGGACGGGTGAGGACGGCACGCCGGTCCGCCGCACGTTCGTCGCGCTGCAGCACAGCTTTCACGGCCGCACGACCGGCTCGCTGTCGGTGACGTGGGACTCGCACTACCGCGATCCGTTCGGTCCGTTGCTCACCGACATCGTCTTCGCCGATCCGTATGACCCGGCCTCGATTGCGGCGGCCATCACCGACGGCACCGCGGCTGTCATCGTCGAGCCCATCCAGGGTGAAGGGGGCGTGAGGCCGCTGTCGCCGGATGTGGTGGCGGTGATCGCCGAGCGCTGCGCGCGCACGGGCGCGCTCCTGATCGCCGACGAAGTGCAGTCGGGGATGGGCCGGACCGGGCAGATGTTCCATTCGGCGACGCTCGGCCTGGTTCCCGATCTGATGGCGCTCGGCAAGGCGCTCGGCGGCGGCATGCCGATCGGCGCGGCGCTGATGAGCGAGCGGGTCGCGCAGAAGGCGGCCCACGGCGATCACGGCAGCACGTACGGCGGCAACCTGCTGGCGTGCCGCGCGGGGCTCACGGTACTCGACGAGCTCGACGGCGGACTGCTCGCGCACGTGCGCGCGACGGGGGAGTACTTCGGTGAGCGGCTCAACGCGCTCAAGGCGTCGCATCCGCGCGTGAGCGAAGTACGCGGCGCCGGCCTGATGCGCGGGCTCGACATCGAAGGCGACGCGGCCGCGGTGGTTGCGGCGGCGCTCGATCGGGGACTGCTGGTGAATCGCACGGCGCAGACCGTGCTCAGGCTCCTTCCGCCCTATGTGGCCACGCGCGGCCACATCGACGAGGCCATGACGATTCTGGGTGACGTGCTATGACGACTAAGACGATCCGCTACGCAACTCGTGCCGAAGCCCCCGCGCTGTTCGCGCTGATCGAAGCGCACCGGCTCGAAGGGCACCTGCTGCCGCGCTCGCTCGCGGAACTCGAGACCCATGCCGAGCGCTTCGTGGTCGTCGAGGCCGACGCGGTCGACGCCGAGGGGGTGCCCACGTCGAGCATCGTCGCCTGCGCAGAGCTGATGAAGCTCTCGTCGCAGGTGGCCGAGGTGCGCTCGCTGGTCGTCGACCGCAATCATCGCGGCGGCGGCATGGCGGCGGAGCTGATGAGCGCGCTCGTACAGGCGGCGCGCGACGCCGGCTATCTGTCGCTGTGCGCATTCACGCACGGGCCGGCGTTCTTCGTGCACATGGGCTTCTCGATCGTCCCGCACGTCTGGATTCCTGAAAAGATCAAAGCGGATTGCACCTCGTGCGCGTTCTTCCGTCAGTGTGAGCAGTACGCGATGCTGCTGCCCCTCGATCTGATGGCGGGCGCTGCGCAGTCGCGCCCGTTCATCGCGAGCGCCGCCTGACGTGAGGATTGCGCTGATTCCAGGAGCTGTCACCGCCCCGGCCGGCTTCACCGCCGCCGGCATCGCCGCCGGCATCAAGAAGAACGGCAATCCCGACGTCGCGATCATCGCGGCGGACGCTACGTGCGCGGCGGCGGGCGTCTTCACGATCAACAAGGCTCAGGCGGCCCCGATCCTGATCTCGAAGGGGCACCTCGAGCAGTCCGGCGGCCGCGCGCAGGCGATCATTGTCAACGCCGGGTGCGCCAACGCGTGTACGGGTGAACAGGGAGCGGCCGACGCGCGAGAAATGGCGCTGCTCACTTCGTCGCTCCTGGGCTGCGAGGCCGAAGAGGTGCTCGTCGCCTCGACGGGCGTCATTGGCGTGAACCTCCCGATGGACAAGGTCCGCCGCGGCATCGAACAGGCGCATGCCGCACGCGCGAGCGATGCCGGCGAGGCGGCATCGCTCGCCATCATGACGACCGATCCTTTCCCGAAGGCCCGCGCAGTCGAGTGCACGCTCGAGGACGGCCGCACATTCCGTGTCGGGGGGATCGCCAAGGGCTCCGGCATGATCGAGCCGCGCATGGCGACGATGCTGGCGTTCCTGACGACCGATGTGGAGATCGAGCCGGAGCTGTTGCAGCGCGCGGTGGCGAAGACCGTCGATCTCACGTTCAACGCCATCACCGTCGACGGCGAGTGCTCGACCAACGACTGCGTCTTCGCGCTGGCCAGCGCTGCCAGCGGCGTGGCGATTCGCGAGGCCGACTTCGAGACGTTCGTGGTCGCGCTGATCGAGGTGGCGGGGTTCATGGCGCGCGAGATCGTCCGCGGCGGCGAAGGGGCGACCAAGCTCGTGGCCATCAACGTGAGCGGCGCGCGGACGGACGCCGACGCCTGGATGGCGGCGCGCACGATCGCGAACTCGCCGCTCGTGAAGACGGCCATCCACGGCAGCGATCCGAACTGGGGAAGGCTGGTCGCGGCGGCGGGACGCTCGGGCGCGGCCTTCGAGCTCGAGAAGACATCGGTGTCGATCGGCACCGTGCATCTGTTCGTGAAAGGCACGCCGCACGACGAGCGCGCCGACGAGGCCGCGGTGGTGCTCGGCCACACGGATCGGGAGATCGAGATCTACGTCGATCTCGGCTTTGGCACCTCGCATCGCGCCACGGTATGGACGTGCGATTTCAGCGCCGAGTATGTGCGGATCAACGCGGAGTACAGAACGTGAGCAGTTACGCCATCGCCATGAGTGGAGCGGCCGCCTCGGCGCTGCCCAAGGACTTCCTGTCGGTGCTCGACTTCTCGCGCGCGGGACTCGAAGCCTGTCTCAATCTGGCTGACGCGATGAAGTCGGCGCGCCGCGCGCGCCGCCCAGACGCGCAGCCCCTGGCCGGCAAGCATGTGGCACTGCTCTTCGAGAAGCCCTCGTTGCGCACGCGCTCGACGTTCACGATCGCCGTGCGCGAACTGGGCGGCGAAGTGATCGAGCCGCCCGCCGACGTCGCGTTCGGCGGACGCGAGTCGCTCGCGGATGTCGCGCGAAACCTGGAACGCTGGGTCGACGGCGCGATCGTGCGCACGTTCGAACAGGCGCGCCTGGCGGAGTTCGCGGCGGCCGCGCCGCGCATGCACGTGATCAACGCGCTCACGAACGAAGAGCATCCGTGTCAGGCCATCGCCGACCTCCTGACGCTCAGGCAGCAGCGCGGCTCGCTCGAGGGGGCCACCCTCGCCTATGTCGGTGACGGCAACAATGTCGCGGCGTCGCTGGCGCAGGCCGGGCTGATGCTCGGCGTGTCGGTGCGGATCGGATCGCCGAAAGGCTATGAGCTGCCCGCGCACGTCGCGGCCGGCGCACGCGCGCGCGCCACGAGCGGCGCGACGCTGCTGCTCACCACCGACCCGCACGAGGCGGTGTCTGGAGCCGACGCGGTCTACACCGACGTATGGGCATCGATGGGTCAGGAAGACGAGGCGCACGATCGCGACGCGATCTTCCGCGCGTTCCAGGTCAATACCGCGTTGATGGACGCGGCCGGCGGCGACGCATATTTCATGCACTGCCTGCCCGCGCACCGCGGCGATGAAGTGACGGACGCCGTCATCGACAGCCCTCGCTCGATCGTCTTCGATCAGTCCGAG
>JALYRV010000088.1 GCA_030855205.1 Acidobacteriota bacterium | reverse complement strand
GCACGATCGAGCACTTCGACGAGACGGAGCAGGCCGTCGCCGAAATGGCGCGCGTGCTGAAACCGGGAGGCCGCGCGATCATCGGCGTGCCCAATCGCCACGATCCGTTCCTGCGTCCGCTTCTTGCCACGATCATGCAGGCCACAGGTCTGTACGCGTACGGCTACGAGAAGTCCTACTCGCGGCGCGCGCTTCGCGAGATGCTCGAGCGCGCAGGGTTCACGGTCGTCGATGAGACCGCGATCCTCTTCATACCGGGCGCGCTGAGAATCCTGGACCTCGCCTGCCACGCCTGGTGCCGTCCTCTCGCCGTGCTCACAGGCGCGTGTGTGCGCCCGTTCGTCTGGCTCGATCGCCACGTGCCCGGCGTCCGCCGGCACGGCTACCTGCTCGCCACGGTCGTCACCAAGCCCCTCGCGTAGCCGCCGCTGCGGTATCATCGGCGCACCCCAGCGTGCCTCGTATCCCGCGGTTCCAATGAAGGGTTCAACCATGAGCGTCAGAAGAGTGTTTGCCGGTGCAGTGATGGCCGCGTCCGTGGCCGCCGGCGGCGCCACCGTCGCACGCGCGCAGGCGCAAGTACCCGCGGGCCCGCCCGCCGCTGGGCAGCCGGCCGTCGTGACGCTTCTGTCCGCGGGCAGCGAGCCGCGCCGCCCGCTCCGCTATGTGGTCGCGGCCCCCTCGAAGATGCCCATCGATATCTCGATGCAGATGACGATGGCCATGACCGTGGGTGAGATGAGCGCGCCCGCCATGGAGATGCCGGTCATCCGGATGGGGGCCGACTTCGACGTCGTCTCCGCCGTGCCCGGCGGCGACATCGCCTTCACGTTCGGCTACACGGGCATCGCCGTCGATGGGAACAATCCCATGTTCGCCGAGATTGGCGGGATGAGTGACGAGTTGAAGACGGTGCGCGGCGAGATGACGATGAGCGACCGCGGCGTCATGCGGACGGTCAAGTTCGATCTCGACAAGATCAGCAATCCACAGATCAAGCAGATGATGGCCAGCTCGGGCCTCGAGAATCTGTCGGCGCCGCTGCCGGCCGAGGCCGTCGGCATCGGCGCGCGCTGGGAAGTGCGCCAGACGCTCATCGCGAACGGCATCGAAACGCATCAGAAGACGATCTATGAGCTCGTGGGGCTCGACGCGCAGTCCGCCACGATGGCGGTCTCCGGCGAAACATCAGGCCCGGCGCAGAAGTTCGACGCGCCCGGAATGCCTCCCGGCGCGTCCGCCAGGATTCTCGGCATGACCGGCAAGAGTGACGGGAAGATGGTGCTCCGCAACGGCGCCCTGATGCCGCTGGGCGACATGAACGTGACGACGAACATGCAGATGGAGCTGACGCTGGAAGGGCAGTCGCAGCAGATGTCGACGTCGACCTCCATCAAGATTGGCGTGACGGCCGCCAGGCGCTGAGCTCCGGCTCGCGCGCATGCCGCTTGCAAAGCCGGGCGGCATGTTCGACTGGGTCACCGGCGTCATCGGGCAGCTCGGCTATTGGGGGATCGCGGCCCTTACATTCCTCGAGAACATCGTGCCGCCGATTCCGTCGGAGCTGGTCATTCCCCTGGCCGGCTTCGTCGCCGCCCAAGGCACGCTCAACATCTGGCTGGTGATTGTCGCGGCGGTGACAGGTTCGCTCGCCGGCGCGCTCGCCTGGTACGGCGTCGCGCGATCCATCGGCGCAAAGCGCCTCCGCGCGTGGATCGCCAAGCACGGGCAGTGGGTGACGCTGACCTCGGAGGACATCGACAGGGCGCAGGCCTGGTTCGACAAGCACAGCGCGTGGGCGGTGATGGCCGGCCGCATCGTACCCGGCGTGCGCACCTTCATCTCTGTTCCCGCCGGCTTCGCAAACATGCCGCTCGCGCCGTTTCTGCTGTACTCGGCCGCCGGCACGCTCGTCTGGACGGCCGCGCTCGCCTACGGCGGCAAGCTGCTGCAGGCCGGGTTCGGGTTGATCGGCGATTACGTCAACATCGCGTCGAACATCATTCTGGTGGCCTTCGTCGCGCTGCTGGCTTATTGCTACGTGAGAGTCTTCCGCCGGCGCGCTACGTCCGCGCGAGGTCGATGACGAGGCGCACGGTCATGCGGGGGGCGGGCGAGGAGGGGTCAGCGGGCTTTTTCGGCGTCCTTGACGATCACGAGGACTTCGCCGGGCTTGATCAGGCCGTGCTTGCGGCGGGCGATCTCTTCGATGGCCGACGGGTCTTCACGAAGGCGGCGCGCGTGCTCGCGCAGGCGTGCATTGTCGCGGCGCAGCTGCGCGATGGATGACACCATGACGGCCTGTTCGCGGCTCGCGCGATAGGTCTGAATCAGCCCCTTCTCGCCGACGAGCGCGTCGATGGTGACGACAGCCGCGATCGCAAAGATGATGAACTGCACCAGGCGGGTGCGGCGATCGGCCGCCTGCGCCTTTGGCGCGACGTCCGTCTTCCTGCGCCCGGGCGAGGTTCTCGGGGCCCTGGCAGGCGATGCGGCGCCGGTAGTTGGTGTCTCGGTGTCAGCCATGCTGAAATGAAAGCGGCACCTTTGTACCAAACTTCCCAGGGAGGTACAAGCGGAAACGCACCTCAGCGAGAAAAACATGACCGACCCGGCCATTGCCGATTGCGTGCTCGTGCTCGTCACCCTTCCCGCCGACGCCGACAGCGCCGAGTTTGCGGAAGGTCTCGTCAGCAGCGGCGTCGCCGCCTGCGTGAATGTGCTCGCGCCGATGCAGTCCACGTATCGCTGGGAAGGGGCCATCGAAACGGAAGCCGAACGCCAGGTGGTGATCAAGACGACGAGCGCCGGCGTGCCCGCGCTCTGGCAGCGCGTCCGCGACCTGCATCCCTACGATGTGCCGGAATTCCTCGTGCTGCCAATCATCGACGGCAACGAGGCGTATCTGAAGTGGGTGCGGGACTCGGTGCTCTAGCCGAGCGCCTGCTTGAGATCGTCGATCAGATCCTCCGCGTCTTCGATGCCAGCCGAGATGCGGACCATCGCGTCACTCAGGCCGATGGCCGCGCGGCGGTCGGCAGGCACCGACGCGTGCGTCATCGACGCGGGGTGCGAGATCAGCGTTTCGACGCCGCCGAGGCTCTCGGCAAGCGACATCAGGCGCAGCTTCATGAGCATGGCGCGCGCGGCCGCCTCCGACTCGAGCTCGAATGACAGCATCCCGCCGAAGCCCTTCATCTGCCGCGACGCGAGGTCGTGCTGCGGATGGCTCTTGAGCCCCGGGTAGATCGTCCGCTTCACCTTCGGATGCCCCTCGAGGAACTCCGCCAGCGCGAGGCCGTTCTCGTTGGTCTGCCGCATGCGCAGCGCCAGCGTCTTCGTGCCGCGCAGCACCAGCCATGAATCGAACGGGCTCAGGATCGCGCCCGCCGCGTTCTGGATGAACTTGAGCCACTCGATGTGCTCGTCCTTCACCGCAATGACGACGCCGCCGATGCTGTCGCTGTGGCCGTTGAGATACTTCGTCGTGCTGTGCATGACGAGGTCGGCGCCGAACTCGATCGGCCGCTGCAGCACCGGGCTCGCGAAGGTATTGTCGACAACGAACGTCACGTTGCGTTTGCGCGCGATGGCCGCGACGCCGGCCAGGTCGGTGAGCCGCAGCACCGGATTGGTGGGCGTCTCGACAAAAATCATTCTCGTCTTCGCCGTGATGGCCTGCTCGACCGCCTCGAGGCGCGACGTGTCGACATAGCTGAACGTCAAGCCGAACTTCGACAACACCTTGTCGAATAGCCGGAACGTGCCGCCGTAGGTGTTGTCGGTGACGACGACGTGGTCGCCGGCCTGCAGCATCGAGGTGATGGCGTTGATGGCGGCCATGCCCGACGCAAACGCATAGGCGGCCTTGCCCCCCTCAATGGCGGCGATGTTGGCTTCGAGCGCCGCACGCGTCGGGTTCTGGGTGCGCGCGTATTCGTAGCCCTTGTGCTTGCCGACCTCCTCCTGCACGTAGGTGGAGGTCTGGTAGATCGGCGTGATGATGGCGCCGGTCGACTCGTCGGGCTGCTGGCCTGCATGGATGCAGACGGTGGAGAAGCGGGCGTGTGCGGGAAGTTTCATGGCCGGAACGGGATGATATCATTCGGCTTTCCACGAATGCATGGCTGAAGGCGCACACACGGGACGCCGCCGGGCACGAGGTCGGGTCGCCCCAGCGCCGCCGCTCCCTGCCATGCCTCCGCCCCCTCCCTCGCGCCCCGCGCGCGAGCTCCTGCTCGGCACGCGCACCGGCCGGGTGTTCCTCGGGGCCACCGCCGTCAAGCTTCTCCTCCTCGCCCTCGGCAGCATCGTCGCCCAGCCGCCGGCGTTCCTCGACCTGATCGGCATCGCCGCCAGCCTGCTCATCGTCATCACGGCCACGATGTTCGTGACGCGCGCGATGCTGATCGCGCGGCGCCAGCTGCTGTGGCATGTGCGCCGCAAGCTCGTCGTGTCGTACGTCTTCATCGGGCTCGTGCCGGCGCTACTGCTGCTGGTGTTCTTCCTCTTCGGGGGCCAGATCGTCTTCATGACGGTCGCCTCGTACCTGTTCAACGACGGGTACCGCGATGTGGTGGAGCGGGCCGCCCAGGTCGCGCAGTCGGCGGCCAATGACGTCGCGCGCGAGCCAGGGCGGGCGCAACCGATCCTCGAACGTTTCGAGCGGAACCTGTCGCGCGACTATCCGGGCTTCTCGATGGCGCTCATCCCGATCGGCTCGGCATCCGGCATCGAACCGATGCAGGCGGGGCCGTGGCGCCATCTGCCGGCGCCGCAGCCGCCGCTGCCGCTCGCGCTGCGCACCGCTGCGTATCAGCGGACGGTGGTGCTGCGCAGCACCGTGGTCTGCCGCACCGACGACGGCAGCGACAAGCTGATCATCCGCGCGGTCGCGCATCCCGAGGGCAACGCGGGACTGTTCGTCGCCGTGGTGGACGTGCCGGTCGGGCAGGAACTGTTCGACGATCTCAAGACGAGCACGCGCATCACCGCGCGCGGCGTCACCGCGTCGCACGCCGGGCCCGCCGACAAGCCCATCACGCCGCAGGCCTGCGGGGCAGGGGCGGAACCGAGCCCGCCCGGTGACATCGCGGCGACGCTGCCGTTCCGCTACGACAGAAGCGCATCCTTCCTCGACTACGTGGACTGGGAGACGCAGCAACCCGGGCAGGTCACGGTGGGCCTGCGTGTCCGGCTGCGGGATTTGTACGCCGAGATCACGAAGGACTACTCCGTCACCGTGAGCGGCAGAACGAGGCCGATGGGGGAGGCGATGGCGGCCGCCGTGCTGCTGATCGGCGTGCTGTTCGTCATCATCGAGTTCGCGGCGCTCGTGATGGGCCTCGCGCTGGCGCGGTCGATCACGACCGCGGTGCACGATCTCTTCACGGGCACCGAACGCGTGCGGCAGGGGGATTTCACGCACCGCATCCAGGTGACAGCCGCCGATCAGCTCGGCCAGCTGTCCGACTCGTTCAACCAGATGTCGTCGGGCATCGAGCACCTGCTGCAGCAGGTGGCCGAGAAGCGGCGAATGGAAGAAGAGTTGCGCATCGCGCGCGAGATCCAGATGTCGCTGCTGCCCTCGGGCTCGCTCGAGATCCCCGGCATCCGCATGACGGCGCTCTGCGTGCCGGCGCGCGAGGTCGGCGGCGACTACTACGACTTCTTCCAGCTCAGTCCGCGGCGCTTCAGCCTGCTCATCGCCGACGTCTCGGGCAAGGGCACGTCGGCGGCGCTCTACATGGCGGAGCTGAAAGGACTGCTCCTCGCGCTGAGCAAGACGCATCAGTCGCCGCGCGACCTGCTCATCGAGGTGAATCACATTCTCTCGGATCACCTCGACACACGCAGCTTCATCACGATGACGTACGCGATCATCGATCTGGATCTGCGCACGATGGTCTTCGCGCGCGCCGGGCACACGCCGCTGATCTATGTGCCCGCCGATCCGCCGGCAGGCGAGGCGCGACGGGCGCAGGTGCTCGCGCCCGACGGGATGGTGCTCGGCTTGCGCGTGCCGAACATCGAGCGGCTCTTCCCGCACCACCTCACGGAGCAGTCGCTGCCGCTGCGCGCCGGGGACGTGCTCGTGCTCTACACCGACGGCATCAGCGAGGCGATGAACGAGGCGGAGGATCTCTTCGGCGAGGGGCGTCTCGCCCAGATCATCGAGCAGCACGCGCACCTCGACTCGCCGGAGTTGCGCGAGCGGATTCTCCGTGAGGTCGAGGCCTTCACCGGGCCCGCCGATCAGCACGACGACATGACGATGATCCTGATCAAGATCGAGGAGCCGGGCGCCCACTTGCCGCCCGTCCATACCGAGGGCGCCGTCGAGGTATGACCCCTGTCTTCACCACGCACTCGCATGTCGAAGCCGACGTCGTGCGCGGCCTGCTCGACGCGCACAGCATTCCCTCCGTCATCACGTCCGACATCTCGCAATCCGTGTTTCCGTTGCGCATCGCGGGACAGTGGGAGTTGCGTGTGTGTGTCGACGAGACCGAAGCCCAGGCCGCGCGCGCGCTGATCGAATCGCACCGCGACGCCGTGGGCGCCGGCGCCGGGCTGCTGCGCGACACCCTCGGGCCCCTCGAGGGGGTCGTCGGTTATCGCTTCAAGGATGTCGGTCTGCTCGAGCACGCCCTCACGCACCGCTCGAAGGCGCACGAGGACGCGTCGGGCGGCGTCTTCGACAACGAGTCGATGGAGTTTCTCGGCGACGCCGTGCTCGGCTTCGTGATTGCCGACATGCTGTTCCGCGAGTTTCCGCACCACGACGAAGGGCACAAGTCGAAGATCAAGGCGTCGATCGTCTCGACGACATCGCTTGCGCGGCTCGCCGGGGCGATCGACCTCGGACGCTTCGTCCTGCTCGGCCGTGGGGAAGAGAAGACGGGCGGCCGCCGCAAGCAGGCGCTGCTCGCCGACTGCTACGAGGCGCTGATTGCCGCGGTCTATCTCGATGGCGGGGTCGAGGCGGCGCGCACGTTCATCGGCCGCCAGTTCGGGCCGCTCATCGCGGAGGCCCGCACGTCAGGCAGCGAGGCGGCATTCACCGAGGACTGGAAGTCGGCGCTCCAGGAAGTGCTGCAGTCGGACGGCCGGGGGCTCCCCGAGTACCTGATGGCCGGCGAGGAAGGCCCCGCGCATCGCCGCGTGTTCCTGGTGGACGTGCGCGTGGCCGGCAGCGTCGTCGCGCGCGGCGAAGGGCGGAGCAAGAAAGCAGCCGAGCAGGTGGCGGCGCAGCGCGCGCTCGACGCGCTACGCGACGACACGCAACGAAACAGTTCCGATGTCTGAGTTTCCGGACTAGTCGATCTCGATGATGCCCCAGCTCCGGTCGTCCGTGCCGGTGGCGAGGGCGGCCAGCTCGGGCTCCGGGGCCGCGGCCGCCGGAAGGCGGCGCATCGCGTACTCGTGGACCTGGCGCGCGACGTCTTCGTCCGACGGGGGAGACGGCTGCGCGTAGAGGCGCACGAAAAGTCGCAGCACCGGATCTTCGAATGCGTAGCGCTTGCGCGTCGAGACGACGAGGTCGACGTCTTCGAGCCACGACAGATAGTCCTTGGTCGACCCGGGCGTGCGGTGCAGCCGTTGCGCGATCTCGGTGAGCGTGAGCCCCTCTTCTTCCGCGAGCACACTGAGGATTGCCTTGAGCGCGCCATAGCCGCGCGCGCGGTGCAGGCGCAGCTCGTACGACTGGCGGCAGCGGGCCGCGATCTCGCCCCCTGGGGCCATCAAGGCGACGAGCGCGCTGATCGGGTCCGTCGCGCCGAGGGTGCGAAGCGCGCGGGTGAGCGCGCCGGCATGCGTCGCGCGGCCGGCCGACAGCGCGTGCACGGCCATCGCCGTCTCTTCGCCGTCGCGGCCCAACCATCGGGGTGACCCGTCGGCGCACGAGGCGAGGGCCTCCGACGCGGTGAGCGGCGGGAGCTGGATCACTTCGAAGCGCGCCGGCGCGTCCCGAAGCACGCGCAGCGTGCGCGCGGAATAACGGCTCGAGAGCACGAAGCGGTTGCGGCTCTCGCCGACGCGTGCGATGAAGTCGCGCACGACGTGGCGCAGACCGGGGAAGTTCTCGAACGTGCGGAACTCCAGGAATTCGTCGAGCAGGAACGTGGCCGGCTCGTGTCCCGGCGCGCGCGATCCGTCGAAGTGCCCGAGGAGCCGATCGAAGGCCTGCTTCGGATCGGCGGGCGGCTGCGCGCTGCCGGCCGGCGGAAACGGCGAGGCGGCCTTGATCGCATCCGCGCACCGCTCGGGCGTCGTCGCGATCGCTTCGAGATCCACATACTGCGCCGACGAGTGCCCAACCAGCTCCCGCAGACGCATCATCAATGTCGTGCGGCCCGCGCCGCAGCCGCCGAGCAGCACGGGGATGCGCGACGGACTGCTGTCGATGGCGGCCAGCAGGCGGCGTTCGATCAGCGGGCGCTCGGGCAGCGTCATGCGCCCTCCCGCGATCGGAAGCCCGGCCGCGTTCCTGGAATCATGGGGAGATCGATGCCGCTCGCGACCGCGGTGTCGATCGCGTCGGGATACCCCGCGTCCGCATGGCGCATCACGCCGCTGCCCGGATCGCACGTGAGCACGCGGTCGAGCTTCTCGTCCGCTTCACGGGTGCCGTCGGCGACGACGACCATGCCGGCGTGGATCGAGTAGCCGATACCGACGCCGCCGCCGTGGTGCACCGACACCCATGTGGCGCCGGACGAGGCGTTGAGCAGCGCGTTGAGGATGGGCCAGTCGGCGATCGCGTCGCTGCCGTCGAGCATGCCCTCGGTCTCACGATTGGGCGAGGCGACGGAGCCGGTGTCGAGATGATCGCGGCCGATCACGATCGGCGCCGACACGACGCCGCGGCGCACCAGGTCGTTGAGCGCAAGGCCGAAGCGCCGGCGATCGCCGTAGCCCAGCCAGAAAATACGCGCCGGAAGCCCCTGGAACTCGACCCGCTCGGATGCCAGCCGGATCCACCTGCAGAGCGGCTCATCGTCCTGGAACATCTCGAGCGCGAGGCGGTCGGTGGCGGCGATGTCGGCGGGATCGCCCGAGAGCGCGGCCCAGCGGAACGGGCCCTTGCCTTCGCAGAAGAGCGGGCGGATGTACTCGGGCACGAACCCCGGGATGTCGAAGGCCCGGGCGACGCCGGCCTGCCGGGCCTGCGCGCGGATGTTGTTGCCGTAGTCGAAGACGACCGCCCCTTCGGCCTGCAGCGCGAGCATCGCGTCGACGTGCCGCGCCATGGCTTGCATCGAGCGTGCGATGTAGGCGGCCGGGTCGAGCTCGCGCAATGTGTTGGCCTCGGCAAGCGACATTCCGTCCGGTACGTAGCCTGTCAGCGCGTCGTGCGCCGAGGTCTGGTCGGTGACGACGTCGGGAATGATCCCGCGCCGTACGAGCTCGGGAAGGATCTCGGCGGCATTGCCGACCAGGCCTATCGACCGCGCCTCTCGCGCGCGCAGGCATGTGTCGACGCGCGCCAGCGCCTGATCGAGCGCGTCGGCGCGCTCGTCGACGTACCGCGTCGCGAGGCGGCGCTCGACGCGATCGGGATCCACCTCGATGACGAGCGCGACGCCGCCGTTCATCGTGACTGCGAGCGGCTGCGCGCCACCCATCCCGCCAAGGCCGGCGGTCACGACGAGGCGTCCGGCGAGCGAGCCGCCGAAATGCTTGCGCCCGACGGCGGCGAGCGTTTCGTACGTGCCCTGGAGGATGCCCTGCGTGCCGATGTAGATCCAGCTGCCCGCCGTCATCTGCCCGTACATCGTGAGGCCGCGATCCTCCAGATCGCGGAACGTCTCCCAGTTGGCCCACGCGGGCACGAGCATCGAGTTCGAGATGATGACGCGCGGCGCCCAGGGGTGCGTGCGGAAGACGCCGACGGGCTTGCCCGACTGCACGAGCATCGTCTCGTCGTGTTCCAGGCGCCGGAGCGTGTCGACGATGGCGTCGTAGGCCTCCCAGTTGCGCGCGGCGCGGCCGGTGCCGCCGTACACGATCAGCTCGTCGGGCTTCTCGGCCACGGCGGGATCGAGGTTGTTCATCAGCATGCGTAACGCAGCTTCCTGAGGCCAGCCCTTGCATGAGAGGGTTGTGCCGCGGGGTGCGGAGATCAGGCGAGCGGTGGTGCGCATGTGAGGAACGGACTGGCTGCGCGGGAGCGGCGCGCCGAAGAGACAGACTTTAGAAAAGGCGCGCGCTTGGTGTCAAACGCGCGCGGCAAAAAGTTCTGCTTGACTTTCGTCAGCGCACAGCAGCCTGACGATTCCGCGTGAGATGCGGCACGATGCCGAGCAGACGCTCGATCAGCATCAACTGCGCGCGATGGTGCATCTCGTGCTCCTTGATCGACAGCAGCATCTCGAAGCGCGTCTTCGTCTGCGGTTGCACCGGAGGCGGGAAGGACACGGTCTCGTTGAGCGTCGCGCGGTCGAGCGACTCGAGCCACGCGGCGAACGTCTCGCCTTCGGCGCGCAGCGCGTCGACGATCTGCGCCTTCGAGGTGAGCCCCGCTGCGATCTCTTCGGTCTTCTTCATGTAGCCCATGAAGCGTTCGAAGTCGACGTGCGACAGGTGGTCGATCTTGTGCAGCTCGAGCGGCCACCAGGTCTGTGCCGCGATGTGCGCGAGCATTTCGCTCACCGACATCACGTCGGGCGTGGCTTTGTAGCCGTACTGTTCCGCCGGAATATCCTCGGCGACCTGAATCGTGTTCTTGCGGACGGTACGAAAGCCGTCGGCGAGCTGGCGTCCACCAAATGTCATAGGAGCGTGTCCCCGGTCAGAGCGCCGGACAGGATGAGTCCGGTAATGGTTTCGATATCGGGTGAAGGAGGGCGGTCGTCTCCGAGCCCCGGCACGAGCCGGCGGACGGCCGCATGGACTGTGCGAAGGCGCGGCGAGGTCTCGAGCGGCGCCAGCAGGTCGATGGCCTGGCACGCGCACATGATCTCGATGGCGATGACGCGTGCCGCAAGCTCCACCGAGCGGCGGCACTTCAGGGCGGCGCCCATGCTCATGCTGACGTGATCCTCGCGGCTCGCCGACGTCGGGATCGTGTCGACGCTGGCCGGGTGGGCGAGCGTCTTGAGCTCCGAGGTCAGGGCCGCCGACGCGACCTGCGCCATCATGAAGCCCGAATGCAGGCCGCTGTCGCGCGTCAGGAACGGCGGCAGCCCGCTCAGCGCCGGATTCATCATCCGGTCGGTCCGGCGCTCGGCAATGGTCGCCAGATGGACGAGTCCGATCGCGAGCAGGTCGGCCGCGATCGCGACCGGCGCGCCATGGAAATTCCCGCCTGAGACGATCTCGCCTGAATCGTGCGATTCGCCATCGCCCACGAACACCATGGGATTGTCCGTGCCGGCGTTGGCCTCGGTCTCGGCGGCGTGCCGCGCATACGCGATGGCGTCGCGCGCCGCGCCATGCACCTGCGCGGCGCAGCGCAGCGAGTAGGCGTCCTGCACGCGGCCGCACCCGGCGTGCGACGCGTTGATCGCGCTTCCTTCGAGCAGCGCGCGGATGTTCGCGGCCGAGACTTTCTGCCCCGCAAACCCGCGCGCGTCGTGGATGCGCTGGTCGAAGGGCGTCGTCGAGCCCTTCAGCGCGTCAATCGACAGCGCCGCCGCCACATCCGCTGCGCGCGCCAGATGCCCCGCGCCGGCGACCGCGAGCCCGAGCAACGCGGCCGACGGCTGGGTGCCGTTGATGAGCGCGAGGCCTTCCTTGGCCTCGAGCGACACGGGCGTCAGGCCGGCTGCCCGCAGGGCGTCCAGCCCGGAGATGGTCGATCCATCCTCGGCAAGCGCCTCGCCTTCGCCGATCAGCACCAGCGCGAGGTGCGCCAGCGGCGCGAGATCGCCGCTCGCGCCCACCGATCCGCGGCTCGGCACGCGTGGGTGCACGCCCGCGTTGAGCGCGTTGAGCAGAGCCTGCAGCGTCTCGAGCCGGATTCCGGAGAAACCCTTGGCCAGGACGTTGGCCCGCAACGCCAGCGTCGCCCGCACCGCGGGAATGTCGAGCGGCTCACCGACGCCCGAGGCGTGGCTGCGCAGCAGGTTGACCTGGAGCGCACTCAGCTTGTCGCGCGGGATCGCGACCTCGGCCAGCGATCCGAACCCGGTGTTGATGCCGTAGACGGGCGCGGTGCCGGCAGCATGGCGATCGACAATGGCGCGCGCGCGACGCACGCGGGCGACCGCGGCCGGCGCAATGCCGGCCGGTTCGCGCCGTACGGCGATGGCCACGAGGGCGTCGAGCGTGAGGGACTGTCCGTCGAGCAGAATCATGCGCGGGGGTGAGGCGAAAGGGTATCATTCTCGGCGCACACGTGACGATGAAGACATCACCGACCAACATGGCCGTGCTCGGCGCCCAGTGGGGGGACGAGGGCAAGGGAAAGATCGTAGACCTCCTCACGCCCGGGTTCCAGATCGTGGCCCGCTCCCAGGGGGGCCACAACGCCGGTCACACCGTCTACGTCAAGGGACAGAAGTTCGTCCTGCATCTCATCCCCTCGGGCATGCTGCACGCGGGCATCACCTGCGTCATCGGCAACGGCGTGGTCGTCGACCCGCAGGCGCTCTTCAAGGAAGTCGATCAGCTCGCGTCGCTCGGCATCGACACGGCCGGCCGCCTCATCGTCAGCGACAAGGCCCATCTGATTCTTCCGTATCACCGCGAACTCGACATCCTGTCTGAAGCGCGGCGCGGCGAGCGGAAGATCGGCACGACCTCGCGCGGCATCGGCCCCGCATACGAAGACAAGATTGGACGCCGCGGCATCCGCGTCGGTGACCTCGCCGACACGTCGCCGGGATCGCCCGCGGCGGAGGCGGTGCGCTACAACGTCGAGGCGCGCAACCGGCTCGTCGGCGACACGCACATGGATGCCAGGACGCTGCTCGCGGATCTCGAGCTCGCCTGGCAGCGCATGCGCCCCTGGGTGGAAGACGTGTCGCTGATGCTCACGCGCGCGATCGCAGAGGGCAAGCGCGTGATGTTCGAAGGGGCGCAGGGCACGCTGCTCGACATCGATCACGGCACCTATCCCTATGTCACGTCGTCGAACGCCACGATCGGCGGCGTGTGCACGGGCCTTGGCGTGAGCACGAAGGTGATTGGCACCGTGCTCGGCGTGACCAAGTGCTACACGACGCGCGTCGGCGAGGGCCCGTTGCCGTCGGAGCTGACCGATGCGATGGGCGATCGGCTGCGGGAGAGCGGACAGGAGTACGGCGCGTCGACGGGGCGCCCGCGCCGCTGCGGCTGGTACGACGCCGTCGCCGTGCGGTACGCCGCGCGCGTCAACGGCCTCGACGCGCTCGCGCTCACGAAGCTCGATGTGCTCGACGGTCTCGACGAGTTGCAGATCTGCACGGCATATGCGTTCAACGGCCAGCGCCTCACGGAGCTGCCGGGCGACATCGCGCAGCTCGCGGCGTGCGAGCCGGTGTACGAGTCGTTTCCCGGATGGCAGGGCAGCACGCGCGGGGCGACACGCTATGAGGACCTGCCCGCCGGCGCGCAGCGCTATCTCGAGCGTCTGGAGACGCTGACCGGCGTGCCGGCCGCGATCATTTCGACCGGCTCGGAGCGCGACGAAACGATCATTCGGAAAGACACGGACATCGGGAAGAAGCTCGGACTGTAGGCAGAAGCTTCCCGCGCGCCGCGCCGCGCGCGTCGGTCCAATCGTCGCTGCGCTCCGCATGAGCGCAGGTCATTCGAGTCAGCACGCGCTCGTTCTCCGAACGGTCGCTTCGATGTCATCAAGGTCGCAGAGTTTCGATAGGACGGGCACGCCGAGGTGTCTGAGCTCATTGCCTCTCTCCTCTACGCTCCAATCAGCCGTGAACAGAAGCAGCCGCAGCGACGGATTTCTGCGTTGCTCGATGAGCGTGCGCGCGCAGTCGATGCCGTCCATGTCCGGAAGGTGATAGTCGACGAGGCCGACATCAATCGCCATCCCGCTGGCCGCCCGGATGCCCTCCGAACCCGTCGCCGCACTGATAACATTAAATCCTGACGAACGAAGATGTCGGCCAATCGTCTCGCGCATTCCGGGCGTCATCATCGACGATCATGACGATGG